>NZ_JAHPIV010000016.1 GCF_019039105.1 Desertibacillus haloalkaliphilus | reverse complement strand
GCAGGTCCAGCACCTGGAATGATGCCTGGATACGGAGCAGGTCCAGCACCTGGAATGATGCCTGGATACGGAGCAGGTCCAGCACCTGGAATGATGCCTGGATACGGAGCAGGCCCAGCACCTGGAATGATGCCTGGACACGGAGCAGGCCCAGCACCTGGAATGGTGCCTGGACACGGAGCAGGCCCAGCACCTGGAATGGTGCCTGGACACGGAGCAGGCCCAGCACCTGGAATGATGCCCGGATACGGGGCAACACCGCATCCAGGGGCATTGCCAGATAACCAACATACTGCTCAGCCACCCGGAGCAATGCCTGGGCATGTAGCGTCACCAGCTACAGATGCTCATCCTGATTATGAGGCTGTTCCGGGCCAGCATGAATTTATTAACGATGTAATGGATGACCTTGATTATAATCATATGTATCCATATGGAGTCGCACCTGGTATGTACCGAGGTGAAGATGAAGGGTAAGTGAGTTTGTAAGGTCGACAATTGAACAGTAACGCAAAAAAAGTGCAGGAATATTCCTGCACTTTTTTATTATTTAGAGTTTGCTAGTGATTTCTTTTTTTGTGGCATATCAGGCATTTCATTAACAGATACAACTTCTTCTGTCTTTTTCTGTGGTGGTGTCCAGTATTGTTCGTTACCTGGTAAGTCATCAAACCAAGCTGCGTCTTTTGGACAGTCAAGAACCATAAACTTACCGTAATTATTATCTCGTGATTGGTGATATTTTAGATAAGCTTTTCCATCTTCAATCGCTAATACCTCGATTTTACCAGATGTGTGACTCATTGAAAGTCTTACACGTTTACCTAGTCCTGATGTTCTAGCTTTCGCTTCTTCAACGATATTGTAAACTTCTTCAAGTGTTAAGACAAAGTCGTTGTTTCCTGCAACAGGGCGGTTAATGAAGAAGTAGTAAGGCGTCACCCCTGCCCATGAAAGCTTATCTAATAATTCTCCTAGGACGGCAGGATCATCGTTGATTCCTTTTAATACAGGTGTTTGGTTGACAACAATCGCACCAGCATCATGTAGTGCTTGGAACCCTTTTCTTGCTTCTTCAGTGATTTCAACAGGGTGATTAATATGTGCCATAATATAAATTCGGTTTTCCGGTGTTGAATATTCACGGATAAGATCTAGCAACTCTTGATCTTCATAGATGCGCATCGGGTTAAACACTGGTAATTTTGAACCAATACGAATAATTTTAACATGGTCAATCGCACGTAATCGCTCAATAATGTATCGTAGCTTTTTCGTTGCTAGAATGAGTGGATCGCCACCCGTAAGTAGAACGTTATTAATTTCAGGTGTTCTAGCAATATAGTCAAGTCCTGGATCAACATCTGACATTGCTTCTTTTACGTCATTTCTAAATAAACGCTTTCTAAAGCAGTAACGGCAATAAGCCCCACATACTTCAGAACAGATAAGAAGAGCTGTTGTTTTATATTTATGCTGGCAGCCTGGTACGGCATAGTTTGTGTCTTCATCGGAAGCATCCCAGCGCCCATACTCATCTAATTCCCCTTCATTTGGTATAACAAGTTTTCGTATAGGATCGTTCGGATTTTCCCAATCAATTAAACTCAAATAATACTCATTTACACGAAAGACAAATTTGTCAGTAATTTGTTTTAACTTTTCTTTTTCCTGCTCTGGAATTTGATCTACCTTATCCAAATTCATAATGTACTTAGGTTGTGCCATGTTCGATCACCTTCCCCTTTTAATTCTTCTATCTTGTACCAAAATGATTATAACAACTAAGGTGATAAAACGTCAAAAAAGAAAGAAAAATTCTAATAATGTAAAAAAATGAAGTGTAACCTTCATAATTGACTAGGTTTCACATCATTATGAATCTTGACTTATCGTTTTAGTTATGAAATGAAATCTGTACTTCATTTCATAATGAATGAATAGGTGAATGTATGAAATTTTACATTCGTTTTTATTTAAATTTGAATTTTATACTTCAAATTTGTGAAAAAGTAGTATACTATGGAATAAATCATTCATATGATAATAACAAAGAAAGAAAACTTTCTTAAAAGTGAGGGAATAACTAATGGCGATCAAAAAGATCGATCACCCAATGCTTGAGTTTATTGAAAAGACAGAAGGCTCCTATGCATTTATGGAGAAAGCAAAAGAGGTTATGCCAGGTGGTGTGACGGCCAATATTAAATCATTTGCGCCATATCCGCTTGTGATGAAAAAGGCAAAAGGTGCTTATGTGACTGATGTTGATGGGAACGACTATATTGATTATTTACTATCATATGGTGCATTGATGTTAGGGCATGGTCACAAGGCGATTCAGGATGCCGTGATCAAACAGTTTCAGGACAACGGCACATGTTTATTTGGAACACCACATGAGCTTGAATATAAAATGGGAAAAAAAATAAAAGAACATTATCCAAGTATTGATTTACTTCGCTATACGAATTCAGGTACGGAAGCCACATTACTCGCACTTCGCTTAGCTGCTGCTTATACAGGTAAAAACAAAATTGCTAAGTTTGAAGGCCATTATCATGGCGGCTACGATCAAGTGTTATTAAGTGTTAGTCCATCGCTACAAGAGGCTGGAGACGAAAACCACCCCGCTCCTGTCGTTGAATCTAGTGGGGTAGATGCGTATCACGAAGAGCATACAATTATCTTACCATTTAATAACCTTGACGCTTGTAAAACGATCCTATCGAAGCATAAAGATGAGATTGGGGCTGTCATGATTGAACCTGTTCAAGGTGGCTTTATTCCAGCTGAACAGTCGTTTATGGATGGACTGCGAAAGCTAACAGAGGAGCTAGGAATTGTCCTCATCTTTGATGAAGTAAAAACAGGCTTTCGCTTAGGGCTTGGTGGCGCGCAATCAATATATGGGATTACACCAGACTTGACGACACTAGGGAAGGTTGTTGGCGGTGGATACCCGATTGGAATCGTTGGTGGAACAGAAGAGATCATGATGGTCAGTTCACCGACCTCGTCCTCCGATGTGTTTGATAGCAGTCAGAGCAAAACATCGTCAGCGAAAGATGTCCTCTTCCATAGTGGCACGTATAATGGCCATCCGACTATTTTAGCTGCAGGGCTTGCAACCATTGAAGTCCTTGAAAAGGAAATTGATCACGTATTTGAAATGACAAATCAGTTAAAGTCAAGATTAGAGGAGCTCTTTAACTCAAGAGGAATTCCAATGAAAGCGGTTGGCATGGGATCGATATTTAGTGTAGTATTAACAAATAAAGAGAAAATATTAAACTATCGAGATCTCCAACAAACCGACTTGTCAACAAGAAAGGAAATTGATCTTCATTTATTAAATGAAGGGATATATACAAAACCATTGAATCGATACAGCTTATCTACGGCTCATACAATGAAGGAAGTCGAGAAGACAGTGAAAGCTTATGATAAGGTGTTAACGAAGTTGTTTGGAGGGACTCGGTTTTAAAGGATGAGATCATGATGATTGAAAGTGACGTTTATCGCCGAATTATTGATCTTCAAGATAAAATGAGTAAATCACAAAAAAAGATTGCTAATTATTTAATTACCTACCCTGAAACAGCTCCATTTTTAACGGCTTCTAAGCTCGCGAAAACCGTCGGGGTAGGGGAGGCGACAGTGATTCGTTTTGCGGTTTTTCTTGACTATAAAGGTTACCCAGATTTACAGCGCCATCTTCAGGAAGCTTTGCAACGAAAGTGGACGTCAGCGGAAGTGTTTGCACGTACGACTGATGCAACCGAAGAACCTGAAAGTGCGTTAAAAGAGATTCTATCAGATGATATTCAGAATTTAAAAACAACGTTACATCAAATCGATACAGAAGTTTTTCAACAAGCAGTAACCGATATTGTTAATGCGAAGCGGATTTACATTATTGCCTATCGTAGCGCTGCTAGTATTGCGTTATTTTTAGAATTTTATCTTGATCTCGTTTTGCAGAATACTGAGTTGGTAGATCAGGCTGATGGCGTATCAGAGCATTTATTAGATATTACAGAAGAGGATCTTGTCATTGGTTTTGGCTTTTCGCGTTATACGAAGCGGACTGTAGAGGTTATGAAGTATGTGAAGCAACGCGGAGCTAAGACCTTGGTGATTACCGACCACCTCATGTCTCCACTTATCCCTTATGGTGATAAAAATTTACTTGCGACAACTGAAATTAACTCATTTATTGATTCATTCTCCGCACCATTAAGTATTGTAAGTGCATTAATCACAGCAGTGACAAGATCAGAACATGAAAAGGTCGAAAGTAGATTACAGCACCTTGAAGAACTATGGGGTAACTTTAATGTCTTTCACGAATAACGAATATGTCGCGATAAGAAAACGCTGTGCAGATTTGAACTGCACAGCGTTTTTTCATGAATTATACGGGTTGGTGTTCTGCTTGATTTTTCTTGGCACGCACATATTGAATAATTCCAATCAGTACTAATAACACGAGCCCTGGAATTGAAACAAATAGGTTTCCTGGGTAGATTAAGAGAATACCGGATACTAAGAGAAGGATTCGCTCAATAACTTTTGGATTGGTAACAAAATAGTTCATCATACTTGCACTTATTGCCGCCATCCCAATAAGAGCTGTCAATAACACGGGCGTTAGTGTGGCAAATGTTGCATCCTCAAGTACGAGAACAGGGTTATAGACGAATACATATGGAATAATGAACGCTGCGATTGCGAGCTTTAAGGCGGTTACCCCTGATTTCATTGGGTTCGCCCGAGCGATTCCAGCCCCAGCATATGCAGCAAGACACACAGGTGGCGTAATATCAGCAACAATACCAAAGTAGAACACGAACATGTGAGCAGCTATCACTGGAACACCGAATTCGATTAATGCTGGTGCAGCCATCGAAGCTGTCACCACATAGTTTGCTGTAGTTGGTAATCCCATACCAAGCAGGATACATGCAATCATCGTAAAGAATAAGATTAAGAAAAAGTTTCCGCCTGCAAGTTCTAAAATCCCGCCTGCAATTTTACCACCAAGGCCAGTTAACACAACAGTACCAACGATGATCCCTGCTGTTGCACAGGCTGCGATAACGGGTAAAGCGACTCTTGCCCCTTGTTCAAGTGCATGGAACATATCTTTGATTGACATACGAGTATCTTTTCGGAATAAGCTGACAGCAAAAGCGGCAAAAATCCCCCAAAGGGCTGCGTACGTTGCTGTAAATCCATTTAAAAGTAAACCGACAATTGTCACAAGCGGTAATAATAAATCCATACGCTTGGCGAGCATTTTAAACCCTGGTAATTGATCTTTTGGTAAACCTCTAATTCCTTGTTTTTTCGCTTGGAAATGGGTTCCCATAAAGACGCCAGAAAAATAAAGCAGGGCAGGTATTAAAGCAATAATGATAATTTCACTATATGGTACACCTGTATATTCAGCCATAATAAACGCCGCAGCTCCCATGATTGGCGGCATGATTTGTCCACCGGTTGATGCAGATGCTTCGGCAGCCGCTGAAAACTCTGGCTTAAAGCCTGCACGCTTCATCATTGGGATCGTAAACGACCCAGAGCCAACAGTGTTGGCAACTGAACTACCTGTTACCATCCCTTGAAGAGCACTTGCGGAAACAGCTGCTTTTGCTGTCCCACCGGTCATTCTTCCGGTCGCTCCGAAGGCTAAATCATTAAAGAATTTGCCGATCCCCGTTTTCGTTAGCATGACACCGAAGAATAAGAATAAATAAATATAAGTGGATGAAATTTGAATTGGAATCCCAAAAATCGCTTCTGTACTATAGAACATTCTTGTCATTAAGCGTGAAAAGTCAAAGCCTTGGTGACCAAAGTAAGGAATGCCGCTTCCCCAAAGTGAGTAAGCGATAGCAAGACCTGCGATAATAACAATTGGCAGTCCAACTGCTCGTCGTGTCGCTTCTAGTAGCAACAGAACCCCAACAGCGGCAACGATCATATCGAGATCTGTATAGCCTCTAATAATCGCTTCACGTACTAGGCGTTCATAATTAAAGATAATGTAGAAGTTCGCACCCATTGCGAGGAATGCAAGAACGACATCGTACCATGGGACGCCCGGTTTTTTTAGCATCGAGCGTTTGAGAGGATATAAAATGAAAATGAGGGCGAGTCCGCTCCCTAAATGAATTGCGCCTTGGATCAATGAAGTGTATGGCCCTTTAATCGCTGTATAGAGATGAAAGACTGTTAGTGAAATCCCGATGATTGTTAGGACCCATGCCCACTTCCCAAGATTCACTCGATAAGCTGATTCCTTATCATATTTTGCAATTAGTTCTTTCTCAGACAAGTTTTTATCTTGAGTCAAAACCACTCACCACCTTTTAATTCTCGTCGTTCATTATCCACGAAAAAGTAGGAAGCAGGTTACTAAACCATTGAATAGGACTGTTTTTAGTACATTTAAACGGTATTAGTTTCATTATATTCCACTACTGTGCTGGCTATCCTGCTTTTTCGTCGATAATCTTAACAATATCGCTTAAAAAAGACCGGACAGCTTAATGCCCGGCCCTTACATCTTTACTCTAGTAAACCGATTTCTTCAAAATATCTTTCCGCACCTGGATGGAACTCAAGACCATTTGATCCATTTAGTACGTTATCAATTGTCATATGTTCACCTTGTTGGTGCGTAATGTTTTCTGAATTCTCATAAAGAGCTTTTGTAATTTCATATGCTAGTTCTTCACTGATTTGATCTGTTGAACCAACAAGAACGGCATATGCTGTAATTGTACTAACAGGCTCTTCTAGGAAATCATATGCATCAGCAGGGATCTCTAAATGTTCGTATCCACTGTTTTCTTCAATAAATCCTAGCGCTTCACCTTCAACCGGTAGAATCACAACATCACGTTGTGTCGCTAATTCATTTACACTACCCGCAGGTAAGCCCAGTAATCCAAATGTTGCATCAAGTTGACCATCTTGTAGGCGTCCAGCTGCATCACCAAAACCTTCTTCAAATGCATCATAATCGCCATCTTCAAGACCATACGCTTCTAAGATTAGACGAGCTGCAGCTTGTGTACCACTTCCTGGTGGTCCAATCGCTACGCGTTTACCCTCAAGGTCTGCAATCGAAGTAATTCCAGTCCCCTCAACGGTAACAACTTGCATAACTTCAGGGTAGATATGACCCATGAATCCAAAGTTAGTCACAGGAATACCATCAAATTCACCTTCACCATTCAATGCGTCAAGAGCAGGGAGGTGAACAGACATCCCTAATTGCATTTCACCACGAGAAATTTGTGCAATGTTATCAACAGAAGCTCCTGATGAAACTGCACTAACGTTAAATCCTTCGTATTCAACGTGGTCATTCATTACGTTCGCCATTTCCTGACCAAGCGGATAGTATGTTCCGCCAGTACTTCCTGTACCTAACTGTAGATCAGTAAGGTAATCAGCGTCTGTCGCTTCCTCAGATGTACCCTCATCAGCACCTGTGTCTGCGTCATCAGCAGGAGCATCATCATCAGCTGTACCACAAGCTGCTAAGACGATCGCAAACGCAAACATACTTACGAGCAGAAATAATAACTTCTTTTTCAACGTAATTCCCCCTTGTTTATGTAGTTTTTAGCGTGAACTTTGTTCACACTCACTTTTTCATTTAACCAAAAAATACCTTGGTTGTCAAAGAAAAAAGGTAAGACCATGTTCTTATACGCGGTAAAATAAAAAATAAGCTCAAAGGTAGTCTTTGAGCTTAAGGTCACTATTATTCAATCCAGTCGTAATTCTCTGGGTCATCAGCTGGAATTGGTTCAGAAATGGTCATATGACCGAGGAATTCCTCACGATGTTCCCCATCAATTAATACTTGAGTTTCACTGAAACCGAATTGTTCCATGATAAGAGCTATTTGCGTTAATAACATACCTTCACCGCCAGACCCTAAGTTCGCTTCTAAGATCTCATTTGAGAAGGAAACATGTGCAACGCCCTCAATCTCCTCGACAGACTGTACAGTCACATTTGAAGGGATGAGGTAGCTAAGCTCGTTATGAGTCGGACCTGCAATCCATGTTTCTAATGTTGCTTTGAATAATTCATCATCTGTCGCTTCAATGCTTTCTTCTACGCGGTAAATTTCCATCTGTTGCTGATCAGTAAAATAGAGCGTAACTGGGTGTGTCTTCGCTTCTTCCGCGTTAGCGTCCTCTTCTTCTTGACCATCAGCGCCTGTTTGTTGGTTTACTTCTTCAGAATCAATTTCAGAATCGATCAGTTCTTCATTTTGATCGGTATCGATGCCATCATTTGTATCATCAGAATCAATCGTTTCATTATTTCCACAAGCAGCAATAATGAACACTAAACTTATCGTTAGTAATAACATAAGATGTTTTTGTTTCATATTAAATCCTCCTAATTTGCAATATGATAAGAGAGCTTGTCTAAATTTTACATCATTTCGGTTAAAATTCAATCATTTTTTTGGACTCTTTCAAAGGAACTAGAATCGTTCAATTTTCTGTAATAAATATGTCAAAATGATTATCTTCTTAATAATTAAAATCAGACGATCTGCCGTCTTGACATTTGGTTTTTAGCAGTATTTAGAAGAATATTTGTTTACACACAAAAAAAGAATAGGGCCCCACTAAAAAAGTGGAGCCCTCATCCTGGATTAACCTACCTCTAGTGAGGGACTAACGATTACGACTCTTCGTTTTCGTTAGCCGCTTCTTCACCATCTGGTTTCATTTCATTAATTTTTTCTTGATTCTCTTCAATCCATTGTTGAGCAACAACGTCTTCATCAATGCCTTCCTCAATTTGAACGATCATTTCTTCGATATCCTCAACAGGCATACTCCAGTTACTTAAAAATTCATACGCTTCAGGGGCTTTGTTTTCTAACTCATGATTCGTTAGTACATGTACTTCTGATGCCTCAACAAACCCTTGAGGGTCTTCGAGTACTTTTAAATCCCAGTTAACAAACATTGGATGTGGTCTCCAACCAAGGAAAAGTACAGGTTCTTCATCACCAATGACACGCCTTGCTTGAGATAACATACCGGCTTCACTGGATGTTACAAGTTCTAGGTCGAGATCATACGCTTCGATCATTTCACGGGTTGTCACTGTCAGACCTGCACCTTCTTCAATCCCGTAGATAGTACCTTCGAACATATCTTCATTTCCTTGAATATCTTCAACAGAGTCAATTCCTTCAACATATTCAGGCACGACCCAGCCGAGCTCTCCATTTGGGTAGCTGACAGCTACGTCATCAATACTATCACCATAGCGTTCCATATAGTTCGCGTGCATGTCTGGTAGCCAGGCATCCATAAAGACATCAATGTCACCTCTTGAAAGACCTGTGTAAACGGCACCTGCATCACCACTTTGGATGTTAACAGTATAACCCATCTCTTCCAAAACGGATTTTGCCACTTCTGTTGGAGGAATCGTGCTTGTCCATGGAGTTAATCCTAGCGTAATTGTGATATCACTGCGGTCGGCCCCTTCATCTGTTGGTGCAGCATCTTCTTCCTCGGCCGGGGCACACCCTAGCACCATCGTAAAAAAGAGAGGGAGAAGGAAGCTAAGTTTTACGTATTTTTTCATTTGTTTCACTCCTTATTATTTTGATAATTACCTATTTTTGTTGCTTATTCCATGTGTGATACGGTCTAATAAAATAGCTAACACTACGATACCTAAACCACCGATTAGACCTAATCCAACGTTGACGCTTGAAATACCAGCTAACACAATCGAACCTAGGCCTGGGGCACCGATCATCGATGCAATAACGGCCATTGATAATGAAAGCATAATGGTTTGGTTCACACCAGCCATAATAGTTGGGACTGCTAGCGGTAATTGTACCTTCGTTAACATTTGCCAAGGTGTAGAGCCAAAGGCGCGTGCGGCCTCAACGACATCACCTGGTACTTGGCGAATCCCTAAATTAGTTAAACGTACCGATGGCGGCGTGGCAAACACAAATGTCGAAATGACAGCAGGAACACCACCAAGACCAAAGAGCAAGATTGCTGGAATTAAGTAAACGAAACTTGGTAGGGTCTGCATAAAGTCTAATATCGGACGTACAACTCGTTCCACGCCATTTGACTTGGCACTCCAGATTCCAATCGGAACTCCGATAATAATGGAAAAGATCGTTGCAACAATCACAATCGTTAGAGTTTGCATCCCTTCAATCCATAGATCAACAGAGCCAAGATAGATAAGTCCGATAAGACTAAATAAAGCGATTCCTTTTCCTGCTGTTCGCCAGGCAAGGATGACGAGTAAAATCGTTAAAATTTCTGGTGGGATCCAGATCAGAAACACTTCAATCGCATTTAATATAACAGCAATATAGCTACTAAGCATGTCAAAAAATCCACCGAGAACCGGCAACAACCAGTTATCAACAAAACGGTTTGTCCATTCTTCTAACGGGAGGTAAAAATAATTCATGATTCATTCACCTCCTCTTTGTGCTCATCTTCCACATCATCTTCCTCATTATCTTCTTTTCCTAAGGCTAAACCTGAGAGGATCGATACTCTGACGATGATTCCTTTAAGCTTTTCATCTTCAACAACTGCAATCGGATATTTGGTTTCAGCGGCGACTCCAATTAATTCATGAAGCGGGGTATCTGGAGAAGTGGTTGGATAATCATGAATTAATAAGTCCTCCACCCATTTATTTTCTTTTAACCCCGTTAATGCGTCATCAATCGTAAGTAATCCTTTTAAGTTCCGTTCTTTATCGACAACGAAAATACTTGAAATTCCTTTCTCTTCCATTCGGCGAATCGCAACCCTCGGACCATCCTTCCAAGAGGTGACAACATCTGGTTTTTTCATGATATTTGATGCAACCAGTATCTTCGAGCGATCAACATCTTCGACGAAGTTGGAAACATACGTATTGGCAGGGTTTGACAAAATATCTTCAGAGGTCCCAACTTGTACGATGTTGCCGTCTTTCATAATTGCGATGCGATCACCAAGCTTTAATGCTTCATCAAGATCATGAGTAATAAATAAAATGGTTTTCTTGAGATCACTTTGTAGCTGAAGAAGCTCATCTTGCATTTCTTTACGAATGAGCGGATCAAGCGCACTAAATGCTTCGTCCATAAGCAAAATATCAGTTTCATTTGCAAGTGCTCTTGCGAGGCCGACCCGTTGCTGCATCCCACCACTCAATTCATCGGGTCTGCTATCTTCATAGCCCTTTAACCCAACATCGGCAATTGCTCGTTTTGCTTTTTCGACACGCTCTTTTTTCGGTACATTCTGTACTTCAAGACCGTATTCGACATTCTGTTGAATCGTTCGGTGTGAGAATAAAGCAAACTTCTGAAATACCATACCTAATTTTTTTCGTCTGACTAACATTAGATCTTTTTGGTTCATTGTCGTAATGCTTTCACCGTCAATGAAGATTTCACCATCTGTTGGTTCAATCAATCGGTTAATCAAACGAATTAATGTTGATTTACCACTTCCGGACAGCCCCATAATCACGAAAAACTCTCCTTCTTTTACTGTGAAAGAAGCGGTATTGACACCAACTGTTAATCCTGTTTCTTTTAAAATCGTTTCTTTGCTCTGACCTTGTTTTAGGCGCTTAACTCCTTCTTTGGGATTTGCACCAAACACTTTGGTAAGGTTGTTAACTTCGATTTTATCCATTGGTGACTCTCCTTTAGTTGTCCTCAAAAGTCTAATCTTACTATTTCTCAATTTCGAAGATTCATGTATGGTAACAATTTTTTTAGCGGGAAACGGGTGTGAAAGAACAGTTAAACAAAAGGATAATATCTTAACAAAAACGAACTATATTTAAAGCGAGGTATTTAAAATCTAGGTGTAATAAAGGAGGTTGATGAATTGTTGGAAGATTCGAGCTTTTCGATTCAGCCTAAAAAACAAGGAAAGCAAGCCTTTCATTTCCAAGACATTGGGGACTTGCTTTCCTGTCAAAAAGAAGGGGACCAGTTACGTTTAGAGTGTGAAGGCGGCTATGTGACGATACTTTTTTACAGTGAGCAGATTGTTCGAATCATTATGAATCCAGTTCAATCACCGTCCCTAAAAAGCAGCATTGCGGTAGTGAAACCCCCTGAACAGGTTGACATGAGTTATGAAGAACATGATTCCTACTTGCGTGTAAAAAGCAAGAGTCTAATTATCAAGGTCCAAAAAGCCCCGGTACGAGTGACCGTCCTTGATCAATACAATCGTATGATCGTTTCAGAGAGCGATCGTGGGATGGGGGTGACTGATCAAAGGAAAGTGATTTGTTATAAAGATATGGATAAAGCAGATCACTTTTATGGGTTTGGTGAAAAACCAGGCTTTCTCGAAAAGCGAGGCGAGAAGCTTGAAATGTGGAACTCGGATGTATTTGCGCCACATAATCCAGAAACAAATATGTTGTATCAATCGATCCCTTACTTTATGTCACTACGAGAGGGGAATGCTTACGGTATTTTTTTTGATAATACGTTTAAGACCGTCTTCGATCTTAAGACGAGTAACGATTTTTATTCATTTGGTTCTGAGGATGGACAATTGGACTATTATATCTTTGCGGGGTCTAAGCCAAAAGATGTTGTATGTCAATATACGGAGCTGACAGGCAAAACACCATTGCCGCCAAAATGGGCATTAGGCTATCACCAGTCAAGATACAGTTATGAAACGGAAGAAGAGGTGCGACAGGTCGTCGATCAGTTTGAAAAAAAAGACATTCCACTTGATGCCATTTATTTAGACATTCATTATATGAACGGTTATCGTGTGTTCACATTCGATCAAACACGTTTTCCGAATCCAAAACAGTTAATAACTGACTTAAAGGAAGCTGGCGTGCAAGTAGTACCGATTATTGATCCTGGGGTCAAAGTCGATCCTGAATACTCGGTCTATTACGAAGGGGTTACTCGTGATTTATTTTGTAAATATATTGAAGGATCGATTTTCTATGGAGATGTATGGCCAGGCAAAAGTGCTTTCCCTGACTTCGTTAACGAGCGTGTTCGCAACTGGTGGGGAGAGAACCATCGATTTTTAACGGAACTTGGGATTGAGGGCATTTGGAACGATATGAATGAACCAGCTGTTTTTAATGAAACAAAAACAATGGACATTCACGTGATGCATGACCTTGATGGAGAGCGCAAGTCACACTGGGAAATGCATAACGTCTACGGCCTTTATATGAGTGAGGCTACCTATGAAGGGTTGAAACAACAGCTAGCTGGTAAACGTCCTTTTTTAGTCACTCGTGCGGGTTATGCAGGTGTCCAACGTTATGCTGCCGTATGGACCGGGGATAATCGTAGTTTTTGGGAGCATTTACAAATGATGATTCCAATGTGCATGAATTTAGGTTTATCCGGTGTGAGCTTTTGTGGGGCTGATGTAGGTGGCTTTGCTCATGACACGACGGGCGAATTACTTATACGGTGGATGCAAGCTGGAGCATTTACCCCCTTTTTTCGAAATCATAGTGTATTAGGTAGTGTTCGCCAAGAGCCTTGGTCATTTGGTGAAGAAGTCGAAAAACATATAAAAAAGGCCATCGAGCTACGCTATCAATTGATGCCTTATTTGTATACATTATTTTATGAAACAAGTGTTACCGGGATCCCGGTGATGCGACCAATAATCCTTGAGTATCCTTCTGATCCAAACGTATATCATATCTCTGATCAATTTTTAGTTGGAGAACAGCTACTCGTTGCTCCAATCCTTACACCACATACGTTTCATCGCGTTGTTTATTTTCCAGAGGGTACGTGGATTGACTACTGGACAGATGAGACGATTGAAGGTGGGCGTCATCATATGATCGAAGCTTCAATGGATCAGGTTCCACTTTTTGTAAAAGAGGGCGCGATTTTACCTCATGATCTAAATCAACATATGGGGGGCTGTGAACAACGTACGCTAACTTATCATATCTATCCAAAAGAGGGAACGGAGACATCGTTTGGTTTGTATGAGGATGATGGTAAAACGTATGCTTATCAAAATGGGGAGTATTTGATGTGGAAAATCAGTTGTTTGAAGCACCAACAGCGAGTTATTGTTACGACGGAAGCATTGCATAACCAATTTCAAGCGCCCTGGAAGGAAGTTGTCTGTCATGTTCATGGCGTTAGTAATCAAACTAGTATATTGCTTAATGGCAAGGAAGTTGAGCAACTAACTTATAACCCGCAAACAAAGCTAGCTACCTTTGCTTGGAGAAACTGACGTCCTAAACCAGTCAAAACAGATAATTAGAATTCATATGATATAATAAAGACAGTGATAACCTGAGCATATATGCTAGGATTACAGTGTAAAGGTTAGTGATCGTTCATGCCATATACAAAAGCATTTAGAATCGGGTACGGAATTATAATCATTCTATTAATCATTTACTTAGCTAGTTTAGTTGATTGGATTTTTTATCCAATTGTTGTTCTGGTGCAAACATTGTTTGCACCGATTATCTTAGCGGGTGTCCTCTATTATTTGCTACGCCCCTTTGTTAACTTGCTTTCTAGAAAATTACCGAGAAGTGTAGCGATCTTACTTTTGTATTGTAGTGTAGCTTCACTTGTGACGTTACTTATTTTGTTGATTGGTCCAGAACTGCAAAAGCAGTTTAATAGTTTAGTTGGGAATATTCCACAATTAGTGAGAGATATTCGCGATATGATGATTGGATTACAGAATAATGAATACATTGCACGGTTTCAGGAAAGTGATAACTTCTCAATTGAAGACATTATGGCCCGAATTGAACAAGATATTAACCATATTCTTTCTCGGATCGGTTCAAATGTTGCGAGCTTTATCGGAGTTATTACAAATATCATCATCGTCGCGATTATTATCCCTTTTATATTGTATTATATGTTAAAAGAAGGTGAGAATGCGCCTCGTCAAGTGTTACGGTTATTTCCAAAAAAACACCAACATGAAGGACGTCGTATTTTAGGAGATATGGATCGAGCTTTGAGCTCTTATATTCAAGGACAAATAATCGTGAGTATTTGTGTTGGTGTATTAGTGTATATCGGATATCGAATTATTGGGCTTGATTATTCACTTGTGTTAGCCTTGATCGCCATGTTTACAAATGTAATTCCGTTTATTGGACCTTGGATTGGAACATTTCCGGGTGTAATTGTCGGCTTGTTGCATTCACCATTTATGGCATTGCTAGTTGTTATTGTTGTAGTCATCGTTCAACAAATTGAAAGTAACCTTATTTCTCCGCAAGTGATGGGGAGGAAGCTAGCTATCCATCCGTTAACGATCATTTTATTATTATTAGTTGCAGGGCAATTTGCAGGGCTCGTTGGCTTATTACTTGCTGTTCCTACATATGCAATATTAAAAGTCATCGTAAGTCATACTTATCGGCTGTTAAAGCTAAGAAAAGCCGATTAGGGTGTAAGAAACTTGAGATTTTCTAGCTAGTTCGGTAAAGTAGGAGAAAATGTAATTATGAATAGACGAGGTGTGAACATGGCATACGAGTTAGACGGAATTAATCAAATTGAATTTGAGGAATTAAAGGAAGTCATTAAGAACGACGATGATGAACGAATTGTCATTGATGTACGTGAACCTGAGGAATATGAAGAAGCACATATTCCCAAGATCCCGTTAATCCCGATGCAATCAATCCCTAATGTGATTGAGGAATTTGATAAATCAAAAGAGTATGTGTTCGTTTGCCGAAGCGGCACACGCAGCCAGAATGTGGCGATGTTTTTTAAACAGCATGGCTTTAACAAGGTTACGAACTATGCTGGTGGTATGTTATCTTGGGCAGCAGAAACGAACCAAGGCCGCGAAAATATTGTAGAGAAAATTAGTGACCTTTATAAAAAGTAATTAGGATTGTAAAAAAGCCTTTAATTGGTAAATTCCAATGAGGCTTTTTATTTTGCATGTAACCGACACACCCTATACAAAGGGAGGTGAAGGCATGGAAACTAACAACCATAAACAAAAAGCTCACGTTAAAACACCAGAAACAAAAGAAATGCTGACAGATACGCCAAAAGATGAAGAACTAACAATAAAGTCTGACTTGAACTCCAAAAACCCTTTTAAAACAACCGGCTCGTATTATCCAGGTGACTCTGTAAATGAACATAAAGAATTAGAGGAAGCGAATGCAGAAATTGCACAAGAAGAAATCCAGCAAGTCTACAATAACCAGTAAATCATACTCTGTTTATCCAGTGGTTGTCCTACGAGGTCGTACCTTGTAAGGCAACCTTTTTACTTAGCAACACTTTTGTGTATATGTTTTTTATACGGGCGTCAAAAAAATGTATAAAAAGTATTGTAATCACTTGAGAAAAGATATATTATAATATTCAGAAAAGTGGAAAAGTTAAAGTGCTCAGAAATAATGTAAACGGTTACTTATCGATAGATGGGAGGGATAAAGTAGTCTGTTAAATGATGTTCTCGATCAAAATGGTACTTCAAGAAAAGATGTTGAAGTTACATTTCTATCATACAATTTCTAGGAGGTAAAAGAGTGAACATTGAAAAAGGTGTTGGATTTAAGAACGTTTTCTCCGATTTTCGGCGTGATTTACATTCTAAAAACTTTGCTTCTGGTATTGTCGCAGGAATTTTTGGCTTAAGTGTAGGGTTAGTTTTTATTAGTGCGGGTACAGCTGCTGGGTTAAGTTCTGAATTAATCATGATGTGGCTGACTAGTTTTGTGTTCATTAATGGATTATTTGGAATTTTAATGGCATCGTATTATCGTCAACCGTTAGCGATGGCGAATTCGATACCTGGGGCTTTATTATTCACAGCTGCAGTTCCAATGGTTGGTCTTGGTCCTGTGCTTGGAGCAACATTGATTGCGGGGGTGATCACTTTACTAGTCGGGATCTCTGGTTTAATGGGAAAGGTTATGCATTTTACACCAACACCGATCATTATGGGGATGATTGCAGGGGTCCTTTTGAGTTTCGGGTTAGATATGTTTCGACCATTAGAAAGTGCATTCGTTCCAGCACTACTAATGATTGGTACATACTTAATCCTCACGCGAGTGGCCCCGAGATTTCCAGCGGTATTAGGTTCATTGATCGTCGGGATATTCTATTTAACATTGACAGGCGTGGACATTTCGGGTATAGAATTTACTGTACAGTACCCAACATTTGTCATGCCGGAATTTACATTAGAAGGCTTTCTTACGTATGGACTTCCCTTGGCAATTATTTTAATAGGGATGGAGACGCCTGTTGGTGTAAGTTTGTTACAGTCGGTCGGTTACAAGCGCTTACCGATTAACGGTATGACTACCGTTACAGGAATTTCAACAATGATTTCTTCCTTTTTTCATCTGCATAGTACTTGTGTAGCGGCACCGATGACGGCGATTTGCTCTTCACCAGAATCAGGAAAAAGAGAGACAAGATGGGTTGCAGCTGTTATCGTTGGGATGCTTTTCATGGCCGCATCTCCAGTCTATGGTGCCATTGTAGGTTTGCTCCATGATTTGCCAGGGTTCTTCATAGCGATTATTGCTGGACTACCATTACTTACTGTATTGATTTCGACATTGACAAAAGCTTTCGACCATTCCCATAAGGTAGGTGCGATATTTGCTTTCCTTATTGCTGCTTCAGACGTAACCATATTTTCAATTGGAGCCCCCCTTTGGGCATTAGTGTTTGGAATCATTGCTTCCTTGCTAGTTGAGCCAAAAGACTTTAACTTAAGGAAAAAGGAAAAAATTGATATCGCTGCTTAGAATAATAACTAAATTTAGATGAGGTGAAAACTCGTCTCTTATTAAGAGGTTGTCCTTGGGTCTCATTACCGTAGGATAACCTTTTTTAATTAGTAAAGGGGGTCGGAGAGGAAAGGGCGCCAAAAAGACAGGGTGTTCACAAGGAGCACGCTATTTATCTCCTCTCAATTCATAGAAATTGGGAAGATGAATTGTGTGAGGATAGGTGTTTATAGGTTTTTCTTGCAGGTATTTTAAAAAAAAAGAAAGAATATATAATTGTTATTGTTGAAAAGGGGGAGAGTTGGGTGAACCGCTGGTTTAAAATTGGATTGATTATTTGTTTATACATAGGTTTAGGATATGGACAAGCAAGTGCTAGTAATAGTGTTTCCTATTATTTTGATGGGCAGCGACAGTACGAATTTGCCAAGCCAATACATAATGATGGTCATTACTGGTTTCCTGCTGCGCCTTTATTAAAGCAAGTCGAGAAGCAAATAAAATATGACACAAAGACACAAGATTCTCAGGAAGAGGTTTCGGTGAGGACAATCGATGCACTGATGGCTGATCTTGAATCTGAGCAAGTTGTGGTTGGTGATCGGGAGATGATTTCCGATTCGGTTTTGGAAGATTACGGTTATTCAGTTTATCACTACGATCAAAATAATAGTTTGCATGTAAGCTCACCTGAATTGATGACGATTGCGGGTATAACGATTGGGAGTATGAAGCATGTAGTGGACACACAATTAACCGGGGTAAAATGGGATACGGCTTACGGGAAAAAAGCTGATGTTATTGGTTATTTTGGAGAGATGATAGATCTTCACTATACTGATCGGTACGGAATTGAAAGAAGTGGACAAGTACCTGAGCTCCAAATCGAAGTTACTGATGGTGTAGTATCCTACATGATTGTATCATCACCACAATTTTCAACGTCTAAGGGAATTGTTGTCGGTGACCGCCTTACGGATGTGATAAGATCCTACGGAACAAACTATTATCGTGAAAGGATTGATGGCAAAGAAGTCTTGATCTATGATGTTGAATTTGGATCAATTTGGTTTATTGCGAATTCTGAGCGTAAAATTGAACGAATCGGTTATTGGGATCATTGGGTCCGTGGGTTTTAAAGAAAAGCCGGCATTCGAGTGCGAGACTGCTGAAAAAGTAACAGGCAGGACAATTCAGGAAGAGTAATGGCTCCGCACGTTGCATAAAGGGCACTGAAAAAGTGAATTTCATACTTTTTCAGTGCCCTCTGCGAGTGCCGGCTTATTTATCGAGAGAAGTGTGTTCTTGAAGGAGCTATGTTTCAATCAGCTTATCAATATCAATCTTATATTTACGAATTTTATAAAGAAGGCTCTGCCTAGAAATTCCTAGCTGCTCCGCTGCTTGTGCTTGATTGCCTTCCGCACTTTGGATCGCGCCTTCAATCGCATGCTTTTCAAACGATTGTAACTGTTTCGGAAGTGGGAGACGATCATCAATCGGGTTTGCTCGCAATGTATCCGTGGCATCATGTTGATTTTCCTGAGCAAAATGTTTAATTTCTTCAGGGAAATCGCTTAATCGTAATTCTTCATCAGGTGAAAGAACCGCGGCACGTGCGAGTGCATTGTACAGCTCACGAATGTTGCCTGGCCATGGATAGGATGATAATGCAGCGAGAACAGCTTTAGGTACAGTGTACTGACGGTTGTGCTCCTCATTCAGCTGCTCAAGTGTTTGCGTAATGAGAAGAGGGATATCTTCTTGACGCTCACGTAGAGGAGGGAGCTCAATCCCAATAATGTTTAGTCGATAATATAGGTCTTCTCTAAATTCACCTTGCTGAACCATTTCTGCTAAGTCACGATTCGTTGCTGCAATAATTCGAACGTCGACATGCTTTGGTTTCGTACTTCCAAGCGGAATAAATGTCTTTTCTTGGGTCACTTGTAGTAACTTTGCCTGTAGCTCTAGTGAGATTTCGGCAATTTCATCTAAGAATAGCGTACCCCCGTCAGCTGCTTCGAATTTTCCCTTTTGTGTTTGAGTCGCCCCTGTAAAAGCACCTTTCTGATAACCGAATAGTTCGCTTTCAAGAAGGTGATCAGGGATCGCAGCACAATTTATCGGAATGAATGGTTGATTCCGGCGTGGACTTTCTAGATGAATCGCATGTGCACATCGAGATTTACCTGTACCGCTTTCACCTTGTAAAAGAACGGTAATATCTTGGATAGAAATCCGTTGAATGAATTCAAATACTTGCTGCATTTTCTTACTTTCACCGATCATCCCATGCATATGGTACTTCTTTTTAACTGCGTCCTTTAATTGTTTGTTTTCTTGATTTAATTGCGCCCATTCAAACGTACGTTCAATCACAACTTTCAGTTCATCTGCTTTGATCGGTTTTGTTAAATAATCAAAAGCGCCAATCTTCATTGCTTGTACAGCATCTTCAACATCACCATATGCGGTACACAGGATGTATTGGGTTTGTGAATGAACTGTTTTCCACTTTTCTAGTAGTTTAATTCCAGTCGTATCAGGTAAGTGAATATCTAATACGACGACATCGATCATCTGTTCGTTGATGGTCGCTTCTGCTTGAGCGCCTGTTGAAGCTTCATAAACATCATAGCCTTCTTTATCGAGTGTTAATTTAATATATCTTCTTAATTTATCGTTATCTTCAACAAGTAAAATGGATTTACTCACGATAATTTCTCCTTTTATATGACTGTAGTGATCGCCAGTCGACATCAGTCATCCTCAATGATTTTCAATGGGAGATGGTAAAATAATTGTAAATGTTGTACCAACTCCTTTATCACTTTCAACTTCGATGTGACCTTTATGTTGGGTAATAATGTCATGAGTGATCGATAAGCCGAGGCCTGTTCCTTCTTGTTTTGTTGAAAAGAAGGGATTAAATATTCGTTTTAATTTTGATCGCTCGATCCCAATTCCTTCATCCTGAATGATTAATTCAACGTTCTCCTCACGTCGTTCTGTTGTAACAGTAAGTATTCCACCTGACTGTTTCATGGCCTCGATTCCGTTTAAAAACAGGTTAAGCAGTGCTTGGATCAGTTGATTGCGATCCCCAATCATTACACATGGTTTTGATTCGAGGTGGTGGCTAACTTCGATTTGATAATAGTTACATTGGTGGGAGAGAAGTTGGATTACTTCATTTACCACTGTGTTAACGTCAAATTGTTTTTCCTCTTTCTTATGTTGACGACTTAATTTTAAAAAGCGACTGACTAACTCATTCATTCGTCTCGTCTCATCGGAAATATCTGATAAGGCCTCTTCAATGAGTGCGAGTGTAGGTGTCGTTAACTGTTCTTTCTTAATAAGGTCTTTGAGTTCAGCATCAACGACATCAGTTGCTAGTTGAATTGTCCCTAGTGGATTTTTAATTTCATGGGCAAGTCCAGCTGTCATCTGTCCAATCGCTGCTAAATGTTCTGAGCGCTGCAAGTGGCTTTCCAGTTGTTTAATTTTTGTAATATCCCAAAAGGTGATTAAGACTCCGATAAAGTTCTCTTGTTCGTCGAGTAAAGGGAAAATGGATACTTTCAAGATTTGTTTTTTACCTTCTGCATTGATGGACGAGATTTCTTCCTCAAGTTCTGTGAAACGTTCGGTTTTGTCTTTGAACTGTTGTAAAAACTGGCGTAATTTTTGTGATGGCAACGCGGAGATTGATTTACCGATAAGTTTATCCTTTTGGGTGTGAACGAGTTTTTCACCCGCCTTATTGAGCGAAGTGATTTCACCACGAGGGTCAGTCGTCATGACGCCGTATGGAAATGATTCTAAAATGAGCTGGAGGTAACGCTCTTTCTGCTTGAGCTCATCGGCCATATGTTTCATCGCTTTGCCTAAGGTTTGAATCTCATCTTTTTCTTTTAAAATATCAATTTTCCATTTCTCACCTTTTGCATAAAACGTTGCTTGGTCTGTTAATTGTTTAATCGGCTTAATGATCCAGCGCATACTGAGAGTAAGTACACTGATACCTGCAATGAAAATAAATACCCAGCCTTTTGTTAGGACGCTTGATAGGGCACTAATGGGAGCAAAGGCTTGTTCAACTGGTTGAATAGATAGGGCGAATACCGGTAGGTGATCGATTGGCCGATAGGCAATTAAGGAATCAATATTAGCAAACGATGCATCTTCATGGATTCCGGTTTTTTCTGTATAAATATCAGAGAAGAAAGATTCGTTAAATAAGCTCGTTCCACTTAAACGGCTATTTTTTGTATCGATAAAAACATGGCCGCTATGGCTAACTAAAAGGCTTCGACCTTCATTACCAATCATCGTTTCTTCAAGAAATGATGTTAGGTGCTCAAGGTTTACAGTTGCAATTAACGACCCAGTGATTTCACCATGCTCTTCCTCTTGAAACGGAACAGTAATCATCACGGCTGTTGAATCACGATCAGGGACAATCGATACGAACGAGTTTCTCCTCCACATCACTTCGTTGGCTTGTTCACGAATGATGTTGTAATTGGTTGTCACAAACGGCGTAATATGCCTAATCGTACCATTGTGATTTAAATAGGCAATTTGGTGAAAAAAAGGGTCCGTAATCGTCAGTTGATTCATCATATCAATATCAGCATGATCTGGATAGTCGCCATCCCGTTGCTGCTGTGTCATGACTTCTAGCAAACCAAGTTTTTGTTCAAATAATTGTTTCGTTGTATTCGCTAAAACTGTTGTTGCTTGTGTCATGTGTACTTTTGTTTGTTGTTCCAACGTTTCCTTCGATGAATGAATAGCTAATGAGAAAATAAATGTTAACGGTATAACAATAAAGCAAAGCCCAAGGACGAAAAAACGCCCGGCCAATCCTTTAGGTAAAAGCCTATTCATGATGTTTAATCCTCTCTATGAATCGTACTGATCCGCTGTGTTAATAGTTTTCATCTCTTTATTTTAACAAAAACCACTGTTAGAAGTAAGAGACTGTTGAAAAAGTAACAGGAAGGCCAATTCAGGAAGAGTAATGGCTTCGCACATTACATAAAGGGCACTGAAAAAGTGGATTTTACACTTTTTCAGTGCCCTCTAGAAGTAACAGTGTTTTTTTGGATGCTAAACAACGGCCCAGTGTCCAATCGTTTCTAGGGCAGAGTTTTGTGGGTAATAGTTTTTGAAAATTTTATAGTAGAGCCACTCTTGCTTGCTACGAATCGTAATTGACTCATTGTTTTGGGCACATACTAGCTCTTCGTCCGTTACCGCCTCATTTGCATAGCTTTCAAGAATATCAACGGCTCCGCTACCTTCTGAGAACTCGGCTTTTTTACGCCATAAAATGTGCTCAGGTAATACACCTTCAAACGCCCTTCGTAATAGTGCTTTTTCCATCTCTTCCTCGTTCGAAAGTTTTAACGAAGATGGGATTTTTAATGCGTAGTCAATCAGCTCTAAATCAAGGAATGGAACGCGGCCTTCCAAGGAATGAGCCATGCTCATCCGATCTAAACGCTGTAAGTTAATATTGTGTAGGCTGTTAATGATTCGTATCAATTCTTCATTTAGCTTAGTCTCGTCAGTAATCTCTTGTAGATAAGCGTACCCAGAGAACAATTCATCCGCCCCTTCGCCGGAAAGGACAACTTTCACATGCTTTGCTGCTAGTTTTGAGACAAAGTAACAAGGGATCGCACTACGAACGAGAGATGGGTCATAAGACTCTAAATAATAGATCACCTCTGGTAAGGCGTCGATTAATTCTTCTTTTGTATAGATGTGTTCATGGTGTATAGTACCAATTGATTTGGCGACATCGCGTGCAGCTTCGATATCTGGACTTCCTTCAATCCCAACGCAAAAAGAGTGCAGAGGACGTTCTTGATTGCGGTATTTTTGAGCAATCGCAGCGATTAAACTACTATCTAGTCCACCGCTTAAGAGAACACCAACTTCAACATCAGCTACGAGGCGTTTTTGTACGGATTTTTCTAGGATCGATTGTATGCCAGTTAGAATTTCAACTTCATTCGTTTTATCTAGAAGCTGTGACGGTGCTTTAATGCGACGATACGAGACGAAACCGCTCTCGGGTGTATAGTAGTGTCCTTGTGGGAACTCTTTGACATCGGTTGTGACATGGAAAAGTGTTTTTAACTCAGATGAAAAAGCCATGTTGCCATTTTCATCGTATCCATAATAAAGTGGCTTAATTCCTAGGGTGTCTCTTGCAGCCATGAATGTCTCATTTTCAACATCGGCGATCACAAAGGCAAACATCCCATCTAGATAGGTTACACCTTTAGCACCATGAGCTTCATACAATTTTAAAGGGACTTCACTATCTGAATCCGTCTTAAATGTTGTTGTTTTTTTGAGCTGTTCTTTCAAATGTTGGTAATTATAGATTTCACCGTTACAAACGATATATTTGCTTTGTTCTCGATTAGAAATCGGTTGTTTTCCATTATCAACGCCGATAATGGAGAGACGACGATGCCCGAAGTGAAAGTTGTTCACTTCGACATGGTCACCTTCGTCTGGACCGCGGTGGGTCATACTTTCTAACATGCTATCGATTTTTTCATTATCAATTGTACCAGTGACGGCAAATATGCCACACATGTCATTCACCTCTATTATGTTTCATATTTATTCTTCGATTAATCCTTGTTCAAGTAACCATTCGCGGGCAACTTCTGATTCATTCATTTGTTCAATATCTACCGTATAATTTAGTGTTGTCATTGTTTCGGTGTCTAAGCTTTCAGCTAGTGGTGCTAGCAACTCTACAAGTTCTGGGTGCTCGTCTACAATAGCTTCACGGACCGTAACCGCAGCATTATAAGCTGGGAAGAACTCTTTGTCATCTTCTAATGCTAGGAGGTCAAACCCTTTAATTCGGCTATCAGTAGAGAATCCCATCGCAATATCGACTTGTCCTTCATCTAATGCTTGATACGTTAGCCCAGAGTCCATACGAATGACATTAGAACTTCCGAATTGGAAATCATACACGTCTTCAACACCACTCAAACCATCTGAACGTGTTGCAAATTCTGCGTTAGAAGCAAACGTCAGTGTGCCAGGATTTTCGTTCACATAATTAGCTAAATCAGAAATCGATTGAATTCCTAGTTGCTCGGCGTGATCTTCGCGAATCATTAGCGTATACGTATTATTGACGTTTGACATATCTAACCACTCAATTTGATTTTCTTCCTTATCGATCGCTTTTACTGTTTGATAAGCTTCTTCAGCAGAAGATGCTGGCTCTTGATCAAGGTAGTTAATTAAACCAGTTCCTGTATATTCCCAATAAAGGTCAACTTGCTCATTTGACAGCGCTTGACGAAGAACCTCACTACCCATATTTGTTTTTTCTTCGATTTCATAACCATTTTCTTTTAAATAGATCGATGTGATTTTTGCAAGAATAAATTGCTCAGTAAAGTTTTTCCCACCAACAACTAATGTTCCTTTGCTGTCTAGGTTGTCACTAGATGTAGAGTCATTTCCACAAGCAGCAAGTAGTAGGAGTAAAAGTGTAAGTGCTATTGCTAGATATGTTTTTGTTTTCATCGTATTCCCTCCAAAAAATTGTTTGTAATTAGTTTGATGTTGACGCAGCTCGTCGTAAGCCTTTGGAAACAACGACTTTTTCAAAGAGGCGCAGTAGCAAGTCTACTAGGATGGCAAGGATCGTTACGGGTACTGCACCTGATAGTAAGTACGTGTGATCCTGCATCACAATACCTGTAAAGATCAGATCACCTAATCCGCCACCACCAACAAGGTAAGCGAGCGCAGCTGTTCCGATATTCATGACAATGGCTGTTCGAATTCCAGCCATAATTGGGTATGCTGCATTTGGTAATTCAACTTTGCGCAAGATTTGCAGTGGGGTGAACCCCATTCCTTTGGCAGCATCGATGAGGGCTGGGTCAACTGCATTAAGCCCTGCAACTGTATTTCGTAAAATAGGAAGTACTGAAAAGGCAAACAGTGCAAATACAGCAGAGTTAAAGCCTATACCTAAATAAGTCATAACAATCGCTAGAATTGCAATACTAGGAATGGTTTGTCCAAGGTTAGCAGTATTTAAAAACAGCCATTCTAATTTACGAAAGCGTGGCCTCGTTACGAAAATGCCGACGGGGATTGCGACGAGCAATGCCAACAGCGAAGAGACGACAACCATTTGAATATGCTGTATGAACAAATGGAAGAATTGTTCTGGCTGATCAAAAATAATTTGAAAGTTGCCAGCTGTTAAAGACCAAACAAAAAAGATAACAATGAGAATGGCAAAGGTAATTTTAATCCCATTGGTAAGTAGCTGTTGGCGTTTCATTGGTTTTCACTCCTTTCCATTTTATGCGGTCTTACTCAATTTTTGTAAAAAGTTTTGCAGGTCAGTCATCGTCAGTTGGCCAATGGCCTTATCATCTTTGTTAACAACAGTCAATTGTTTTTGCGTTTCATTAAAGAGCAGCGATAATACATCTCTTAAGTTATGATCAAGTGATATGGTTGCCTGAAGATTGTTCGTTTTTCCTAGCTGCTGAATACCCTGATCATCCAATAGATCAGCAACTGTAAACAAGCTTAAACGTTTGAGTGCACGGTCATTTCCGACAAATTGTGAAACGAATTCATTTTTTGGGTGCGCTAAAATATCAGCAGGCGCATCAAATTGCTTAAGTTGTCCAGCTTTGAATATGGCTACTTTATCGCCCATTTTAATCGCCTCGTCGATATCATGACTAACAAATAAAATCGTTTTTCGTACCTCTTGTTGAATTTGTAAAAATTCATTTTGAATATGAGTACGAATAATTGGATCTAGTGCTCCAAATGGTTCATCCATAAGCATCACCGGAGGGTCTGCTGCCATGGCACGGGCAATCCCAACTCGTTGTTGCTGCCCTCCTGATAACTCATGCGGATAGCGTTTACGGTACTCATCGGGTGCTAATCCAACAAGGTCCATTAAATAATTAAAGCGATCACGCATTTTTTTACGATCCCAACCAAGTAGGTTTGGAACAACGGTAACATTTTCTTCAATCGTCATATTTGGAAATAGTCCATTACTTTGAATGACATAACCGATGTTTCTTCTTAGTTCAATTTCATTTAATGAATTCGTATCGGTACCATTAATAGAAATTTTTCCTGATGTAATAGGTACAAGCCGGTTAACCATTCGTAGTAAAGTTGTCTTTCCACATCCTGATGGACCTAAAAATACAGCAATATTTCCTTTTGGTACGGTAAAACTAACGTTATCAATTGCTGTGACATTTCCATCATACTGTTTTGTAACTTTATCGAATGTTATCATAAGTAACCCCCATTTTTGTTTTAAGATTGCATTCCTTTTGGTGTTAGGAAGCGTTGCAAAAGTCCAAGCACTGTATCGGCAATAATGGAGAGGATCGATACGGCGACAGCGCCGACAATAATCATATCTCGATTTGATCTTGAGATGCCTTGGTCAATCAGTACACCTAGTCCACCTGCACCGATAAAAGCCGCAATTGCCCCAATTCCGATACTCAAAACAACGGCTGTTCGAACACCGGCCATAATGACAGGAAGAGCAATTGGAATTTCAACTTGACGTAAACGTTGGAACGTTGACATCCCAATTCCTTTTGCTGCATCACGCATATTTGGATCGACATTTGTAATTGCCACATACGTATTTCGTATAATCGGTAACTGTGAATAAAGAATTAATGCGATTAACGCTGGTAAAAAACCAATCCCTTGATTAATAAGAGAAAGAATTGGAATCATTAAGCCGAAGAGGGCGATACTAGGGATCGTCATTATAATCGCACAAATTTGCAAGACGACTTCTGCTAAACTTTTATTCGTTGATAGATAGATTCCAGTTGGAACACCAATTACAATCGCAATGATAATCGCTAAGCCAACGAGCTTTATATGTTCCCATGTTAAAACCAAAAGGTCTGTTTGGTTATTGAGAATATATTGAATGATACTTTCCATTGAATATTCACCTCCTATGTTCTCATCTTTTTAGTTATGCAAGATGTGTGCCAACTTATAAAATGTCGAAAAGAGCAGTTTTTTGCTGAATTCTAACAAACGATGTAAAAAATATTTAACGACGCTGGGGATGTGCACGTAAAAATAATTTAACAACGGGCGTAATGTATGCCAATATGTAATAAAAAACGTAAAGAGGTTAGTGAAGAGGGGGGTTATCAGAGCAAAAGTTTTAAACGATTATGTAGTAAATGATAGAATAATGATGAAATTCAATTTTTAGTGAGGTTAAAAGGGGACATTTTGTGATGATTACGATAAAAAATGAAAAAATAGCTCATATCCCATTTCTCCATGTTGCTAATGGCGAGAGATTTAATGAAGCCTTGCCGCTTGTCATTTTTTTACACGGTTATACGAGTGCGAAGGAACATAATTTGCATTATGCGTATTTATTAGCTGAACAAGGCTTTCGCGTTGTTTTACCTGACGCGCTATATCATGGGGAGAGAGAAGAAGAGAGCCTAACAGGAAAAGAGCGAGATCTTTATTTTTGGGATATTGTTGTTCAAGGGATCAAAGAGGTATCGCTAATTAAGGAAGAGTTAGATAAGCGCGGCTTTATTATCGATGAAAAGGTTGGTGTTGCAGGAACGTCGATGGGGGCGATTACGACGTTTGGAGCGCTGTCTGTGTATGAGTGGATTACAGCTGCCGTATCGTTAATGGGCAATCCTTGTTATCAACGATTTGCTAGCGCACAACTTGCACAGTTACAACAGCAAAATGATTCATTGCCGATGGAGAAGCTACAACAGAAGGTTAGCAAGCTAGCATCATTTGATTTATCAGAGCGTCCTGAAATATTGAAGCAACGCCCGTTATTATTGTGGCATGGGAAAAAAGATGATGTTGTTCCATATAAGTACATAGCCGAGTTTTATAATACAATCAGACCTCAGTATCGAGGGAACGAAGAGTGTTTAACATTTATCACCGATCCTCTTTCCGCTCATAAAGTGACAAGAGGTGCAGTCTTAGAAACAGTGGCTTGGTTTGAGCGGCACATCAGCCATTCGCGTATTGAAGCATAAAAGTAAAAAAATACTAATGATAGAACTGTAATGAAAAGCTAAATCTGATCATTACAGTTCTTTTTTATACTAAAGTCGTCTTTGAAGAAACGTTACGCTTATTTGTTTATTTCACGGCCATTAAGTAAAAAGTAAAATAATGAGCATTTCATCTTACATAAGAAGTGGAATAATGGTTAGATTCATGCGAACGAGTAAAAAGGGGTGTCTAGATGATTGAGGAAACGAAGAAAGTCATTGTCATTACATTTGCAGCCGTATTGCTTGCAATTGCATTAAATATATTTTTAATCCCAGCAAACGTGTTTGCAAGTGGCTTTACTGGTGTGGCACAGTTATTAGCTGTCGTTTTGCCACTATCCACTGGGATTTTATTATTCTTATTAAACGTCCCAGTTGCGATATTAGGTTGGTTAAAAATTGGGAAGGCATTTACCTTCTACAGCTTTTTAAATGTAGCACTAACGACTCTTTTTTTAGAGATTATTCCGGTTATATCTGTGTCTAATGACATTCTCTTAAATGCAGTTTTCGGTGGTGTGATCTCAGCTTTTGGTGTGGGTTTAACGCTGAAATGGGGGGCATCCTCAGGGGGGATGGATATTATCATCTTGATCCTCTCACGTCTAAGTGATCGGCCATTAGGACCGTTATTCTTTATACTAAATGGATTGATTGTTGTCACGGCAGGTTTGATGTTTGATTGGGAAAAGGCATTATATACGTTAGTCTCACTCTATGTTGCATCTCGTATCATTGATATGATCCATACTCGACACGTTAAAGTAACAGCATTGATTGTCACAAAGAAACCAGATGAATTACGGAAGGCGATCCATGAACGTGTAACGCGAGGACTAACTAGGATTCCTGCTAAGGGAGGATATATGGAAGATGATAAAGAAATGTTAATGATTGTGATTACTCGGTATGAGCTCTATGCGTTGCAGCATGTCATTGAGACGGTTGATCCTGCTGCATTTACGAATATCGTTGAAACGACCCAGATCTTTGGTTTGTTTCGCAAAGATGATTAATAGGGGGTATCTTTAATGTGGGTACGGCTGTTATTATATATGATTCTCATGTTACTGTCCGTTGGCTGCGGAACTGCTGAGGAGAGAGTGGAGCAAGGGGATGAAGAGATGAAGGAATCACTTGAGTTCGTTTTTGATATCAAGCAACAGGGGGAGGACGTGCAGTTTCTCATTGGTTTACGAAATACCAGGGAGGAAGATGTTGAGCTTGAATACATCTCTGGACAGCAATTTGAGATTACAGTTGTCAATCCAGATGACGAGATCATCTACCGTTTCTCAGAGGAGATGGCTTTTACCCAAGTGATCGTTGAAGAAACGCTTCTAGCAAACGATGAGCAATTGTCGGAAATAAGCTGGAAGGTTAATGATGTACCATCAGGTACTTATAAGGCTGTCGCTGAGTTATTGGTACGATCGATTAACGGTGAGGAGGTTGCACCAAGAACGTTTCAAGCAGAACAATTGATAATAATTGAAGAATGATTAATAAGAAAAGGGCAGTGGTACTAGGTGAAAATCTAGTTATCACCGCCCAATTTTAAAACGTTATTTTAAATCAGTCTGTTCTCTTCTCCGTGTTCATATGCCATTTTGTTTTCCCAGCTTTCTCAAGCGCTTTTAAAACGGCTTGCCACTTTTCTTGAGCGGGGTTTCCCTCAGAGGAAGAGGGGTGTTTTTGTACAATTGGTAGCTTTGAACATGATGGTTGCCAAAAGGTTTTAAACACGTCTGGTAAATCGTTCTTTTCCACCATTATTTACCTCCTTCATGATTTACGAAGTTCGAGTAATGATTTTAAATCATCATTTGATAGCTCCGTGAGTTGATTTTCACTCGAAAGTAAAATTTGGTCTGATAGTTGTTGTTTTCGTTCAATCATCCGGTCGATTTTTTCTTCGAGTGTACCAGAGGTTACCATTTTATGAACGGTCACATTTTGTGTTTGTCCAATTCGATAGGCCCGGTCGGTTGCCTGATTTTCAACTGCAGGGTTCCACCAACGGTCGTAATGAATGACATGATTAGCAGCTGTTAAGTTTAGACCAACACCTCCTGCTTTTAAAGACAGGATGAACGTAGAGATCGCTTGATCTTGTTTGAAACGTTTAATCATCTCTTCTCGTTTATTTCTTTGAATGCTCCCATGTAAGAATGGAACAGGAAAGCCTAACTTATTTGAAAGCCCCTTCTGAATGAGCTCGCCCATTTCTTTATATTGTGTGAAGATCAACGTCTTCTCATCGTTATCTGTAATTTGTGTGACTAACTCTTCAAGTAAATCCCATTTTTCAGAGCGGTGCTCTAATCTTCCGCCATCCTTTAAGAAATGGACGGGATGGTTACATATTTGTTTTAATTTCGTTAAACTGCTTAAAATCAAAGCTCTACGTTCCATTTCAGAAACGGTGTCAACCTTTTCTAATAAATCATTAACAACGGCTTGGTATAAGCTTGCTTGTTCAAGTGTAAGCCCAACCCTGTGTGTTTGTTCTTGCTTCGAAGGCAGCTGTAAATTTAGATGCTGATCCGATTTGCTACGCCTTAACAGGAAAGGGGAAATCAGCTGTTGTAACTGCTTTAGGCGTTGATCATTTTGGTTGCGCCCTTCGATTTCTTTGATAAATGTTTGTTGGAAGTGCTGATATGAATTTAAATATCTATGGTTTAGAAAATCGATGATCGACCATAGCTCCTTTAAGCGATTTTCAATCGGCGTTCCTGTTAATGCGATACGGTGATACGCATTGATTTTTTTAATCGAACGGCGTTGCTTCGTTTCGATATTTTTAATTTGCTGAGCTTCATCCAATAGGAGTCCATTCCATGTGATTGTTGCCCACACATCCTCATCACGTACTGCTAGTGCGTAGGAAGTAATAATTAAATCATAATCCTCTACTAAGTTCCGTAACTCTGTTTCACCCGCGCGGTTGGCCCCGTGATGAACATAGATGCGTAAGTGCGGAGCGAATTGTTCTAGCTCATTTGTCCAGTTACCGATTAATGATGTCGGACAGATTAATAAAAATGGTAGATGCACAGCTCCTTCTAGTTGTTGAGTTTCAAGAACCTTTACAAGGTAAGCAATTGTTTGGATTGATTTCCCTAACCCCATGTCATCAGCTAGGCAAGCGCCAAAGCCAAGTTTGCGCATATGAAGAAGCCACGAATAACCTTCTTGTTGATAGGGGCGTAATGTCCCGGTAAGAGTTTCCGGGGGCGTTGTAAGTGGGATCTTTTTGCTTCTAACTTCTTCAAGTAATTTCTGTAACTTTTCATCCCAATGGATGTCAACATCGACGGTTAACTCTTCATCAAGTTGAACGTCCTCATCGGCGAGCTGCAATTGCCATGCATCAAAATGCGTAATCGCCTCTGATTTTTGTTGTTCAAGTGTATCTTTTAGTTTTTCCGCTTGTGTCGGGTCCCAAACGACCCATTTGCCACGAATGTTAACGATGGGTTGTTTCGTATGGACAAGTGTATCAAATTCTTGTTCACTTAATTTCGCATCACCTATGGAGACAGTGTAGTCAAATTCCGTTAGGCTTTGCCAATTCATAATTGGATCAACAGATGCTTGTTTTTCAGTTTGCTTGTCTTTTACGGCTAATTGGATGGATAGTTGTTGTCTTTCATCATTCCACCAAGACGGGACAAAAATCGTAAAACCAATGTCTTCAAGCAGTGGGCTATCCTCGATTAGAAACGAATAAACATCTTCGCTTGTTAGTTCCATTTCAAAATTTGTTGGTGACAGCTGTTTAATGAGGGGGACTTTATTAGCCCCTTGCTGTATATCGTGCTTTAGTTTTGAAATTGGATTTTCTCGCCATGGGTGTAGCCCTTCATGCAAATCCTTCATCGATACGATCAAGGATGGATCATTCCGATCTTGGACAAACAGTACTAGCTTCCACGGCTCATCTTCTGTTTCAGGATCATCAATCGCAATCCCAGTTTTAAACGGGGATGAGGGGATAATCCCTAAATGCTCTTGTAACGTTGTCTCATTCATTTGCAGTTGTTTGGTTTCTCCTTCTTCAACCGAACGTAACCAATCTTGGATAGAGGGACTTTCCTCTGACAATTGAGCAAGTGCTCTTCTGAATTCGTTATTATTTAAGAGCAACTGCTTAATGAGACGGTCTGCGACTTCATTTGCGAAATCTTTTAGCGAATACGTCACAGATGGATTCGTGTTTGTTGGTTGTAGTTGATATTGTTCGGCTTTCAATGCCACACTGGCAGGCGGAATACACATTTCCCATGATTCGATATTCATATTTGTGAGCTGCCAACGCCCGTTTGTCGCTAGAATGACCTCTCCTGAAATAATTTCTGTTTGAATTTGTGAGAAGAAGAGCAACCAATAGCGTAAATCATCACCGATCAGCCATTCCTCATCGTTTAGCCATGACTTCATGGTTTCGATTGCTTCGGGTAAGTCTTCTAGCGAAAGAGAAATCCCTTCTACTGGAAACAAATGAGAAGTATTTGAGCGATCAGCATGATAGACTGGTGTGTTCCCAGCATGTGAATAAAACATACGTTCAACTAATGGTGCTTGTAATAACGCTTTTTTTGATTCGATAAATGTTCCATAAAAAGAGTCTGAATGGTACTTAAACAACGCGAGCTTTAGTTCAGACGGCGGATAGAGGAAAGGGTACTGAAAGTTAACGATTTCTTGGTATTTTTTATGCTGTTTACGTTCACCCCAGATAAAAAATTGTTCCTCTTGATCAAGCCATCCACCGTGAAGAATAATTTTATTTGGATTATGTTTATTGTACAATCTTTTTCATCTCCTGTAGCAAGGCGCGATACGTTTTGTATTTTGTTCGGAGCTGACTTATATATGAATGGAAGCGATCAGATAAACCAAGTTGCTCATAAATCAACTGTAATTCTTTCATATGAGAGACGGCTTGTTCATAGTGGCTACGGGATTTCTTTTCAATGAGCCGTACAATAAATTGATGGTAAAGTGGTAAAAGTTGTTCTGGTGCTGATTTCTTCGCGTAGTTAATCACTTGTTTTTTTTCATCGCTTAGTAGGCTTGGTTCTGTTTCATTTGTTAATAAACGAGCGATCGCTTTTTTGGTCTGGCCTTCGTTTAATAAGATCTTATAATAGAGCTGTTCGATTTTGGGCACATACAATTGTTCTTCTAATCTTGGAAGGATATAGTCAAGCGCCTCTTCTTTATAATCAGCAAAATCTTTCATCCGTTGAAGATACGTACTGTAGGAGGGGGACTGGAGCCACGCATTCCACAGTAAGATGATCTGTTCTTTTTCGTTACCCGTATTCATGAGCATCCGTTCGTATATCGGCTCGAGGCTTCCGAGCGATTTATTTTTCCAGAAGGTTAGAAATAAATCAAACCAGTTTTTGATTAAGTCCCAATCTTGGCGACGCTCTAGTAATTGAAAATGGTGAATAAGATCATTTGGGGTTAACGAATGTTTCATTTTACGAAGCAAGGACAATGATAATGCTCCATTTTCACAATCGAGAGCAAGGATACTTGCTAGCATCGTTAGTGACTCGTTGTTTGGTGAGCGTTTTTGCTCGGTTATGAAGAGATTGAGTACTTCCAGCTTTCGAGCTTGATTCGAATCATGCGTTAACCATTTTATTAAAAGTAGGTGCCACGGCGATTGTTTTACATCATTAGATAAAAAGTAACGGTGGATGAGTGTCTCTGTAAACCATAAGTAGAAATCCGAATCATCACGACGCTGACACTCAACAATGAACGGTTCACTTTCATTAATGAGTTGCGAAAAGAAACGAGTAAACCTACGCTCATATGTGTGATAGGTGTTAAATTTTCGACCGAGGGCAAATAAGCCATGGATCATTACGTTTACACAAATGAGCCGTTCACGAACATGCTCCTCATTTGAGTAGTTTTGTGCTGTTGCCCGGATGCAACGTTCAACAATTTGTTTTAAGTGATCGTCATGAAAATAACCTGCTGTTGTTAATGAACGATAGCTAGTTATAATGATTGAGTCGAGGTGAGATTGTAATTGTTCTTCGATATCTTTTGGTTTATGCTGCTCTATCACTAGAGTTACTGTACGGTTCTTGTATTCCTCTAGTTGTTCTTGGACTCTATAACGATGTTCTTCAATGTAGAACAAGGCAGCGACAAGGTGTTTACAATAATCGTGATAAGGACAAGTGCATGTACTTTCTGTAAGGTCATCAAGGTGAACCTCGACCGTATAAATCGACGATCCATGAACGGTAGCTTCAAGCACCTCCGCACTCGTCACTTTTATATCTGCAACGTTCCCTTTTTTGTAATAGTTCACACCGCGAGTAGCTATGTGACTGACGACATGGTCATGAATAAAGGTATGCAATTGTTCACTACTGAATGTTAAGTTTGTCATGATTTATTCACCACTACCTACTTGTAATTGTTCATCATTCCATTGTAACGTCCATTATTAAAAGAAACAATCTTCTGCTCTTATTTTTTCTTCGATCAGGGGGGAGGAAAGGTTAGAAAGAGACTGCCCCACCAAGTGTCACCTCAGGAACAGTGGTAGGGATCTTTTACCCCTATGCTCTAAATCGTACAAAAATGAGGTGATTCTAGTGATGGAACAGTCTCTGTTAATGAGCAAACTAAATGAAAAATGAATAGAAACTTAAGACAATGATCGCGCCGATGACGACAAAAATTAAGTTAGCACCAAAATAGGCAATAATAATTGCGGTTAGTCCACCGATGATTCCAAACCAAATGTCTTCGTTAACCGTTAAAATGCCTGGGAAAATTAAAGCCCCCAGTGCTGCATAAGGTACGTTTCGTAAGATCGCTTGTAATTTGGGAGGGATGCGATTTGCATTGAGTGTGACTAAAGGCAACATTCTCGGAATATATGTAACAATCGCCATTCCCATAATCAGCCAGAACATTGACATTGACATTATGATTCCTCCTTTTTCTCAACTAGTTCAATGAGAAGGGAGGATAGAATTGTTGCTGCGATAATTGACCATCCGCTCGGCAAAAAAAACACAAAAAGAGTATTAAACATCGCAGCAGAAATAGCTAAAGAAACAACTTTGCGATGTTTCTTTAGTGATGGCATTAATAAAGCGATAAACATCGCATAAAGGGCAATAGCCATACTTTCTTGGATCGTTTGTGGCAATGCCGATCCAACTAAAAAGCCGAGCGCTGAATGTAGTACCCAACTTCCATAGGCAATCACTCCGACACCGAGGACAAAGGACGTCGTTACTTTCCGTTCTTGAGTTGTCGTTACAGCAAATACCTCATCAGTAATACCAAATGCACATATTGCTTTTTTAATCGGGTGATCATGTTCGAGTTTTTCACTAACAGAAGCACTCATTAATAAATGACGAATATTTACAATGAAAGTTGTGAAGATGATTTCAAGAGCACCAGTACCTAGTGCGATTAAATTTAGTGCCATATATTGTGCAGCTCCTGCAAAGACAAAAGAGCTCATCAGAACAGCTTCTAGAAAGGTGAGTCCTGTACTTTTTGCTAATAAACCAAATGTTAAAGCGGCTGGGAAGTAACCTATTGCAATTCCGATACCGGCAACGACTCCACGAGGAAACTCTGATTTTGGTTTAGTGACGCTTGTGGTTGCCAACATAGCCTTACTCCTTTCAATCCATTAGTATGTTATAATGTATTAATTGTATGATATAGTATAACTTAATTCAAGGAGATATTATATGGACAAAATAAACTTAAATCATCGAATTGGAAAACGATTAAAACAAATTCGAGAGCAGCAGCGGTTAAGTTTAGAAAAAGCAGCTGAATTAACGAACGTGAGTAAACCGATGCTAGGACAGATTGAAAGAGGCGAGTCAAATCCGACGGTCAGTACGCTTTGGAAGATTGCTAACGGTCTTGGTGTAGGTTTTTCACGGTTTATTGAAGATGAACGACCGAAAGTAAAGGTAGTTAGCCGTCATGCGATTGAGCCATTGAAAGAGGATCAAGGAAGGTTTCAAGTCATACCGTTATTTACACTTGGGAATGGTCAGCCGTTTGAATGGTTTTCCGTTCAACTGAAGCCGGATTGTTCATATACATCTGAGGCGCATACGAGCGGGGTAGAAGAATATATATTAGTGGAGGAGGGAGAAATCGAGATCATCATTTCAGACGAGAGTTATCATTTAAAAAAAGGAGAAGCGATTCGTTTTGCTGCTGATTGTCCGCATCAATATAACAATAGCAGCGATTCAGTCAGTCGGGTTATGATGATGATTCATTATTCTTAATTGAAAGATGTGTATTGGGCAGTCTATTAACGAAAGGGGTTTTACATATGGAATTAGTTAATAAGTTATTTAAAATGTATCAAAATCATTTTACCGGTGATGAAGAGGATGCCTTCATTATTGTTAGTGGTTTAGTTGAAGAATTCGAACGTGAAGATTTTTTTGAGTATATTAATAGCATGAGTGACGACGACATTCATGATATGTTTAGGTTGTTTCTTTATGCGAAGTTACGAGATAAGATGGCTGACGAAGGGATTGGCTATAACCGGATGGAGAATGACCCAGATTCTGGGTTTATACACTAAAAGGGGTTGTCCTAAAAGGATCAAGTATACCTTTTAGGACAACCCTCAAATGATTTAGCGAAGTCATGATGGTCGTTATATCTTCAAGATAAAGAACAACCATTAGACATGCTTAGTGAGACAAATTAGTTTTTACTCGTACACTTCTTCAAAGGCTTTTTGAATCAGTGGTAGAAGGTTGTCCCATTCGACATCAGCGGTTTTATTGACGGTTACAAAGTCTTGGAAACCAAAAATATTATCAACACCATCAATGGCGATTAATTTTTGAGCTAATGGATGGTGTGTGTCGTCTCCTTTTTTAACAGAAGTACTTCCTGATCCTTCAAAGATCATTTGGTTAGCTGTTATTTTCATTGCATTGGGGTTCGGAGTTGATTGCGCTTGTAATTCGATTGACATGATTTCATTCCTCCTCATAATTGTAAACCTTACCAAGTACTTATGATAGCATGTCCATCATTCATTTTAAATATAATTGTTTGCTCAATACGCATGGATCAATGGTACGTCATGTAAAGCACGATCTAAAACGCCTCCCGAACGTTTTAGACCGTGCTTTACTTATTAGATGAGTTGTTTTACTTCTTCGCGGCGATGCAAGAGTTTCCTCAGTCGTCTCTTATGAGATCGTACGGCCTGTTCGTCGTTTGCATGAATTGCTTCGTGCAATTCCATTAACTCATAATCGATTTCCATATTCATAATATTAAAGATCGTTTTCGGCTCGAGGTTATGATCGTATTCTTTATATTCGATTATTGATCCATGTTTATTCATAATAATTTTCTCACTCCCATCAATTTCTATAATTGATTGAATATCCCCTGTTTTATAAGATGTAATATACAAGGGACCACCAGTGAACTTTTTGACAACGCCATCACCGCTAAATTGTGAAATAATAACCTCAATCGCCTCGCCAATAACTTCATCATTGACGGTTAAGTGGTCGATATTTAACGTCAAGAATTCTTCATTTCGTTCAAAGGGAATTTCATGAATCGCATCATCACTGTCGATGATAAGGAAGATTTTTTCTTCCTCATATCGCCAAAATAAGGATAGTTGTTCTTCCATCATTTTTTTAATAAATTCGTGGAGTGCATGTTTTGATATTTCAATATATACATTGTTAAATTCTGCTTCATAGAAGTATGGTGTCATATTGTACACTCCTTCTTATTGTTATTAAGATCAGTTAGAACATAAACGATTTGGCTGTTTTTTATATCTTATGAACAAGAAGGGAAAAAAAGAAGTGTAAATGACATTATTGGAGTTTTTGGGCCAAAGAAAAAAGGCCGTCTTAAAAGGTATTAATCTTTCCCTTTTAGGATAGCCTTAAAAAAGTTTATAGGTTGTATTTGTCCTCATTGTCGGGCCGTTCTAGAGGAATATATTCCGTCGATACTCCCATACTTAATTATCGGGATTTCACTGGGAAATGGTTTGCTAATACAGGATGTTTAAGAAGTCCGAGTTGGCTCTTTTTGTCCTCTTTTTGAACACGCACTAAAATTGAAAGCCATACCGTTTGGAAACAATATCATAAAAACCTAAAGAATTATAAAGACTCTTGGTTGCTTGATTACTGATGCCAGTTTCTAACTCAATTCCTTTGATTCCTTCATTTTCAGCCCAATAGATGACTTGGAGAAGTAATTTCTTTGCGATCCCCTGATTTCGGTGCTCTTTATGAACAAATAGATCATTAAGCCAGATGTAATACCCGCCTTTTGCAAGACTAATACCGATGTTAAAGAAAGCAGCACCAATGATTGTTTCATTATCCTCAACTACAAAAATACGAGCCGTTGAACCGTCTGTAAGGGCTAAATTGATCGCATCTAGTAAAAGTTCATAGGCATTATCACTTCCAATGGATTCCATTTGTCCCATTAGGAGGTCAGCGACTTTTAGACGAAGAGGTTGATCAGCATCGTTTGGTACTTTATAAATTTCCATTATCAAGTCCCCCTATCCAAATCTAGTATATTCGATACTAGCTTTAAAAAAAACCTTTTTATGAAAACGAATCTAGGAATTTACGGAACTGTGTTTTTGGCAAAAATATGCTTTTCTTGATTTCATAAATGGAAGGAAACATTCTGCTTCTGTAGCGATGCTCGTGATGAAAGTGATTAAAAGTGAAGACGTACGGCGATACTGTTAACTAGATTCATGGTCTGTCATGCGGCATAATGAACTAATTTTCATTTTGTTCATAAATTTGTTGGAAAAAGGCAACAGAAATCACATATGAAACGGGCGGGAACGGGAAGAAAATATGCTATAGTTAATAAAGTACAATATGTGTGTTTAATTTAGAAGTAAGCTCGCTCATTGATTAGTATAAAGGGAGGGTAAAAATTGATAGAGCAAGTGTTTAGTAATTTTAGTTTTCGAGCGATATGGACCCCTGAATTAATTGTGATCCTACTATTGGTTGCTGGTCTTTATTTTGCTCTTGTTGAAAAATGGCGCCATCGTTTTCAAGATGGAGCCCCTGTAAGTGCTAAGCAAAAAGTATACTTTTTACTTGGACTTATTGCTTTGTATATTGGATGGGGAGGACCGCTATATACGATTGGTCATATTATGATCACGTTTCATATGACACAAATGGTGTTTGCATATTTTATTGCAGTTCCACTATTTATTTTAGGGACTCCGAAATGGTTTTTAGTAGCGATGATCCAACGCTTCCGCACCCCTGCGACAGAAAGGATAGCGAAAATCATTTTCAGTCCAATTATAGGAGTGCTTTTATTTAATGGACTGTTTTCGATCTATCATGTCCCATTTATGTTTGATTCTTTAATGCAGTCTGTTTTTCTACACAGTGTTTATCAGTTCTTACTGCTTGGGGCTTCAACCTTAATGTGGTGGCACATGATTGCACCGTTACCAAACAAAGCTCTATTATCTGACTTACGTCGAATCGGTTATATCTTTGCAAATGGGATTTTAATTACGCCTGCGTGTGCACTTATTATTTTTGCTGGAGAACCTCTCTATGCAACATATACCGATCCAAACGTATGGGGAACAGTGATGTCTTATTGTTTACCACCAGGGGCAGACATTCCTTATCATTTATTTAGTGGACCTGAGGCATTTAGTCAATTAGACACGCGTATGGACCAGCAATTAGCTGGAGTCTTAATGAAAATTATGCAGGAAGTAACATATGGCTTTACGATTGGCTACGTCTTTAAGCAATGGTTAGCAAAAGAGAAAGTGAAGTCAAAAGGCGAACTTACGATAAGTGACATACCTGTTTCAGAAGACGGTGCAAAGTAAAAAGCAGCTTAAAAGTGGAGGTGGAAAAGGGATGAATAAACACCGTGTGAAACATGTTGTGTTGTTGCTGGTCTTATTGTTTGTCGGTAGCTTAGCTGGTTGTGGCTGGTTATATCAAACCGGGTCGGGCTCTCAAGAAACGAGTGACATCTCATCACTTGAGCTTGAAGTTCCGGAATTTGAGTTTACCAATCAGGATGGTGATCCATTTGGTAGTAGCGACTTAGAAGGAAACGTATGGATGGCTAATATGATCTTTACGAATTGTCCAACTGTATGTAATACGATGACACCAAATATGATGATTTTACAACAAGAGCTGGCCGATCAAGGTATTGATATTGAGATCGTGTCATTTACGGTTGATCCTGATTTTGATGACCCAGAGCAACTAACAACATATGGAAAAAATTATGGCGTTGATTTTGCCAATTGGCATTTCTTAACGGGGTATTCAGATGAAGAAATTACAGAGTTTGCTGAAGAGGCGTTTCAATCACTAGTGATGCCGGTCCCTGATGAAAATGACATCATTCATGGGACAAGTTTTTTCCTCGTTGATGACGATTTACAAGTGATCCATCGATTTAACGGGCTAGAGATTGATATTCCATTAATTACTGAGCAAATTAAAGCGGTTCTTGCTGAAAAAAATGAATAAAAAATCCAAGGGGAGTAATGGAAGATGAAGAGATTCAGTAGTATATTATTTTTGCTCATGAGTGTATTTTTAGCTGCATGTTCACAACCAGAGGAAGAGGCGGCAGTACCATGTGAGAATACGCTAGCACCGCTTGAAGTTGATTTTAGTTGGATCACTGAGGAGGCTGACGTCGTAGATGAGGCAGAACCTGTTTCTTTACAAGCTATAGTTTCTCATGATAACATTCCGATTGACGATGCCTATGAAGTCGTTTTTGAAATTTGGGAGCATGCTAATGGAGAATACCATCACATCGAGGATGCCAAAAATCAAGGAGATGGCCTTTATGCGTTAGATTGGACGTTTGAAGACGAGGGCGTATATTACGTCTATTACCATGTAACGGCATGTGACCAGCATCGCATGGAAAAGAGCCAATTGGTTGTTGGTGATGTTGATGTTGATGAAATTACATCGGTTCCAGATGATGTTGAATTATTGGAGCGCATGGACCATGGCGCACACTAAACCCTAAGACTAGGGGAAGTGAGAGGTGAGAAGTAGAGTGAAGAAGTCAATGTATAAAAAGATTATTTTGGCTATGACATTGATGGCGTTTCTAGCCGTGATATCCGCTTGTAATCAAGATGACGCTACAGACTTTACGCTAGTGAATGAGTATGGTGAGGACGTATCACTAACCGATAAAGAGCGTGCCACAGTTTTGTTTCATTTCACTGAAATTGGCTGAGGGATTTGTCAAGCGCAGCTAGTTGAGCTGCAGGAGAATTTCCATCTATTGGAGGATATCGACGCTGATATTTATGCGATTAGTGTTGATTCTGCAAGTAATCATCTCAGATTAAAAGAAGCAGGTGAATTTACATTCTCGTTCTTATCCGATCCTGAATTTGTTGTCATTGAAGAAGCGGATATGAGAAATGAAAGTGTCTCTCATCGTGGCTTTAGTATCATTGATGGTAATGGTGAAGTCGTTTATTCACATATCAATGATTTCTTTGGAGATCAAATTGAGGAAACGGTTGAAATCATTAAAGAACAATTCTAATAATGATGAGAAGAAAGGGCAGTCTTTAGAAGGTGATGTTCAACCTTTAAAGACTGCCCCTTTCTTTTAAAGGATGTTCAAAATGCAACAGGACGTTGCGATTTTAGCCGACCAGCTCTTTTGGTTCTCTTTTTTGAATACGCACGTTAAAAGAATAACAAAACAATAATCAAGGCAACGACCATCAAGCCATATAGCCAGTAAGCAATTTTTTTGTGCTTTTCTTGTACCTTGGTAGAGCGTGAAATATAAACAATCTTAAAAATAAAATAAACGATAAAAATTAGAAATGCTAATGTGAAAAAGTCCACGACGTTCGTTCCCTTCGTTCATTAATCCTCTTCTCTTTCAATGCCTTCAACAATCATTTCAATTTCAGTTTCAAAGTTTAATAAAAGTGGTGCAGGTAACTCTTCCTCGATTTCAGCAATTAATGGCAATTGAAATGCTTGTTCGAGTGTTTTCGGTTTGGATGGTAATTGCTTATACCACTCTTTAATTTCAGCAGTCATAATATAAAATAAACGTTCAAAAATATCAGCATCTTCTCCTGAGTCATCAATCGAACTCGACTGCATAGCTTGCCACTGCTTCAGCATCTTATCTTTTGTATTCTTAATTTCCTCCTCCAATCATGTCACCACCTTATATGAATGTATGTCTTCTTTTAGTTTAGCATGTGGTTCAAAAAAGTTCATCGATGATTTTCGTAGAGAAGTTATTTAAATTAGTATTTTATAATAGGTCTTTTTTGTTAAAACGCTTTCATTTAAAGAAGATTTATTTTTTTCAGAAAATATATTGTTTTTCTAATAAAGTGATAGTAAAATAATTTCATCTTAAAAACAGCGAAGGATGGTACATATGGTTACGTTTTTATTTTCATTACTTTTACTCTTTTTTGGATATGCCTTTTACTCTAAATTTGTAGAGCGTGTATTTATCATTGATGACAATCGACCGACGCCTGCGAATACGAAAAATGATGGTATGGATTTTATGCCGATAAGCTGGATAAAAGGTAGTTTAATTCAATTATTAAATATAGCGGGGTTAGGGCCAATTTTTGGGGCGATTTTAGGTGCGTTGTATGGACCAGTAGCGTTTATTTGGATCGTTATTGGAGCCATCTTTGCCGGCGCCGTCCATGATTATTTTTCAGGAATGCTATCAGTTAGACATAACGGTGAGCAGTATCCATCAATCGTTGGACGCTACCTAGGCAAGCCAATGAAAGTGATTATAAATCTAGTTTCAATCGTACTGATGATTTTAGTAGCTGCAGCATTTACGGCAGGACCCGCCGAACTGTTAGCTGAAGTGACATCTTTAAGTTTTATGAATGCTTTATTTATTATTTTTGCTTATTTTTTACTTGCGGCGTTATTACCGATTAACAAAGTGATCGGTAGAATTTATCCAATTTTCGGTGGTGTCTTAATATTTATGGCAACAGCGATTGGAATTGGTCTTCTGTTTCAAGATCAGCCGATTCCAAATCTGACACTGGATAATTTACACCCTGAAGAGATTCCAATTTGGCCGCTATTAATGGTGACGATTTCCTGTGGTGCGATCTCTGGGTTTCATGCAACACAAAGTCCGGTCATCGCGCGCACACTTAAGAAAGAGTCGGATGGTCGTAAGGTCTTTTATGGCGCAATGATTGGTGAAGCAGTGATCGCAATGATATGGGCAGCCGCTGCGATGACGTTCTTTGCTGGGACAGGCGGATTAGGTGAGGCGTTAGCATCAGGCGGCCCTGCAGGTGTTGTTAATGAAATTTCAACATCGATGTTAGGTGTTTTAGGTGGAATTTTAGCCATATTAGGAGTGATTATTTTACCGATAACCACCGGTGATACAGCGCTACGTTCATCACGGATGATGCTTGTTGAATTGCTACAGGTTGTGACGAAGAAAGAAAGTAAAGGGTTTAAAATGTTAATGGCAATCCCTGTGGTCATTCCAACCTTTTATTTAGCACAAATTGATTATTCGTTTTTATGGCGTTATGTCGGTTGGACAAATCAAGTGGTAGCAACAGTTATGCTCTGGACAGGGGCTGTGTATTTGCTTAAAAAGGGACGACTGCACTGGATTTGTGGGCTCCCAGCTCTGTTTATGACAGCGGTTTGTGGTACGTATATTTTCTATGCACCTGAAGGGTTTCAGCTTCCTTATCAAACGTCAGTCTTGATTGGTGTAAGTATAACGGTTATCGTACTCGTTTGGTACTTACGTATTATTAGTAAGAACGATAAGAATAAGGAAGAAGAAAGCGATCGAGCTGCATAAAAAGTTGTAAAAACAATAAGCTTTGTCTGTTTAATTTATGATATTTATAGGGAAACGTAGATAACCTCTCTGCATAATTAATGAAGGGAGGTTATTTTTATTTACGGGCAGTAGGTGATGGCTCTTCCACCTAAACCTGTGAAGGCACAATAAAGGATTGCGAAGTTATTAGCCTTTAATGAAAATTTAAACAAAAAATAAAAATACAGTTGCATTTATTTTTATTCATCATTATAATAGACACAACATAAATGATACGTGGAAGAAACGAGGAAGGGGAGCAGATCATGAATGCAGCAATTATTGGAGCAACGGGTTATGGAGGAGCAGACTTAATACGATTATTACACAATCACCCTGAGGTTGAACTTTCATCAGTTCACTCATCATCACAGCAAGGTGTAGCGATGGATGAAAGTTATCCGCATCTACAAGGACTTGCAACGCAGCAGTTAGAAGACATTGATCCAGTTTTAATCGGACAAAAAGCTGATATCGTATTTTTATCAACACCACCTGGGATTTCAAGTGCGATCACACCAAAATTGCTATCAGAAGGCTTAAAAGTTATTGATTTATCTGGTGATCTGCGTTTAAAAGATTCATCTTTATACGAAACGTGGTATAAAGAAACACCAGCAACAGAAGAGGTCCTGAATAAGGCGGTCTATGGTTTAACCGAATGGGCGAAGGAATCTGTCAAAGGTGCCGAGCTGATTTCAAATCCAGGATGTTATCCTACAGCTACTCTATTGGGCTTAGCACCACTCGTTCAAGAAAAGTTAGTTGAACCTGATTCAATTATTATAGATGCTAAATCTGGGGTGACAGGGGCAGGGCGCTCTCCTTCAGCAGTCACACACTTTAGTGAAATGAACGATAATTTTAAGATTTACAAAGTAAATCAACATAAGCATATCCCAGAAATTGAGCAGGGGTTGAAGGCTTGGGATGAGTCGTGTTCGACGGTGACCTTTAGTACTCATCTTGTTCCAATGACTCGAGGAATTATGGCTACGATCTACGGTAAAGCAACAAAGCCGATCACTGAACAGCAACTGCGAAAGCTGTTTGAGGAGAAGTATCAAGGTTCACCGTTTGTACGTATTCGTAAAGAAGGTCAATTCCCTTCTACGAAAGAAGTGTACGGATCAAACTATTGTGACATCGGTGTCACTTATGATGAACGAACAGGACGAATTACCGTCGTATCAGTGATTGATAACTTAATGAAGGGCGCTGCAGGTCAAGCGGTACAAAACTTAAACGTTATGATTGGTGCTGAGGAAAAGGCAGGTCTTGATTTTACACCGATCTTTCCTTAAAGAGTTTGTTTTTCCCTAGCAGGCGCACAGCGAGTGGAGCCATTGCAAAACACTTTTTAAACACGTTCTTAATAGAGAACTTTTTCAAAAAAACTTGAGGTGAATAAACATGAATTCAGTAACAGAGCAGTTAAAGGCGCAACCGGTTGATGGCGGTAGCATCATTACCCCAAGAGGGTTTTCAGCAACAGGAGTTTATACAGGTGTTAAACGTAAGCGCCTTGATTTAGGAGCAATCCTTTGTGAAGTTCCAGCGAGCAGCGCAGCTGTGTATACGTTAAATAAGATTCAAGCTGCACCATTACAAGTGACAAAAGAAAGTATTGCCAAGGAAGGAAAACTCCGTGCCATTATTGTGAACAGTGGCAATGCGAATGCATGTACCGGAAAGCGTGGAGAAGAGGATGCCTACGCGATGAGAAAACAAGGTGCAGATGTATTCTCACTACCAGAACATCACGTTGCAGTCACTTCGACTGGTGTAATTGGTGAATTTATGCCAATGGAAAAAATTAGTAATGGGATTACACAACTAAAACCAGAATCAAGTTTTGAAGCTGCTGACCAGTTTAATGAAGCAATTTTGACAACAGATACGGTGAAAAAACATGCATGTTATAAAACGAAAATTAACAATCAGGAAGTGCATATCGGCGGTGTTGCTAAAGGGTCAGGGATGATTCACCCCAACATGGCAACGATGCTTGGATTTATCACAACAGATGCAATGATTGAACCTGAATGGCTTCAAGTTGCACTCTCAGAGGTGACAGATCAAACGTTTAATCGTATTACGGTTGATGGAGACACATCAACGAATGATATGGTCGTCGTGATGGCAAGCGGTTTAGCTGAGAATGAACCATTGACAAAGGACCATCCTGATTGGGATAAATTTGTTTATGCGTTAAAAAAGACAAGTGAAGAGCTTTCAAAAAAAATCGCTCGTGATGGCGAAGGGGCAACAAAGCTAATAGAAGTCCAAGTGAATGGTGCAAAAGACGATGAGGAGGCTGGGAAAGTAGCTAAACAAATCGTTGGTTCAGATTTAGTGAAGTCAGCAATCTATGGAACGGATGCAAACTGGGGTCGAATCATTTGTGCGATCGGATATAGTGGGGCTGAAATTAATCCCGAGACAATTGACATCTCACTCGGTTCCATTCAAACGTTAAAAGACAGTCAACCGACTGAATTTTCTGAAGTAGAGGCGACAGCGTACTTGCAGGAAGATACGATTGTAATTTCAGTTGACCTTCATGTTGCTGATGGATTTGGTAAAGCATGGGGTTGTGATTTAACGTACGATTATGTCCGCATTAATGCTGGTTATAGAACGTAAATGTAAAAATAGAAAGGAAGAGAATCATGAGTGAAATCGTCGTTGTCAAATGTGGAGGAAGTACGATTGCGGAACTTTCAAATGACTTTTTCTTAAGTATTAAAGCATTACAAAATGCGGGGAAATCGCCAATTATCGTCCACGGTGGTGGCCCAGAAATTAATAAAATGTTAACAAAGCTGGAAATTGAGAGTGAATTCATTAATGGTTTGAGAAAAACGACGGAAGATGTATTGGATACAGCGGAAATGGTGCTTTGTGGGAAAGTGAATAAACGCTTAGTCTCGAAGTTCCAAGCGGTTGGCTTAAACAGTGTTGGACTTTCTGGCTGTGATGGAAAACTCCTAAAAGCAGAACCTTTAGATAAAGAAAATCTTGGCTTTGTAGGAGAGGCCGTAAATGTTAATGCTGATTTACTAGAACAGATGATAGAAAATAAGATTATTCCAGTGATTGCACCGATCGGCTATGGAGACGATGGTGAACGTTATAATATTAACGCAGATAGTGCAGCAGGCGCTGTTGCTGATGGCGTAGGTGCTTCTGAGCTAGTGTTTGTCACCGATGTTCCAGGAATTTTAGATGACGGCCAATTACTAGAGCAAGTCACAATTTCTGAGGTTGAGAACATGATAGAGAACGGTACGATATACGGTGGGATGATACCGAAAGTGACAGCTGCGATTAAAAGCTTACAAGGAAACATTCATGCAGTAATGATTATTAATGGAAAAGGTTCAACACTCGACCAGCAAGGAGAGATCGTTGGAACAAAGCTCACAAAAGGCAAAGTAACTACTCAAGTATAACAAGAATAAAATGTTTAGATTATGGAGGTGTCACAAGCGATGAGTTCCTTATTTCCAACCTATGCAAGATGGGAAATAGCAGTTGAAGAAGCAAATGGCTCTACAATTATTGATAAAAACGGCAAAGAGTATCTTGATTTTATTTCAGGGATCGCCGTTTGTAACCTCGGTCATTGTCATCCAAAAGTGACAACAGCTGTACAAGAGCAATTAAAAAAGGTTTGGCACGTCTCGAATTTGTTTGAAATCGAAGGGCAAGAACGAGTCGCTGCGCTATTAACGGAGCATTCGAGTGGAGATTACGTATTCTTCTGTAATAGTGGAGCGGAAGCAAATGAGGCGGCAATAAAACTAGCAAGAAAATATACAGGAAAACATAAGATTATTAGTTTTCAACAATCGTTTCATGGACGCACATTTGGTAGCATGGCAGCAACAGGACAAGAAAAAATTCATCAAGGCTTTGGGCCGATGTTAGCAGGATTTGAATATCTACCATACAATGATCTAGCGACTTTTGAAGAGACCATTCATGAAGATGTCGCAGCCGTTATGGTTGAAGTGATACAAGGAGAGGGTGGCGTAAACCCTGGGCAAGTTGATTTTATACAAGGGATCTCAAGCCTTTGTAAGCAAAAAGGCATCCTTTTAATTGTCGATGAAGTGCAAACAGGGATCGGTCGAACAGGAGAAACCTTTGCTTATAAGCATTATGGTATAGATCCTGATATGATTACGGTTGCCAAAGGATTAGGGAACGGTTTTCCAGTCGGTGCATTAATCGGCAAGGAGTTTTTAAAAGAATCGTTTGGACCCGGATCACACGGTTCAACGTTTGGTGGCAACCCACTGGCGATGGCAGCTGCAGAAGCTACATTAACGGAAGTTTTTAGTGATGAGTGCTTGCAGCAGGTAAAAGAATTAGGTGATTATTTACTTACGAAACTTAAAGAAGAATTGTCTGATTGTCTAGAAGTTGAAGACGTTCGTGGCAAAGGGCTGATGGTAGGTATCGCTTGTAAAGAAGATGTCGGTGTAAAAGTAAAGAGATTACGAGAAAAAGGGTTACTCGTATTAGTGGCTGGGCCTAAAGTGATTCGATTATTGCCTGCGTTTACGGTCAAAAAAGAGCAAATTGACGAAGCTGTCGCTTTGATAGTAAGTGAATGTAGAAATTAACTTCTTTTTTTAAATATAAATGAATAAAAATACTACTAATGATATAATTATACGATGCGGAATGAACAACAGGGAGGGTTAACGATGAAAGGATACCTCGTCTTATCAACAGGTGAAACATTTGAAGGTGAATGGCTTGGTGGAGAGGAAGAAGTGTACGGTGAAGTTGTTTTCTTTACGGGAATGACAGGGTACCAAGAAGTGATTACAGACCCATCATTTAAAGGGCAAATTGTCGTCTTCACATACCCACTAATCGGAAATTACGGTATAAATGAGGCTGATAATGAAAGCATAAAACCACAAGTCTCAGGTGTCGTTATGAGTGAGTGCAGTGATGATGGCTTTCATTATGAATCAAAAATAACTCTTGCCGATCATTGTAAAAAACAACATGTGCCGATGCTTGTTGGCATTGATACGCGTGCCGTTGTTAAAAGAATACGTGAATTAGGGGATATGGGAGCGATCATCACGAACGATTTAACAAACATTGATTTTGCAACAAAAAAGCCAATTGGAACACGTGACCTTGTAAAAGAAGTGTCCACGACGACAATTGAGACGTTCGGTGAAGGTGAACATCATGTAGTCCTCATCGATTATGGATATAAACGTTCGATAGTTGATGCTCTCGTTAAATACGGATGCAAAGTAACTGTTGTTCCATACAATACAGACATTGACACCATTCATGAATTGTCGCCTGACGGTATTCTTTTATCAAACGGTCCTGGCAATCCAAAGCAAATGGAAGCTTACTTAGATGATATTAAGCAACTAGCTTCCAGCTATCCAACGATGGGGATTTGCCTCGGTCATCAATTATTGGCACTCGCGTTTGGTGGCGATACAGAAAAGCTCCGTTTTGGTCATCGTGGAGCGAATCAACCTGTACAGGACCTTGTGAGTAAACAAGTGTATATGACATCACAAAATCATAGCTATGTCGTGAGAGAACACGGCATTGAAAAAACAGGGTTTGATGTTCGCTATCGAAATATTAATGACGGTTCTGTCGAAGGTTTGGTTCATTCTTGTCTTCCGATTACATCAATTCAATTCCACCCTGAGGCACACCCAGGTCCAAGTGACAGTGAAACAATCTTTTTAAACTTTGTAGCAGAAATGAACAGCAAGAGGAGAGAAAAAGTCTATGCCTAAACAACCATCCATTTCAACAGTATTAGTCATCGGTTCAGGGCCGATTGTCATCGGGCAAGCAGCAGAATTTGACTATGCAGGCACACAAGCATGTTTAGCCTTAAAAGAAGAAGGAATTAAAGTTATTCTTGTTAACAATAATCCTGCTACAGTCATGACGGATGAAGCATGTGCGGATGTGGTCTATTTTGAACCGTTGACGGTTGATAGTATTGAGAAAATTATTCAAAAAGAGAAGCCAGACGGTTTATTAGCAACGCTAGGTGGCCAAACAGGCCTAAACTTGGCGTTAGCGTTACATAAACAAGGGATCCTAGAAAAATATGATGTTGATTTATTAGGAACTCCGATTGAATCGATCATTAAGGGAGAAGATCGTGAAGAATTTCGTGCATTGATGCATGATTTAAACGAACCTGTACCTGAAAGTGAGATTATTGAAACGGTAGAAGCTGCAGTTGCTTTTGCGAATCAGGTTGGCTATCCCATTATTGTTCGTCCAGCTTATACACTTGGTGGTGGAGGCGGTGGGATCGTCCACAATGAAGAGGAGCTTCGCTATATCGTTGCCGGTGGCCTAGACGCAAGTCCAATAACACAATGTTTAATTGAAAAGAGTATAGCTGGTTTTAAAGAAATAGAATACGAGGTTATGCGTGATGAAAATGATACGTGTATTACCGTCTGTAATATGGAAAATATTGACCCAGTTGGGGTGCATACAGGTGACTCGATTGTTGTAGCCCCTTCCCAAACACTAACAGATGTTGAATACCAAATGTTACGCTCGGTATCTGTGAAGATTATCCGTGCGCTTGGAATTGTCGGAGGCTGTAATATTCAATTCGCTCTCGATCCAAACAGCAAGCAGTATTACTTAATTGAAGTGAATCCACGCGTGAGTCGCTCATCAGCATTAGCATCGAAAGCAACGGGGTACCCGATTGCAAGGATGGCTGCAAAATTAAGCTTAGGCTACCATTTACATGAATTGTTGAACCCTGTGACCGGTCATACGTATGCAAGCTTTGAACCTGCTCTTGATTATGTTGTTGTAAAGTTCCCACGTTGGCCGTTTGATAAATTTGTTCATGCTAACCGCCAGCTTGGCACACAAATGAAGGCGACTGGTGAAGTAATGGCGATTGAGCGAAACTTAGAAAGTGGCTTTCAAAAAGCGATTCGCTCCCTTGAAATTAAGACCAATGGTTTGATGCTACCTGCATTATCTGATTGGGATGAGCAGCAATTATGGGATGTTATTGTAAACCCTGATGATCGTCGCTTCTTTGCCATTTTAGAACTCATTCGTCGTGAGGTAGATATTCAAGACATTCATAATCGTACTCGAATCGATCTATTCTTTTTAAGTAGTTGGAAAAAGTTGATAGGGCTTGAGAAACTAGCGAAAGCTCGTCAACTAGCTAGCATTTCGACAGACGAACTCTATCAACTGAAGGTACACGGATTTTCTGATCAGTGGTTAGCTGAATCTTGGGGCGAGAGTCTCGAAGCAGTTCGTCAAAAACGTAAAGCGGCCAACATTGTTCCATCTTATAAAATGGTGGATACATGTGCCGGTGAATTCTCATCATCAACAGCTTATTTCTATTCAAGCTGGAGAGGCGAACACGATGTTGATGTATCATCAAGTAAAAAGAAGATATTGATTGTTGGCTCTGGCCCGATACGGATCGGTCAAGGGATTGAGTTTGATTATTGCTCTGTTCATGGTGCGATTAGTTTAAAAAAGATGGGTTACGAAGCAATTATTATGAACAACAATCCTGAAACAGTAAGTACGGATTATGAAATGGCTGATCGCCTTTACTTTGAACCATTAACGATTGAAGATGTTTTAAATGTAGTAGAGCTTGAACAAGTTGAAGGTGTTATCGTTCAGGTAGGTGGACAAACGGCGATCTCATTAGTCGAAGGATTAGAGAAGGCTGGTGTGACCATCTATGGAACGACGAATGACACGATTGATCAGCTAGAAGACCGCGCTAGATTCTATCAGTTTATGAACAAAGTAGATGTTCCTCACATCCCTGGAGTGACGGCTTATGATGAAAATGAACTAATTGAAAAAGCCGAAGAGATTGGTTTCCCGGTTTTACTCCGACCTTCGTACGTCATTGGTGGTCAAGGCATGGTGATTCATTCGACAAAACAGGAGTTACTTGATTACATCCATGATAAAGAACAGACAGTTATGTATCCTATTTTGATCGATGCCTATTTACCGGGAACTGAAATCGAAGTCGATGCCCTAACGGATGGAACCGATATTCTAATTCCGGGAATGTTTGAACATGTTGAAAAAGCGGGTGTTCATTCTGGGGATAGCATGGCAATTACACCACCCGTGTCATTAACAGACGACGTAAAAGAACTTGTATGTACGTATACAAAACAAATTGCTGAAGGCATGGATTTTAAGGGGATCTTCAATATTCAATTTGTTTATCATGAAGAAACGTTGTATGTGATCGAAATTAACCCACGTGCATCACGTACGGTACCGATTTTAAGTAAAATTACCGGCATTCAAATGATTGATTACACGATCCAATTGTTGCTAGGTAAGAAGTTAAAAGAGATCACAACGCAAGTGGGGTATGCAAAAGAAACACCTTATTATACGGTAAAAGCGCCAATCTTCTCTCATGCAAAACTACCAGGGTTAGACCCGTTGCTTGAAGCAGAAATGAAGTCAACTGGAGAATTGATTAGTATCGGTCATCGTCATGAAGAAGCCTTGAAAAAAGCATTTGCCTGGAGTGAAGGACAAATCCCAGCGCTTTATCAGCAAGAAGGCATGGTTTTCTGTGATGTAGTAGATGAAGAATGGGAGGCCTTTGTACCAAGTGCAAAACGATTAATCGAGTTAGGGTTTACACTTGTTGCCGAACAGGAAAAGAAACTTGATGGGAATAATGAAGTCAAAGCTGTTTCATCGTTTGATTCCATTGTAGAAGAAAGTGACGCACTTGCGCTAATAAGTATTCCGAAAAAAGGTCATCGTACCGGTAGCACTAAGCGACAACTTGCACTTAAAAACCGTTTAACGGTTATAACCGAGCTATCGACATTAGAAAAAATGTTAGCAAGTTTAACAGTTGAAGACGCAGGCGTGAAGTCTATCCAAGAGTGGTTAGGAAATGTTAATGAATCGATAAGTAGTTAAGGGGTGTAAGATGATGTTAGAAGAAAAGTCCGTTGATACGAGTCAATTAAAGGGAAGAGATTTTTTAACATTGCTAGATTATTCATCAGATGAAATCTTGTATTTACTAGATTCAGCGATGAAACTAAAGCAAGCGCAACAACAGGGAGAGTGCCCGAAGGTTTTAGCAGGGAAATCATTAGGGATGCTCTTTGAGAATGCATCAACAAGAACGCGAGTTTCTTTTGAAGTGGGAATGACGCAATTAGGAGGTCATGCGCTCTTTTTAAGCCCACGTGATTTGCAAATTGGACGTGGAGAACCGATCTCTGACACGGCGAAGGTGCTCTCAAGATACCTTGATGGAATCATGATTCGCACAAACAGTGATGAAAAGGTGGCAGAGCTTGCACGTCATGCTGATATCCCTGTGATTAATGCTTTGACAGATAATTATCACCCGTGTCAAGCGCTAGCTGATTTATTAACGATTTATGAGCAAAAAGGCGATTATACGAAGCTAAAAACAGCTTATGTTGGTGATGGTAATAATGTTGCTCATTCATTACTGATCGGTGCGGCAAAGGTTGGAATGGACATTACGATTGCAACGCCAAAAGGATATGAAGCCAATCCAGAATTTGTTAACAAGGCAATCGAGATTGGAAAAGAGACTGGGGCACTCGTTAAGGTTACTAATGATCCAGTTGAAGCAGTGAAGGGTGCCGATGCCATTTATACTGATGTGTGGGCGAGCATGGGCTTTGAAGAGGAGCAGAAAAAACGCGAACAAGCCTTTTCAGGTTTTCAAGTGAATCAACAACTAACAGCACACGCAAAAGATGATTATATCTTTTTACATTGCTTACCAGCTCATCGTGATGAAGAAGTGACTGCAGAAGTCATTGATGGAAAGCATTCATGTATCATTGATGAAGCTGAAAATCGACTACATGTGCAAAAAGCGGTCATGATCGCATTAATGGCATAAAAATGGGGGGGCTTCTAAAGGGCTAATGGCTAGCCTTGAGGAGCCCTTAACTAATGATCTCATGAAAAATAGAGTGAGGTGGTCCTTTTTCGCATTAGTAGTTATGATGGCATAAGTAATAAAAAGCTTCCCGTTTATATTGACGGGAAGCTTTTTATTGAACACAGAATGTTCACAGGTATTGACAAAATCTTCGTTGATGTGTGATCAAATTTACAGAATAGAGCAGGATGATCACATAAAATAAGAGTTGTAAAGAAAGCATTTTGCTGTTCTGAGCAAGCAGCAAAAATCAAACCTCATAAAATGTTTTGTTGCCCTGAGCAAGCAACAAAAGTAAACTCTGAATTAATACCAAGTACTTGAAGTTTTATGTATGAATGGGAGCCGAAAGAAAAGGCTAGCATGTAAGCAGTGGTAGCCTTTTCTCGGACCATATTAACTAATGTAATCTTTTAATTCTTCTATACTATGAATAGTAATATATCCTTGTTGCATACTCAAGACATGATGACGTTTTAATTTATTAATTAAGCGATTTACACTTTCTCGGGTAGCACCAAAGAAACTTCCTAATTCTTCGTGGGTTAGCTTTAAGTTAATTTTTAATCCAGTGCTAGTCTCCACTCCATACTCATCCGAAAGTCTTAACAATGTCGCAGCTAATGACTCTAGTTTACCATATAATGCGACATCGCGTAAGGTTGATTGAGAAATTCTTAGTCGTTCAGACATGATTCTGAAGATCGCTAATGATAATTCTGGATGATCCTTCAAAAAGTTTTCAATTTCTGATACAAGAATATAAGAAACGACGCCATTTTCGATGGCTGTTGCTGTTGCAGGGTACGTATTTCCAGGCTGTGTGAATAGCGATACTTCTGCAAAGATCTCTCCAGGTTGACGAATCGTTAAAACAATTTCTTTGCCATCTGGTGTTCCTTTGCTGATCCTCACTTTTCCTTCATTAACAAAAAAAACAGCTTCCGCAATTTCATGTTCGTGAAAAATAACTTCACCTTTTTTAATTGTTCTATGCATGATGATCTTATGAAGGTGCTCTTTTTGATGCTTAGGTAATTCGGAGAAAAGTGGGATATGATTAACAAATTCCTTAACGGTCATAACTATCACCTTTTTAACTGAACTTTTATTTTCATTCTTTTTATTGTAAGTGTATCACCATAGTCGTAAAAAAACCGTGATATTTTTCACAGCTTAATCACATTTGATCGGTTACAGTGATCCAAAAGGAAGTGATGTTATGACTTTAATAGATCGATATAACCGAATTCATGATTACTTAAGAATCTCGGTTACAGATCGTTGTAATCTTCATTGTCACTATTGTGTACCAAATGGTGTTCATGATTGTACGAGTTTTGATCGTCTTTTAAGTGACGAAGAAATCGTTCAGATTGTCAAGGTAGGGGCAGAACTCGGGATTCGAAAGCTTCGGCTTACGGGAGGCGAGCCACTTGTTAGAAAAGAACTTCCGCAACTCATCGCAACATTAAATGAAATTGATGGTATAGAAGATATCGCGTTAACAACAAATGGTATTTTTCTTCCTCGGTATGCAGAAGAGTTAAAGCAAGCAGGGCTTACCCGTTTAAATATAAGCTTAGATTCTTTAGATGAGCAAAAATATAAAATGATTACGCGAAATGGGAAATTAAAGGATGTATTTTCAGGCATTGAGCGTGCATTAGCATTAGGCTTTAACCCTATTAAGATAAATGTTGTTTTAATGCGTGATTATAATATTGATGAAATTGAAAAGTTCCTTCGCTGGACGCTAAATGAAAAGCTGCAGGTTCGGTTTATTGAGTATATGCCGATTGGTGATGAGCAATCATCATGGTCGAAGCAATACCAATCGCTCTCAATTGTTGAGGAAGTAGCATCAGGTATTGGGGCGTACCGTGAAAAAGATAAGGAAAAATTCTCAGGGCCCGCTAACGTATTTTCGTTTACGGGGGCAAAAGGAAGTTTTGGATTAATCCACCCGATTTCTAATGACTTTTGTAAATCATGTAATCGACTTCGATTAACGGCGGACGGCTACCTAAAGTCTTGTTTGTTTTGGGAACAAGAACTTGCGGTCAAATCGATCGCTCATTCACGAGAGAAGCTTGTAGAAGCGTATCATCAGGCGATGATAGTAAAGCCAGAAAATCATGAGATGGGAAAACAAGCCTATCAGAAAGGCATACCGACACATCGTAATATGTCAGCAATTGGTGGCTAATCAAGGTGTGACAAAAACCGCTGGTGCTTGCGGTTTTAAAACAAATTTTTTAAAAGAATGATTGAAACGTGATTTAATTCACAGACCATCACCTTCTAGATGGATTACAATACATTTGAATTGATCTTTTGATCTATTTAAATTCTCCCCTGTACGACTTTTTTGAAGGCTGTCAATGAACATTCATTGTCAGCCCCTTTTTTATATTTGGCATGAGTCATGATAAAGCCTCTCAATCTTATGAGAAGTTAGCATTGAAAAGAAGTACTTGCTATATTACTTAAGCATAATGTCAGATTTCAAACTATATCTTAACAAAGAAAGTCGCCATTCAATAAGCTGAATAACTATTGAAAATATTTTTAGGTATAACAAGGACAGATAAAATCCTTGTTCTTTTTTTTGGCTTATTTGTGACGAGAAAAATTTAAGCTGTTTTGCTAACCTAAGGAGTAAAACCCCTTCTATGAGAGGGTTTTACGTCGTTTGATGTTGACGAGGACCTTCCGTTTTAGATTCCTAATTTTGTATAGTTTGTGAAGAAAAGTTTATTTGTGATCTTAGTCACGCCATTTATAGCAAGATAGTAATACTATCGTAACTGAGGGGTGCGAATCACTTGCAATCCTTAAGCTATGAGGGGATTTTTACACACAAAGGAGGGTGGTCTTATGAAGAATGGTATTATGATCTTTTTAATTGGCTTTATTGTTGCATTTGTGGGTGGATACTTCATCTATCAAGGTGATTCGACTGCAAGTGTTGATGTTGAACAAACAGATCCAGATGTAACTGATGAGAAAACCATTGAGGAAGATGTTGCAACAGATACTGAGCCTACAACGGTATCCGCTGAGGCTCGTGTTATTAGTGACCAGGGTTGCTTGGCATGTCATGCTGTATCAAGTTTAGATTTAGATGGTGCTTCAACTGGTCCGGATCTATCTGATGCGTATAACATTACGCCAGGTAAACACGGCAAAGAGTTAGATGAGTTTTTACAAGAACCAACATCAGCCGTGATGACAACTGTGATTGATGGCAATCCGTTATCTGATGAGGATCGAGTAGCGATTGTTGAAGCATTAAGAAAGGCAGCAGACCAATAAAATAGGAGGTGTTGTTGATGAAAAAAGCATTATCGGCTGTATCAGGTATTGCCGTTGGTTTTCTTGCAGCTACTGTCTTTTTTGCCGAGTTCGGTGGCAGCGCGACGCCAACGTCAACAGCAAGTTCAGATGAAAGATCTAAAGCAGAACAAGTGTATGTACCATTTGGTGAGCATGATGATTATTATTTAATGAATTCTGGTGGGCATTCAGGTCAATTGTTTGTATATGGTGTACCATCGATGCGTCACATTCGAACCGTTCCGGTGTTTACACCAGATCCAGCTACAGGCTATGGCTATGATGCAGAATCAAAAGAAATGCTTGGTGACTATACGTGGGGAGACTTCCATCACCCAGCATTATCTGAAACAGATGGTGATTATGATGGGAATTTCTTATTTGCAACAGACGTTGCCAATAACCGTGTAGCTGCGATTGATCTCGAGGATTTCCATACTACTGATATCATGGAAGTGCCAAACATCGGTGGACCACACTGTGCGGCCTTTGTTACGGAAAATACTGAATACTTATTTTTACCGACGCGTTTCTCATTACCATTCGAAGATCCGCATGCATCCCTTGATGACTTCAGTGAGGAATACCGCGGTGTTTTATCAGCTATGATTTTTGATCAAGAACAGAAGACATTTGACATTGGCTATCAAGTGGCATTACCACCATGGTCTTATGATAAAGCACGAGCAGGTAAAGGGGTATCAGGTGAATGGGCAGTCATTACAACATATAACACAGAAGAAGCAACAACGAACTTAGAAATTAACGCTTCACAAGCTGATCGTGACTTTATTGTTCTTTTCAATTGGAAAGGTCTTGAGGAAATGGTTGCTAATGGTGAGTATGAAGAATTTAACGGTGAAAAGATGGTTTTCCCTGAGAACATCGATGAACATATTTATTTGGTACCTGTTGCAAAATCGCCACACGGGGTTGATGTAACTCCTGACGGAACACGCTTTATTGCATCTGGTAAACTAGCACCAGCGATGACAGTATTTTCATTTGAGAGTGCATTTGAAGCGATTGAAAATGAAGACTTTTCTGGCGAGCGTAATGGTATTCCAGTTCTAAACTATGAATCTGTGATGGAACGCGAAGTTGATCCTCCGGGAGCACTTGGACCACTTCATACACAATTTGATGACAGAGGAAATGCCTATACGTCAATGTTTATCTCTTCGGAAGTTGTAAAATGGAATGTAGATTCAGGGGAAGTACTTGATCGTCATGATGTCTATTATTCACCAGGACATCTTGTGGCAGCACATGGGGATACAGTTGAACCACATGGCAATTACTTAGTTTCTCTTAATAAAATTGCAAAAAATAACTTCCTTTCGGTAGGTCCTTCACACCCTGAATCAATGGACTTATTTGATATCACTGGGGATGAAATGGTTCACTTATCAACGACGCCAGTGAATCCTGAACCACACTACGGTCAAATGGTACATCGTGATGTGCTAGATCCGTTCCATGTTTACCCGCAAGACGAATCAGATCCACTTGCAGTATATGATCAAAATGATACACGGATTGAACGTAATGGTGATCATGTTGAAGTCTTCGGTATTACGATGCGCTCAAAATTCATTTTTGATGCAACAGCCGAGCGACCAGATGTGATTGAAGTCAATGAGGGTGATACTGTAACGATTCACTTAACAAATACTGACTTTGATCAAGATATCACACACGGCTTTGGAATTATGGATTATGACTTGAACTTTGAACAAATGCCAGGCCAAACGAAAACATTAGAATTTGTCGCTGATAAGTCTGGGGTATTCCCAGTCTATTGTACAAACTTCTGTTCAGCCTTGCACCAAGAGATGACAGGTTATTTAATCGTAAATCCAAAGGAGTAATGTAGAAAAGAAAGGGTATTGAAAAATACCCTTTCAGTTTTTATTAACGTAGGAGATGAGTCCATTGACTAAAAGATTGTCTAATAGCTCAGTCGTCAGTTTATATATAGCAGCGGGATTATTAGTCGTTTCTATTTTTTTGCCATGGTGGGGGATGAGATTTTATGCTCCGCAGTATCCAGAGGGCTTAGATATCATCGTTTATCCGTATAAGTTAGCAGGGGAAATTGATATTGTGAATAGTCTAAATCATTATATTGGAATGGCTAATTTTAGTGAGGAAACATTCCCAGAGTTACAAGTTCTCCCTTATATCATCGTCGGCCTTGCTTTATTAACCGTTGTGGTCACCATGTTAAGAAGAAAAAGTCTTCTCTATGGTTTGATTTTTATCATGGTGGTTGGCGGAATTATTGGTATTTATGATATGCACCATTGGTTAACAGAATTTGGAACGAACTTGGACCCAATGGCACCAATTGATCTCGAACCATTTGTACCACCAATTATTGGTGAAAACATCATCGCCAACTTTGTGACAAATAGTTACTTTACGTATGGCTCATTTTTACTAGGAATCGCATTCTTACTGATGTTATTTCCGCTTTGGAGGGATCGAAAACAATGAAAAAGCTAGTGGCTTTGTGTGTAACATGGTTGGTGATCGTGCTCGGCAATGCAAGTGTATCTGCAGAAACGTCTTTGCAGCAAATGATTGATGATACCCCTGAAAACGGCGTGTTAGAGCTGTCCGATCAAGTGTATGAAGGGAATATCACGATCACAAAGCCAATAACCATTATCGGTTCAGAACATACTGTAATTCGCGGGGATCAACGTGGAAATGTGATCGAAATTTTTGGTTCGGGTGTTCACCTAAAAAAGTTATCTGTTCAAGACAGTGGGATTGATCGTAATTCAGAAGAAGAGTATGCGGCAATTAAAGTTCACTCTGATGAAAACCATATCGAGTCGATAACGATTAGTAACTCATTTCACGGCATCTATTTAAGCCAAGCACACGAAAATAGGATTGAAGGTATAGACGTCACTGGGGTTGATGTGAGCGGACAAGTGGCTGCTCAAGGGAATGGCATTCATGTGTATTACTCAAACGGAAATACAATTATCAATAATCATGTTACGGGAACACGTGATGGGATTTTCTTTGATTATTCAAATGAGAATGAAGTAGTAGACAATATGATTAGTGAGACAAGGTATGGCTTGCATTACATGTATTCAGATGATAATCGCTTTGATAATAACTCGTTTAGTCAAAATACCGGTGGAGCTGCAATTATGCATTCAAGAAGAAATGAACTAACTAATAATACGTTTTCCTTAAATCAAAGTACACGCTCCTTTGGATTGTTATTGCAATCTGCCAATGACAATGTCGTTACTGGTAACGAATTTTTTCAAAATCAACGCGGAGTTTTTATCGATCAATCACAACGAAATTATCTAGCAAATAATGAGTTTTTTCAAAATCATATTGGCATTGAAATTTGGGCTAGTGCAAATGATCAAACATTTACGGAAAATACATTTTTCAGAAATATCGCATCAGTGATTACGGTTGGAGGTCAGTCTACGAATCAGTGGAGCGAGGGTGATATGGGAAACTATTGGGGGAGAGAGCTGCCGTTACTCGATCTTGACCAAGATGGAGTCGGTGATTTTCCAGTTACATTTGAGTCTGGTCTCTATCAATTAATTGAGGAAAATGAGTTAGCTTATCTGTTTTTGAAGAGTCCAACAATCACGATTTATGAGAAAATGAATCAACTGTTAAGTCGGCAGAAGGTGATGTTTGTAGATGAATACCCATTAGTCGATGGTGATTCGACACCGCTGTTAAGTCGAATACCGTTTTTCCTTCTCCTAGTAGCAGTGGTCGCGATTGGTTTAAGAAGGAGGCAGCTGAGATGACCACATATTTAATCAAGGAATGGAAAGAACAATCGAGAGGAAAGGGGCTTTGGCTAGGACTTGGCATTATAATCCTCGTCTCGATTTTTATTTTAATAGAAGCTAGAAATTACCCGACGGAACAAAGCTTTGAAGTGTTTTTGGTTTCACTCTATGAAATGAATGTCTATCTGCTACCACTTCTATGTTTATTTCTAGCATCATTTACGATTATGCAAGAAAAGGAATTAAAGACACTTATGATTCTCATGACAAAGAAGGAATCCTACCGCAGTTTTTTACTGAAAAAAAGTGTAGCCGTTCATGGGGTTATGTTGGCTTTATTTGTTGGCTGGTATTTTTTATTGGCGATTCCAATGAAATTCCTTCTTCCGTTTGAGACAAGTAGTTTTCTTACGTTTCTTGTTTCAGTCATTATTTTTATTGTGATTTTTAATCAAGTTGGCGTGTTTTTAGGTAGTATTTGCTCATCGAGAATGCAAGTGGTTGGTGCATGTGTGTTTGTATGGTTTTTGTTTGTTTTTCTTGCAGACCTTGTTTATCTTTATTTCCTACCAGCGGTAACCTTAGATAATGTATTGATTTTTTCAATCCTCTTCTTCCTGCATCCACTACATGCGATTCGAATCTATTTGGAGAATTCAATTGGGATTTTTTCATTAGAGTATATGTCTCGTTTAATGGAGAAAATGATTTGGTTATCCCCGGTGATGTTTGTCATGTTAAATATCATTATTTGGACAATTGTTTCGTTTGAATTAGCGGTCCGTTTGAAACGTAAAGGGGTGAGGGCATGATTTCAATCAAAGGATTAAGTTATCACTATAAGAAAAAACAAATATTAAATCATGTTGATTTAAAAATTGAATCAGGAGAACTTTGTGCACTTGTCGGTCGAAATGGTGCAGGGAAGTCTACACTCATTCATGCGATGCTCGGATTGCTACAGGTAAAGGAAGGTCAAGTGTATTTAGCAGGGTATTCTCATAAAAAAGGGGATTGGAAAAAACATGTGGCCTATTTACCAGAGAAATTCCAGTTGCATCCGCAATTAACGGGAGAAGAGAATATGCATTTCTTTGCTTCACTAGCTGATCAAAAAGTGGATGAAGAGCGTCTTTGCGATCAACTAAAGCTAGTGAACTTATATGAAGAACGTGGTAAGCCGGTAAAGGATTATTCAAAAGGAATGTTACAACGCCTCGGGCTAGCTGTCATGCTTTACTATGATACGGAACTATTGATCTTAGATGAACCGACGAGCGGGTTAGATCCGATGGGGCGGGCCGAGGTTTTACAAATATTAAAGTCACTCAAGGGTAAAACGATCTTTTTATCTTCCCACCATATGGATGAAATCAGGCAAGTTTGTAGCCATGTTGCTTATCTAGAAGATGGGGTGATGACAAAATATACGATTGATGAATTTTCTAAGTCAGTGTTGGAAGGAGAAAATGATGAGAAAACTAGTAATCTTGTTCACTTTACTACTATTGCCAATGGTCGTAGCTTGTAGTGCAACTGGTGACTATGAAGCTACGATTGAAGAGGTTCCAGTTTATGATGCAGGTGAAAGTTCTCTAATTTCGATTTTAATAACTGATAATGAAGAAGCTGCCGCAGGATTAAGTGCATCAGCATTTTTAGAAATGAGCCAGATGGACCATGGTGTGATTGAAGTTCAATTTGATGATCAAGGAAATGGACTCTATGAGAGTGATGTTGCTTTACCAATGGGTGGAGAGTGGCTTGTGACAATAACGATAACTGATGGTGACCATGTCGCAGAAGATGTCTTATTATTTGAGGTGGATGAAAAATGACAAAACAACATTCGATTCTAGTTACTTTATTAGCGATCACATTACTATTAGCGGCTTGTTCGACAGCAACGGAAAGTGATGCTGACATGGACGGTGCTGAAAATAACGAGCAAGTAGAGGAACATATCATGGCCAAGATTAATGGAAGTATGATAAGTGAAGAAGATATTGAATTTAATGAGTTACTCAATCAACTACATGTTGAGTTGAGACGTGCGGAAGAACTTGCTGTGGCAGATGAAAGCAGCAAAGAAGAGGTAATGGCTTATTGGGATAAGCAAAGTCAGGATGCTGAAAATATTAACTTAAGCTTGACAAGTATTATCCGAACGGAAGCGATGGCACAACTCGCAGAGGAAAAGGGATTAACCGTTGATGAAGAGGAAGTCATGGACCAAGTTGAACGCTTTCTTGAGCAATACGAGGCAGAAGAGAGTGTGATTGCTTTAATCGATGACTATGGACGTGAAGGATTTGAGTCACAGCTTAAGGAGTATACAGACCGATGGTTATTATCAATGAAAGTTTACAATGATGTGGAAGAAGAAGTAAGAGAAGACAATCCAGATCAAATTGAACAAGAAATTCGTTATTTAACAGAACAGAAGTATGAAGAATTACTAGTATCGCAAATGGATACAGTAGAGGTAGATATTTTAATCGAATAGAGTAATAGTGTGCTACTCTATAGTTTCTATTATTTACGCTAAATAGTAGATGTACCTAAAAACGCTTGGTGTGAAAAGAGCCAAGTGTTTTTACGTTTTTCATAAGTTGGAAGTCTTCTAAAGCTTGCTAAGAGGTGACTACTGTTAATAATAAAAATGTAGCTTTTATGGCATGTCTCTTTTTAGTTTGGTTATCATTTACTTTAATCACAGTAGAGAGTTTTTAAGGGAAGAGAAATACTTCTACTGCTAATGTTTGATCTGTGGCTCTTGGTTGGTACATTGAGAGTTTATATTGGTAATTGAATAGTTAACGAGGCATTCCTTGGTTAAGGGATGCCTCGTTTATATACAACTTAATTATAGACTCGGATGTTCATGTTTTGCTTTTAATCGATTCCAACGACGATCTACTTCCGCCTCAAATCCTTTGAGTAAGTTTTCGTTTTCAGGGCGTATAAGGTGCTTGGTTTTCCCCATCGCTTTTAACCAATCGCTTAACTCAATACGTTTTCCTTTTGCTTCTGGATCATAAGTGATCGTTGTTTCCCCTTTTTCAACTTCATATAGTGGGAAGAAACATGAATCAACGGCAGATTTCATGATCGTTTCACCTTGGCTTTCATCGGCTTTCCAGTTTAGTGGACAAGTGATGAGAAGCTTTCCGTAGACTAATCCTTCATTTTGTGCATACCATTGAGCCTTTGCTGCTTTTTTAACTAAATCTTGTGGGTATGCTTCCGTACCTGTAAACACATATGGGATATTTGTCTCAGCCATGATTTGGGCTGTATCTTTATGATGGAACGCTTTCCCTTGTTGGGTCTTGCCGACATTTGATGTTGATGTCATATGTCCAAGTGGAGTGGAGTATGACAGTTGGCTTCCGGTATTCATATAACCTTCATTGTCATATTCAAGAATGATCATCTTATGGTTACGAAGAGCTGTTCCAACAGCAGATCCCATACCAATATCCATACCACCATCGCCAGTAATCATCACAAATGTGAAATCGTCATCAACTTCGATTTCACCCCGACGTTTCTTTTCAAAGAACGCTTCAACAGCACCAGAAAGTGTTGCTGGACCGTTTTGGAATAAGTTATGCATAAAACTTTGTTTATGTGAGCTGTGTGGATAGCCTGTCGTCGTTACAAAGCCACATCCTGTATGAAATAATGTTACAACGTCACCTTCTATGCCTTTAAAGAAGAGCTCAAGACCTGGGAAGATTCCGCAGCCAGGACATGCCCCGTGTCCTGGAGCCAAGCGCTTTGGTTTTGATGTTAGCTGACGAAGTGGTGGGAGTTTTACTTTTAGTTTTCCGCTTTCGTCATCCGGTGTCACTTTGATTAATCCAGAGTTGTACTCAGACGGCTTTGTTTGCACTTCGAATGCTTTTGCATGTTCTAGGTTTCCTGGCGTGTGACCAAAGTAATCAAAGCTTTTAGGTGATTTGCCATTGACAACATCGATGGTTAGTTGGAAAAACGCTTCTGCTTCATCTGGATAAAAGTTTTTCCCGCCGACACCAAATACACGACTTAAAACAACTGTATTGTTGTCAGGGTCCTCTTGTAGAGTAGATTTCACTTCATGAGTTAAGTTTGCACCGTGGGCTCCGTAGGAATCGGCACGTTCGCCTACAAGAAGTGCCTTCACATTTTTAAGTGCGTGACGAAGGGCTTCTGCTGGGAATGGGCGAAGAATCGTCGGACTTACTACCCCAGCTTTTATTCCTTTGGCACGTAATTGATCAACAACATCTTTTGCTGTTTCTGCAGCGGAATTGACTAAGAATAATGCAACTTCAGCATCTTCCATTTGGTAAAGGTCAAGAAGTGGATAGTCACGGCCGGAGTATTGCTTATACTCAGCAGCAAGTTCTTTAAACACCTCTTCAGCGTTGTAAAGCGCTTCCGATTGTTGGAAATTATTGTTGATGAGATCTTGGTTACTCATGTATGGTCCAACGGTAACTGGGTGATCGCGATCAAGTATGTGTGGGTATTCAGTTGGTTGATCACCGATAAAGGTTTGAACAACTTCCGCGTCTTTAAAGTATTCTACCTTCCGCTTTTGATGAGAAGTAAAGAAACCATCATAAGCAACAATGACAGGGAGGCGCACGTCCTTATGTTCGGCTAATTTAAGTGCAATAATGTTCAGGTCATAAACATCCTGAGGTGTGCGTGCAAGTAAAATGACCCAGCCGGTATTGAGAGCATAATATAGGTCTGAATGATCGCCTTGGATATCAAGTGGTCCGCTTACTGCTCGTGTCACAAGGTTTAAAACCATTGGGAAACGTGTTCCTGATTGAACAGGGAGTTGCTCTAGCATATATAAAAGCCCATTTGCGCTTGTTGCATTAAAGACACGTGCGCCACTAGCTGCTGCACCGTAACAGATTCCGGCTGAGCCATGTTCACCATCTGCTGGAATCAAGTGAATATCATGTTGACCTTTTGCTTTCATTGTATCTAGAATTTGGGCAATTTCAGTTGAAGGAGTAATCGGGAAATACCCCATAATGTGATAGTTAATTTGTGCGGCTGCCATGGCTGCCATATCATTTCCTGTTTTAAACACTGACAACTGTTTATTTGGTTGAACGACTTCCTGAATTTGTTCTTTCTCGAGTACATGTTGAGTCATCTTTACATTCCCTCCTGTTGGACGAAAAACTGATGAGGATAGCGGTTTTCGTCTGCATAATTCTCCGTTTCGCGAATCGTTGTTAAGGCAGATGTTGGGCAAGTTGTCACACACTTCAAACAGCCCTTACAATATTGATAGTCAATCCCTTTTAACATCATTTGCTTTCTACCACGTTTATCTTCACCATCTTCCCAAACGAAACATAAATCAGGACAAACCGTGTCACATTGGGCGCAGTTAATGCATTTATCACGATCAAAAGCTGGTAGGAAGCCCTGTCTAGAGCCACTTAAGTCTTTTGAAATACTGTTTCCTGCACTCATAATCATGCCGCCAATTGCTTGAGTTTCATAACCAAGCACAGGTTCAGGTCGTGAAAATGGCTTTCCTACAGTTGTTTCATCAGTCGATATTTGTGTAAATGTGACTTCATGATAGCCGCGATCAAAAGTACGTAAGTTCGACTCAACAAGGTGCGGGTATTTTTTCTCAAACGTCTCACGAATTACATTTCGCATGACGTCAGCATCTAAAAAGTCACATACACGGTATAGGGCACCGAGCATCGCTGTGTTTACTCGTGTTTTTTCTTCAACGGCAATCGCCATTGCATCAATAATCGCTAGTGTCCCAGATTCAAGCTTTAAATCACGACGTATCTCTTCAGGGGTACGTGCGGAGTTAACAAGAACAACTCCATCGCCATGTAGGCCGCTGACAACATCGATTGTTTTGTATAGAGCCTCATGAAAGACACCGACGACATGTGGTTGTTCAATTGGATGATGGGCACGTATGTTTGTATCTGGATCACAGAAACGGACGAATGATTTTACAGGTGATCCTTTTTTCTCGGAGCCATATGAAGAAAAGTGACTTCCATTTAGGTTGTCCCCTAATACCCCGGCTTCGGCGAGCATCTTTCCAGCTAAATTGGCCCCTAATCCACCGATGGATTCTAGACGAATTTCAAAGAATCCGAGTTCATTTTTTGTAGGTAATACGGTCATAGTTTCCACTCCCATTTGAAAAAGTTTTATAAGAAGAGGGTAGAAGCAATCGATAGCTCATAGCCTCTAATTCGTGTAGTAAAGTCCTCCTTTTTGAGATCAAGCTCGGAATCTATTTTAATCCTTATAGGACTAGCTTTCAGTGATCAATAGCACAGTAAATAAAAAAATGTAGTACAGTATTTTTTTTCGATGGAAAACAAAGAAATATAAGTGGAAAAGTATATATAACAGAAGAAGGGACTGTCTGAAAAGGTTACGGTTCCTTTTCAGACAGTCCCTTTGCGCGGGATATTGTTATTCGTTTGTCGGTACTGAAAGCTTACGGTCTATCGTACGAGCTAATCGGTTATAGTGTTCAAATAGATTTGACGTTTCTGTTGCGATCGCTGGAACCTCACCATCTTCGTTTGGAATGGACATTGGGATTGAAGCGACTACTTCTGTATTTAAGGATGATGCTAGTGCTTCCCCGCCACCTTTACCAAATAAATAATAACGCTCATCTTGGTTGGTTGGTGGGGTGAAATAGGACATGTTTTCGACAACACCAACAATGTCATGATTCGATTTTTGAGCCATTTTTCCAGCTCTCTCAGCAACATGGGTTGCATTTGGATGGGGTGTTGTCACGATTAACTCTTTACTATTAGGAAGCATTTGGTGCATATCGAGGGCGATATCCCCTGTACCTGGAGGCATATCAAGAATCGTATAATCAACTTTCCCCCAAATGACATCATTAAAAAAGTGTTCTAACACTTTTCCGATCATCGGTCCTCTCCAGACAATTGGCTCATTTCCTTTTGAGATAAACCCTATGGACATCACACCCATACCCTCATAACCAATTGGGATCATTTTACCATTCATCGTTTTAGGTTTATCAGAAATGTTTAATATTTTTGGGATACTAAAACCATAGACATCAAGGTCGATTAGGGCTACTTTTTTTCCTAATCGTGATAATGCTAATGCTAGATTTGCAGAAACGGTTGACTTACCGACGCCGCCTTTTCCGCTTGTTACAGCAATTGTTGTTCCTTCAAGCATTTCAATCACTCTCCTTGCTTTCATCCTAATCGATAATCTCATATTACGATGTGAAAAATATCACGATAAAAGTATTGCAAGAAAATAAAATTAAAATAATGTGACAAAACTCACACCTTTAATCATTAAAAAGATGTATAATAAAGGATAAAAATGTAGGTAAAAATTACTACTATGAACATAGTGTTAAAGGGGGAGCGGGATGAAACATAAAAGTAACATCACAAAAAAATTAGGTATTATCATTTTTGGAATTATTGTATTTTGTATGGTCATGAACTCAGTAATTAATTATAAAATTAGTTATGAAAAGGTTAAAGAGGCAGCTGCCATCGAACTTTATGGATGCGCTAACATTACGACAGGCTTATTAGACCCTGATGAGGTTGCTACCTTAGCAAGTGGTGATCTGACTGAGGCTGAGCGAATTGGGGAAGTAATTAGCTGGACGATCGATCATAAAAATATTTTTGAGAACCAATACCTTCTTTCGTTAGATGGGACGATTTTAGCTGCAGATGAGAACCTACAAGCACAAGGGTTTCAGGCTGGAGATACGTTTTATCTAGATGAAGAAGCACTACAAATAATGATTGAGATGAAGCATCCGCATTATTCTGACATTTATGAATTTGGGGGCATGGAACGATTAACAGGTTATGCGCCGATCTTTAAGGATCATGACCCAAATAAAGAAATGATTGCGATTAGTGCTATTGATTTTGATGCAAGTATTGTTCATGAACGCACATGGGATATGGTTAGTGGCACGATTTTAGTTGGCTTTTTTCCACTAGCACTTGCGGGTATTGTAACGGTTTGGTACATAGCAAGAACGACTCGTCCGATTACAGAACTCATTGCATTTGCTCGCCGGGTAGCTGATGGTGACCTTACAGTAAAGCCATTAGAAAGCAAGCGAACAGACGAAGTTGGTCAATTGACAGAAGACTTCAATACGATGGTCGTTAACTTGAAAACGTTACTAAATGAAGTGTCGGAAAATACTGAACAGGTCGCTTCCACTTCAGAACAATTGAAGACGACCTCCAAAGGTGTGACTCGTTTTACGGAAGACAATGCTAGACATATTGAAACCATTAATGAAGGTTCGAAACAGCAAGTCCAAAGCGCAGCGAATGCGAATCAAATTATTGCTGACATCTCAAAGGAGATGGAGGAGATGTCAACTCGGACGACGAATGCTTCAGAAGCTGCTGGGAAAACCTCGAATCAGGCTGATGATGGTAATCAAGTCATTGAAAGAGCAATTGAGCAAATGAAGCTGATTGATAGTAAATCAGAAATCATGACAACAGCGATCGGATCATTAAATGATAAGTCAGTTAAAATTGAAGAGATCATAACGATGATTACAACCATTGCGGATCAAACGAATTTATTAGCATTAAATGCAGCGATTGAAGCTGCACGTGCCGGTGAACATGGTAAAGGATTTGCAGTTGTTGCAAACGAGGTACGCAAATTAGCCGAGCAATCCTCGGTATCTACACAACAAATCCAAGTATTAATTAATGAAATCCAAAAGGAAACGAATGAGGCTGTTGCCGCATCGAAAGAAGAGAAAACAGCAGTTAGTGATGGGATGGTTATCATAAATGATGCCGGTCAGTCTTTTGAAGCTATTTCGTCAGCCGTCTATGATGTATCTAGTGAAGTTGAAGAAATTGCTAATGCAATTAAGCAAATGAATCGTCAAATTCAAACAGTTGTGAAGTCGATTGAAGAAATTGTATCGATTTCTGAGGATCATGCAGAAAGTACAGCTAATGTAACAGCTGCCACACAAGAACAGACGGCAGCGATGCAGCAAATTGTCGCTGCAGTAAATGGGTTAACAGTGAAAGCTGAAAACCTTGATGAGAAAATAAATACATTTAAATTACATCAACAAGCATAAGAAAAGAGTCGTACGGGGCTTCCCATAAGTCATTACTCACCTCGATGAGGTACAATATCCACGTTAACTTTTTTAATAAAGTTCAAGATGTTGTTCCTTGAGGTGACTGATACTTAGGTTTGGGAAAGTCCCGTATTTTGTTTAAGTCTAGAAGTGTGAACAAATTGTAACAAGCAATAAGTGAGTTGCTAGAATTGTGACCCTTTTCACAGTCCTAACTAGATGACCTCTACTATCATTAAGGTGTAAATATTTGAAATGATCTACTTGAGCGAGTTGGACATAAAGAGGGGGATCCTATTGAACTTTTTAAGAAAAGAAAGAGATTATTCACAACATCCATTTATTGTCATTTGGGAAGTGACTAGAGCTTGTGCATTAAAATGTCTCCACTGCCGCGCTGAAGCGCAATATACAGCGGATCCGCGACAATTATCATTTGAAGAAGGTAAGAAATTAATCGATGAAGTGTCTCAATTTGACGATCCGTTATTTGTCTTTACCGGTGGCGATCCGTTAATGCGTCCTGATCTGTATGACTTGGCGAAATATGCGATCGAAGAAAAAGGGTTATCCTTATCAATGACACCGAGTGCGACACCCAAAGTTACGAAATCAGCGATTGAAAAAGCTAAAGATCTAGGCTTATCACGTTGGGCGTTTAGTCTAGATGGATCAAAAGCTGAGATTCATGACCATTTCCGTGGGACGAGAGGTTCTTATGATCTAACAATGAACGGAATCGATCATCTCCAAAAATTAAACATCCCCATCCAAATTAATACAACGGTATCCAACTATAATCTCAATGATTTAGAGGCAATTGCCGAAAAGGTTAAAGATATGGGTGCGGTCTTATGGAGTTTGTTTTTCCTCATTCCAACCGGGAGAGGGATGCAAAAAGATATGATTACACCAAAACAGCACGAAGCGGTGATGAAATGGATGTACCGAATCCAACAAGAAATGCCATTCCATGTAAAAGCAACGGAAGCCCCATTTTATCGACGTGTATTTGCTCAGGAGCGTAAGCGAAATCCATTTGTGGCTGGTGAAGGCTCAAAAATAACGGATGCGCTTGGTCGAGCGCCACAGGGTGTAAATGATGGGGATGGATTTGTATTTATTTCGCATCTTGGAGATGTTTACCCGAGCGGGTTCCTACCCATAAAATGCGGCAATGTTCGGGAGCAAACGTTACCAGAGATTTATCGCGATTCCCCAGTAATGAATGCATTACGTAATAAATCGTTATTAAAAGGGAAATGTGGAATGTGCGAATTTAAAGAGCTCTGTGGAGGTTCACGAGCGCGTGCTTATGCGGTTTCGGGTGATTACCTAGAAAGTGACCCAAGCTGTTCGTATGTCCCACTAGCGATGCGTTGAGATGAGAGATAGAAAGCTTAAGGGCATTGAACATTCTTGGTCACTGCTTATTTTACCTTACTTCTAGCGTGATTACGATCATGGGTCAGGTGATAAACCGAACCCTATGCTTATGACCAATATTTGTTATTTCTCAGTAGTATTATCAAGATGATCGCGATTGAGTTGTTATTGATTTTGAACTATAAAAGGGACCGGGACAAAACTAGTTAAACTATTGGCAATGGGTTCACTCACCACATGCCCGTTGTGAGAAACCCGTTCACACCGGGCTTTTAAAAGAAGATGGTGGTTACGATTATTGCTTAGAAGCTGGGCCAAAAGGTAAACCAACCTTTTGGCCCAGCTTCTTTTTTAATGCTTGAAATAAACTGACAAAATATGGTGTTCATTATTTTGTCAATATATTTTGAGGCTATATCAACATGAGTGTGAAAAAATTCACTGTTTGATTAGCAAGCTGTCACTACAATAAGAGTATCAACAAAACAACAAGATTCGATAAGCTGTAAATCAGATAAAGGAGTGGCAAGGATGAAACAACTAGAAAGATCCTTTTATTCAAAAGCTAGCATGTATGCTTTTTTCATCGTCTTGATCTTAATTGTTATGATGTGGATCGCTACTGGTGGATTCGCGAAGGTGAAGGTGATGTCATTTGGTTATGTCATTGCATCGATTGTTTTTGTAATTGGGATAACCGTGAGAATGTGTTCATGGGCGATTCGACCAGCAACACGTCAAATGCTTCAACGCAGTTTTAAAAACTTAAGAAATACAAAACGCAAGAAAGTTAATATGTTAGCGATTCTTAAAACATTATTTGACAATATCATTTTGCAGAAATTTATTTTTAAACGAGGAATTTATCGTGGGATTGCCCATTGGCTAATTGCTTGGGGGTGTATCGGATCACTAGCGATTACATTCAGTTTAGTATTTAATTTAATGCACTTTAAGATGGTCGATCCACATACGTTCCAAATCGTTGTGATGGGGATCCCAACGATTCAAATGGCACCAAATGGACTATTTGCTCAACTTGCCTATAACGGTCTTAATATAGCGTCGCTTATGCTTTTAGTCGGCTTGGTAATGGCGTTGGTAAGAAGAACTAATAATCATGATTTAAAAACAACTCAACGAACAGAGTTTGATTTATTTCCGATTTATGTCTTATTAGCGGTAACAGTAACTGGATTATTATTAACACTTTCATATAAATTTTTAGGCGGATTCGCTCATAGCTATATGGCACTGATCCATCAAATGACGGTTGTTATCTTTTTAGTTTACTTCCCATTCGGTAAGCTCTTCCATTTACCGATTCGTCCATTAGCAACAGCAGTACCATTGAACTACCAGGAGGGAGAACAATTGGATACTCGAAGCTGTAAAAAATGTGAAAAAGCATATAGTAACGATGCTCAAATTGAGGATGTTAAGGGGATTTTAGGAGCACAAGCGTTTGATTTGCAGCTTGCTGATGGCTCATATTTAGCTGACTATTGTCCAGCCTGTCGTCGACGCATTCGTGTCATGAGTCAATTAAATTTAGAAGCACCACAAGGGAATCCATACGGGCCTGTTCAAACCAACAATGGCATCCATATTCCTGGATTCGGTAGAAAACGTTCGGATGAATTTTACAGTAACTCGGTTGAGGAGGAAAAATAAATGACACAGTTTCAAGTTAAAGAAGGCGTGAAAAACTTACATCATGATGGGGAAAAGTTGATTACCACTCACTGCTGCTACTGCGGGATGCAGTGTGGAATGCATATACGATTAGAAGAAAAAACAGGTAAAGTGGTAGGTGTTGAGCCTCGTTACGATTGGCCAGTAACGATGGGGAAAATGTGCCCGAAAGGGGTTACTGCTTATCAGACGGTTGACCATGAAGAGCGAATCACAAAGCCACTAATCAAGAAGAATGGTGAATTTGTAGAGTCAAGCTGGGAAGAAGCTTTAGATGTCATTGAAAAGAATTATAAAGAATTGCAAAACAAACATGGTAAAAATGCGCTATCAGTTTTCGGTGGAGTGTCGATGACAAATGAAAAATGTTATCTTGTCGGAAAGTACGCTCGAGTTGCATTAGGTACACGCTACCTTGATTATAACGGTCGTTTTTGTATGAGTTCTGCGGCTGGAGGATTCCTGCAGACATTAGGTACGGACCGCGGTTCCACATTACCATGGCCTGAGCTTGAGCACACGGATTGCTTCTTTATGGCTGGGTCTAACACAGCTGAATGTCATCCAACAAGCATCCAATGGTTTTGGAGAGCAAGAGACAAGGGAGCAAAAATGATCGTCGCTGATCCACGCGAAACACCGACAGCGAGAATTGCAGATGTTCACCTTGACTTAAAACCAGGTACGGATTCTGCACTTGCAAATGGGATGTTGCACCTATTAATTCGCGAAGGTTACGTGGATGAGGAGTATGTGAACAGCCGTTGTAATAACTATGAGGAAATGAAAGAAAACGTTAAGAGCTTTACACCAGAATACACGTCTGAAATCACTGGTATTTCTGTTGAAAAAATTATTAAAGCGGCTCACCTGTATGGTCAGTCACAACGATCAGTCGTTATGTTTGCTAGAGGTGCGGAACAACAATCAAAAGGTGTAAATAATGTTCGTCTCTATACATCAATGGCCCTCGTTCGAGGACAAATTGGGAAATTTGCATCAGGAGTGGCTACCTTTACAGGACAGGGGAATGGTCAAGGTGGTCGTGAGCATGGGCAAAAGTCAGATTTACTGCCAGGCTACCGTAAGTTAACGGATCCTGAAGCAGTGAAATATATTTCAGGTGTATGGGGAATTGAGCCAGAAGAAATGCCAGAGCCAGGGGTATCAGCATTTGAGATGTTCGATGAAATTCAAGCAGGCCGTATTCGTGCGATGCACGTGATCTGTAGTAATCCAGCTGTGTCCGCACCACACACGGAATATGTGTGGGATAGCTTTAAAAAGCTTGATTTTATGGTTGTTAGTGACTTCTTCTTATCGGAAACAGCCGAGTTTGCAGATGTTGTCTTGCCAGCAGTAACATGGGCTGAAGATGAAGGGACAACAACAAACCTTGAAGGTCGTGTCATCCATATTCGTAAGGTTAAAGACCCGATCGGAGAATCAAAGCCAGATTGGGAGATTATGAAGTTAATAGCTGAACGTATGGGTAGAGGTAAATTCTTCAACTATAACAACCCGAAAGAGATCTTCGAAGAGTTCCGAGTGGCCACTAAAGGTGGTAAAGCTGATTACTATGGAATTACGTATGACCGTATTGATAAGGAAGATGGTGTGTTTTGGCCGTGTCCATCAGAAGATCACCCTGGTACACCGACAATGTTTAAAGAGGAATTTGGAACGCCAGATGGAAAAGCGAATCTCGCGGTCGTTGGCTGGGAAGAAGCTGATGAAACGCCTTCAAAAGAGTTTCCTCATATTTTAACAACGGGTCGTGTCGTTTTCCATTATTTATCTGGTTCACAAACGCGTAGAACGAAGTTTTTAATGGAACAATGTCCTGTTCCTTATGTAGAGATTCACCCAGAGTTAGCTAGTCAATATAACTTGGTGAATAACGATAAAGTGAAACTAACTACACCAAGATCAGCAATGGAACTTGATGTACGTCTAACAAAGGCAATTCGTAAAGATACAGTATTTGTCCCTTATCACTGGGGGAAAGAACTAGCAGTTAACCAGCTAACGAATCCTGCTCTTGATCCGACGTCCCGAATGCCAGAATTTAAAGTATGTGCGGTTAAAATAGAAAAGATCTAACAAAAATGTACAGAGGAGAGTCTCGTTATGAATAAAATCATGTATTTAGAATTTGAACGTTGTATCGGTTGTCGTTCTTGTCAAGCTGCCTGTCGTGAGTGTGGTGGACATGATGCGAAGGAACGAAACTATGTAGAGTATGTGGACTTTATGGAAAGTCGTCAAACGTACCCGATGTTATGTATGCAGTGTCAAGACCCAGCTTGTGCTCGGGTCTGCCCTGCAAATGCGATTCAGATTACTGAAGAGGGTGTCGTCCTTTCTGCAATGGAAGAGAAATGTATCGGTTGTCGTAACTGTACGTTTGGTTGTCCGTTTGGTATTCCGAAATTCGATTTTGAAGAAAACAAAATGTATAAGTGTGATATGTGTTATGACAGAACACAACATGATATTGCACCGATGTGTGCATCGGTTTGCCCAAGTGATGCGATCCGTTTTATTGATTTTGAAGAAATTCAAGCATTGCGTCGTCGTCGTACACAAATGAACTTAATTGAAGGAAAGAAACCAACCGAGCAAGACAAATGGCAGTATGTACCTGAGTTTTTCGGTGTTTACTCAGACTAAAGGAGGAGTAAGAGATGACTGATAAGAAAAAGTTAGGACGTAATGAAAAAGACTCGAATGATGATATGATTAACCTCGTTGACAACGTCAACCGTGTAGAGGATTTAAAATATAATCGCCGTGCGTTCTTAAAAACAGCTGTTGGAGCTTCTGTCGCTTTAGGTGTTGCGACGATTCCATTTTCCGTTCGTGCGGTATTAGGGTTTGATGAAGATGAGAAAGAACGTGTTGAAATTGCTAAAATGGAGGATCTCCCAAAAGGAAGCTCAAAAACGTTCTATTATCCAGAGGATGAGGCCGCACTACTTGTGCATACGGCAAACGGCGATTTAGTTGCCTATAATAGTTCATGTACACACCTCATGTGTCCAGTGACTTATGAAAAAGAGAAAGATATACTGTTATGTCCGTGTCATAAAGGTTACTTTGACATTAACACGGGGCATCCCGTAGCTGGTCCACCGCAACGTGAGCTTCCGCTTATTGAGATTGAGGTTGAAAATGGTGTTGTCTATGCCGTTGGAAGGAAGTTTCGCCATGGGTAAAAGAGCATGCTGGGCAATTATATTTATAGCACTTGTCGTTAATGTCGTCATGTTACAGTGGACTCTTAACGCTTATGTAGGTCGGGACCCTGAGTATATTTTAGTATATACAGCTGTCGCTGTTGCTTCTGCCATCATTACATTTATTACGTATTTAAGATGGCGAAAGCTCGAATACAAGAATGGATAAAGCAAAAAAGGAACCATAATGTTGGTTCCTTTTTTTGCTTTATTTATAGATGTCAACGATTGAGACCTTCTGATCTGTTGAGAAAAGAGAATATTTATGACTCTAAACCTAGAGACGATTTTTTGAACTTTCCCTGAAATGAACAATCTTTGAACAGTATACGATCTGTGACCGTGCGCACACCTATTTTGATTAAATTTCTATACCATAAAAGTATCTTCTAAATAATAAATAAATGCAAACACCAAGATGGTATGAAAATGGGGGTATGTACAAATGGCAAGAATTACGAGATGGGATCCAGAGGATCAACAGTTTTGGGAGTCTGAGGGTAAGCGGCATGCGAGACGAAATTTATGGATCTCAATACCAGCGCTATTATTAGCGTTTGTTGTTTGGCAAATTTGGTCTGTAGTTGCCGTTAATTTGAATGATGCTGGCTTCAACTTTACAGATGGTGAGTTATTTATGTTGGCAGCTTTACCTGGTCTAACAGGAGCAACGTTGCGAATTTTTTACACGTTTGTTGTCCCTATCTTTGGTGGACGAAATTGGACCGTGTTTAGTACAGCAACTCTATTAATACCAACGATTGGTATTGGATATGCTGTGCAAAACCCAGAAACATCGTTTACAACGATGGCGATTCTAGCTGCTCTTTGTGGTTTAGGCGCGGGGAACTTTTCATCGTCAATGTCAAACATTAGCTTCTTTTATCCAAAGAAAGAAAAAGGAACAGCTTTAGGGTTGAATGCAGGAATCGGTAACCTTGGTGTAAGTGTTGTTCAATTTGTATCACCTGTCATTATTACCGTTGCTGTGTTTGGGACTTATGTAGGCGCACCTCAACAATTAGCGGATGGGACAAATGTTTGGTTACAAAACGCCGCTTTTATTTGGGTCATACCAATTATTCTAACCGTAATTGTAGCATTTTTCGGAATGGATAACTTACCAGGAACAAAAGCAAGTGTAAGAGAACAAGCCATTATCTTTAAAAATAAGCATACTTGGATTATGACGTGGTTATATACGATGTGTTTTGGCTCATTTATCGGTTATGCAGCAGCTTTTCCATTACTAACAAGAACGGAGTTTCCAGAAGTGAATGCGATGCAATTTGCGTTTCTTGGACCGCTTGTTGGTGCGTTAACCCGACCAGTGGGAGGATGGATTTCCGATAAATTAGGAGGAGCCTTCGTTACATTTTGGGATATTATTATTATGATTGCAGCAACCTTTGGTGTCATCTATTTCTATAATATCGGTAATTTTACAGGGTTTTTGATTATGTTTATTGTTCTATTTATTACGACGGGGATTGCCAATGGTTCAACATTTAGAATGATTCCGTTTATCTTTCCACCGAAAGAAGCGGCTCCTGTATTAGGGTTTACAGCAGCGATTGCAGCATATGGGGCATTTTTAATTCCAAGTATCTTTGGCTGGTCAATTGAAAATACAGGCTCAGCAAATATGGCACTCTATATTTTTATTGCTTATTATGTTGTTAGTTTGGTGATGTGCTGGTATTATTATTCAAGAAAGAATGCTGAAGTGGAATGTTAAGTTTTAGGTAAGTGAATAATTGATGATGAAGATCCTTTACGATGAGTAGAGGGTCTTTTTTATGGAAGATATCTGAAAGCTGTTTTAATACTATAGGTATGATGTTAAAATAAAAATGATACAAAAATAATTTTAGGTTATATTATTGTAAAGGGGTTTTCTGATTGGAAAAGAAAGATGTCGAAATAAAGCGGTTTTTTAGTGAATTAAGTGAAGAAAATCAGAAGACTTTACTTAATATTGGTACTGATATGACCGTTGCTAATGGAACAACCCTTTTTTATGAAGGCGATGAACCGAACTATGTGTACTTAATTCGAAGCGGCAAAGTTAGTTTAAGTAAAATGACTGCTGATGGTAAAGAATTTAGTATACATCTAAAACAAAAAGACGAGCTTGTTGGCGAAGTTGGTTTGTTTAATGAGATGAGCATTAGTGTGACTGCGATTGTTGTTGAAGAAGCAGAATTGGTGAGATTTGAGCGAGATCGCTTAGAAGACCTTTTCCGTGAAAATGGTGAAATAGCAGTTGCATTTATGAAGTGGTTTGCAAGACATACCCAGTCTACACAAGCCAAATTTCGTGATTTGCTTTTAAGTGGAAAAAAAGGTGGATTTTATTCTACTTTGATCCGTTTTAGTAATTCGTATGGGGTTGAGCATGCTAAAGGTACGCTAATTAATGTACGTTTAACAAACCAAGATTTAGCTAGTTTTATAAGTACATCACGAGAAAGCATTAATCGCATGTTAAATGAGTTAAAGCGATTAGATGTTGTTGAAATGGATAACGGCTTTATCATTGTTAAGAAGATTGAGTTTTTGAAGGAATATCTCGACTGTGGAGATTGTCCGATTGAAATTTGTACGATATAGAAAATGGGGTGTCCTAAAAGTGTGTGTTACTTTTAGGGCACCCCTATTTACTTAAACGAATTCTCCAGTTGCTCGAATAATTAAATGATGGCCAGTATACTCTTTTTCACCAAATAATGTTAGTAATGTGCACTTCTTTACGATGAAATTTTTCTTATCTAACACATAATCATAGTCGAGTAGGATTCCTTCTGCGATCTTGTTGTCATTCTCAGAGACTTCGACTTTCTGACCTTCCATTGAATTGTGCTTTGCTCCACTAATAAAGTGTACCCATTCCTTCCAACCGGATAAGATATAGGCATGACTTCCATCAGATAAGTAGCCGATAAATGCGTTTGCTTCATCAATTTTATCTACTTTGACTTCCATTATAAAAGACTGAATCGTTTCATGTACGAGATCGAAATGATCGAGTGACAAGTCACCTGGGAAGGTAAAGTAAACAGCTTTTTCTTGTTTGTTAAATTGAACCATTAAGTCTATTTTTTCTTCCAATGAACGTTTATAAATCCCGTTTTGTAAACGAAACTGGGACTGATTTAAGAAGTTTTCAATATTTACATAATCCGTTGAAGTTATTTTTACTTCTAACATAGTACGACATCTCCTTTTACGAACATCACCGTATGAGGGCATTTTTCTTCTTTTATCATATCAACTTTTCACGTTTGTAACTGTGTAAAAAATCACTGTGATGATTGTCACTTTAAAAAAAGTCTCGCCACGATACAATGAGATATATACAAGAGTAAAAATGATGGAAGAAGAAAGGAAGAGATCAATGAAATGGTTCATTCCTAGAGAACATGGGGCTTGGGCAATGTTAGTGGTCCCGTATCTAATTGGTACCGTTGTAAGCGGACCGACTTGGAATCACCTCGTCTTTTTTATAGGAGTTTTGAGCTTTTATTTCGCTTCAAGCGCAATCTTATCTTATATTCGAAAACCAAGCTTGGGAAAGCAAGTGCTGCCTTCCTTGCTCGTATACACGCTTATAGGGTGTCTATTTGTCGTATCATATTTAATTCAACAACCGACGCTAATCGTTCTTGGATTGCTAATTATCCCCTTGTTTGTGATTAACCTAATTTTTGCGAAACAAAAAAAGGAACGGCTATTTATTAACGATGCGGTAGCCATTGCGAGCTTTTCTTTTTTGGTGTTAATTTCTTATGATCTTGGAACTGGGCAACTAGATACTCATGCTTACATTTTAATGTTTGTTAATTATCTATTTTTTATTGCGAGTGTTTTTCATGTAAAAACCTTTATCCGGGAACGTGGCAATAAACGTTTTACTTTGGTATCTTATGGCTATCATGGAGGTATTGTTCTCATTCCTTTAGTCATTGGCTACCCACTAATCGCACTAGCGTTTTTAACAAGTGCGTGTAAAACATGGGTGATGCCGAAAAAGGCAAAGCCGAAGCCTGCAATTCTTGGCATAATTGAAATGGCCAATAGTTTAGCCTTTGTTCTGATTATTACCTCACTTTAACATTAGATACGCTAATGTTTTCTAAATAATGGTGATGATGTTTTCACCCCTAAATGGAAATAGTAAAAATACCTTGTTTCATAAGGAGGGTGAAAGTAGTGGGCCAAAGTCATCAATTTGAACCAGGCCATAAGGCACCAAACAATGGGATATACGTTGAAATTGGTGAAACAGGAAGCATGGTTCAAAACCCTAAGTCGGTTAAGCTAAAAGCAGGAGAACGATTTCCGGAAACATCAAACCACAACCGGAAATGGATGCCTAAACGAAAACCATAAAGCAATGAAAAGACTGTCTAAAAAAAGGTGAAGTGACCTTTTAGGCAGTCTTTTTTATTTTTCAATAAAGGTTGCAACAATTTATACATTTAAACATATAGTTAATGGTATATAATAAATGGCAGAGACTTACTCGTTTTGAACGTGTTCTGTTTATCTACTGATGAAGGGAGATGATTTTATTAGCAGCTTTGACCAACGTCAATATGATGAACTACATGCCTTATTAAATCAGGAAGAGACAAACTTAACAACTAGTGGAAAGCAGAGGTTAGAGGAATTAAAACAACAATTAAATCAGGACTCAATCGATGCCTAGATCGTACATGAAACCAAGCCTCTCTGGACAAATTCTTTCGTACAGAGGGGGTTTATTGTTTTACGAGACAAATCTAGGAGGAAAAGGATGAAAAGGGTTGTAGTAACGGGTGCATTAGGCTTTATCGGTTTTCATTTGTGTTCACGGTTACTTGAGAAGGGGATTGAAGTCTATGCGATTGACAGCATGATTGATAAAAAAACGAAGCACCTTCAAGAAGAAAAATGGTTGAGGATTGGTAGGAATGCAAACTTTCATTTTTTTGATAAACAAATAGGAGAATTGAACCTTCGACGTTTACTCAAGAAGGCTGATGTGATTTTTCATTTGGCAGCAGCTACAAACCAAGATTTAGGCTGGGGTGATTTACGTTCTGTCATTAAGCAAAATGTAAAAACGACACAACAGTTGATTGAAGGGTGTCCGAAAGGAATTCATGTAGTTTATGCATCCACCATTGAAGTTTATGGGGAACGAACCGGAATCATTACAGAAAAAACACCGACAAATCCATCTACGCCTTATGGCTTAACAAAGCTTGTTAGTGAATCACTACTATATAAGGAAAGTCAGAAACATGGGTTTTCGGCAACAATCTTGCGCTTGCCAACGATTTATGGGCCGTGGCAACGAGAGGATATGACGTATCACAAATTGATCGTGTCTAAAGAACATAATAAAGAAATGACGACGGTTGAAGGTGACCGCTCAACCATTGATGTCATGTATATTGATGATGTCATTGAAGGCTTCCTTCTCTCGGCGGCTAAAAAGCAGGCAACGATCTATAATTTTTCAAGCAGTAAAACAGGAGAATGGTATCGAGGATGCCAAATGATTACCGGAAAACCAGAAGAAATTGAAAAAAATCGACGCTTACAAGTGAAAGTCTCTGGGGAAAAGGCAAAACGTGAGCTTGGTTTTACACCAAAGATTTCGTTAGAGGAAGGGATAAATAAGCAGAGGCAGCATATTCAGCAATCGCTTAACATGTATAAATGTTAAAGGGGCTTTAATCAAAGCAAAGAGGCTGGGACAAAATGATATGCTCCCTCTAGGGTAGACAGATTAAAAAATAAAAATCTGTTTTACCTTAGGGGGAG
>NZ_JAHPIV010000015.1 GCF_019039105.1 Desertibacillus haloalkaliphilus | reverse complement strand
GATTAAGCGTAATGCATTTGGGTTCCGCAGGTATGATCGTTTTCGGATGAGGGTTTTACTCCATCATCAATGGAAAGCAATTCAAAGTCATATAGGATAGGGAGTAGGCACATAGCCTACCCCAACATTTGACTTAGAACCTGTTTTACGGAATTATGAGATTAGAGGGGGCAGAGCTATTCAACCGATACCCAACATAAATACCATCGAAATGGTGCTTACATTTTGTATAAATGGGGTGGATGGTCACTCTTTCCTCACTGATTGCCAATTTAATTAACTTTTCCATAAAACTTTTTAGCATTTGTGAAATTAAGCTCAATAGCTTTTTTTACTGTTTCATTATCGTGGTCTTTAATCGCTTTTACCAACATCGTTCGGCAGTGAATACTGTTTTCCCAAGCCCCAGGTACATTCAGAAGCTTTAACATCGTCTCATGGCGAAGATATACAATCGTTTGCATTAACTTACTATATATTTTATTACTACTACAAAATCCCATGTGTAAATCAAATTCATCAAGGAGTTCCTGAAATGCTTGTGTATTTTTATCTTTGACAGATAACTCTTTTAACTGACCTAATATTTTCTCAAGTACTTCGATCTCTTCTTTTGACATGTTCTGAGATGCTTCGAAGTAAATCTCAGACTCGATTAGCTTTCGTGCAGCATATACTTCTTCTAAATTGTTTATTTCATTGTAATACATCCAAATAATTGTCTCAGAGGGGATTGGAGATTCATGTTTACTAACAAAGCTTCCTTCTCCGGGCTTAATTGTAATGAGACCAATCAGGGATAAAGCTCGCAAAGATTCACGTATTCTTCCTCGATTTACTCCAAACTCTTCAGCTAACAATCGTTCATTTGGCAATTTATCTCCAGGTTTTAATTGATTTGATGTTATCCAAGAAGCCACTTGTTCCATCACTTGCTCAGTGACTGTCATTCTTTTAATTGGATTTATTTTCACCATATAACCACCCCCTTTTTGATGTTTTACAAATGAATTGTGGTACCACCAAAATACCACAAAAGCATATCAAAAGAAAATATTTTATCTTAATTTTAATTTAATTATAAAAATAGATGTCCATATGCTTAACAGGTATAGTGTAGAAATTTTTATTTAAATATGAGTGATGAGTAGTATGCTAAATTAAAATAGTGTGAAAATTTGTTGAAGAAAGAAAATTCTTATGGTACTATAACTATACTGGTACTACCACACACCTTTAGGAAAGCGCTTTAATTTTAAAATTAAACAAACTTAGTTAGTAGAGCAACCGAACCTTTAAGAATCCCCTTGATAAATAATCAGTTCTATAGTGGTCCTACCATGCTATCACACTACAATAGAACTAGACTTTAAGAGTTTATAGTTACGCTAAGAAATTCGGGAGGGTGAATTAAATTGAGTGAAGAGACATATCGAACAATTGTTATGAGAACAGTTGATAGCGTGGCAGTTGCTTTGCAAGAGATCCCTGCTAATGCAGAAGTAACAGTGAATTTACCTGATGGCTCATCGAAACAAATACTCATGCAAGATACAATTTCTTTCGGTCATAAATTTGCAGTCCATGATATTAAACAGGGCGAAAATATTGTTAAGTATGGAGAAGTTATCGGAAGGTCTGTACGTGATATTAAAGAAGGCGAACATATTCATGTTCATAATCTTGAAGGAACTAGAGGACGGGGGGATAAAATTGCTACAGATTAATAAGGAAGGAAAATTTTTAGGATATCGTCGAGCAAACGGAAAAGTCGGGGTACGTAATCATGTTTTAATCTTACCAACCATTACATGTGCCACACAAACAGCACAGCGAATCACTGAACTTGTACAGGGTACAGTTAGTTTTATTCATCAACATGGATGTGCACAAGTGGGTGTGGATTATGAGCAGACGTTCAGAACGTATGCAGGAATGGGGAAAAACCCAAATGTCTATGGTGTGGTCGTTTTGGGTTTAGGGTGTGAAACTCACCAAGCAAGAAGTGTAGCTGAGGAAATTGCTAAGACTGGAAAACCTGTAAGAACAGTTTCTATTCAAGACCATGGAGGGACATTAACAGCTATAGCTGAAGGAGCCCAAGCTGCCTCTGAGCTCGTTCAAGAAGCTTCGGCCCAAATGAAAGAATGGTGTGATTTTAACGAATTAATTATTGGGACTGAATGTGGTGGGTCTGATGCATGTTCTGGATTATCTGCAAATCCTGCAGTTGGAGCAGTAAGTGATATGATCGTTGAAAAAGGTGGAACAGCGATTTTAGCTGAAACAACGGAATTAATTGGAGCAGAGCATTTACTTGCTAATCGGGCTAAAAATGATAAAGTAGCCAAGCGTGTTTATGAAGTCATAGAAGCAATGGAAAACCGTTCTATCCAAATGGGAGTAGATATTAGAACAGGTAACCCAAGTCCAGGAAATATTGAAGGCGGATTAAGCTCACTCGAAGAAAAATCTTTAGGAGCTGCAAATAAAGCTGGAAAAAGTACGCTAAATGAACTTGTTGATTACGCTGAAGAACCAACGGAAAAAGGATTGGTTTGGATGGATACGCCAGGTCATGACATTGAACAATTAACAGGGATGGTTGCAGGTGGCGCTCAAGTTGTACTATTTACAAGTGGAAGAGGAACACCTACAGGATCACCAATTGCACCAGTTATCAAAATTTCTACGAATACGCCAATGTTTGAAAGAATGAGTGAAAATATCGACCTTGATGCGGGAACAATCATTGACGGTAAAGAAAACGTACAAGATGTGGGAAAAAGAATTTTAGATGAGATTTCCTTAGTTAGCTCTGGAAAGCTTACAAAAGCAGAAATTCTTAAGCAACATGACTTTGGTATTTGGAGAATTGGTCCAACATTCTAGTTCAGTTTTTAGTAGGGATAGTTTAAGTGGCTTGTATTGTAAGCGTTTTCTAACTATCTCTACTTAACATAAAAATTAAATGGAGAGGGGTTATCGTAATGAAAAAAGTACTTAAATTGTTACCTGTAGCCGTAGTTATGATGTTAATTATGATTACTACAGCTTGTTCGTCAGACTCTAGTACAACAGATACTTCATCAACAGGAGGCGAGTCTGAGGGAGCATCAGAAGGAGAAACAATTGAAATTAATGTTGCTTATGGAAACCAACCTGATGAGCCAATTGATAAGTTTGCTCAAAAGTGGAAAGAACTCGTTGAAGAAGAAAGCAATGGACAAATTGAATTAAATCTTTATCCAAGTTCACAATTAGGTTCTGAAAAGGATGTTATTGAACAAGCTACAATGGGGAATAACGTCATCGTATTAGCTGGATATGATTTCTTAATGGATTATGTACCAGATGCAGGGATCTTAACGGCACCTTACTTAGTGGAAAGCATGGATGACTTATTATATTTAACAACCACTGATTGGTTCGAGGGATTACGAAGTGATCTTAATGGAGAAGGTCTTGATATTATTGCAAACACAGTTTACGGAGAGCGGCACCTTTTAACAAATGAAAAGGTATTATCACCTGAAGATTTAAATGGTATGAAAATCCGTGTGCCAAACAACCAAATGTCAATTGCTACATTTGAAGCAATGGGAGCAGCTGCAACACCAACTCCACTAGGAGATTTATACACTTCACTTCAGCAAGGTTTAATAGATGGGGCAGAAAATCCACTTTCAGTACTTCAAGGCGTAAAGGCGCATGAGGTTTCTCAACACCTTTCTTTTACAGGACATCAAAAGTTTATTATTTCTTGGGTTGGTGGTACATCCTTTATTGATTCATTACCAGAAGATGTTGTACAAACTCTTAGAGATACTGGGATTGAGGCTGGAGAATATGGAAAACAAGTATTAGAAGAACAAAACGAAGAAGTTTTAGCAGAATTTGAAGAGCTAGGTGTAGAATTCTATGAAGTAGACATTGATCCATTTAGAGAGAGTGTACAAGGGGTTTATGAAGAATTCCCTAATTGGACACCAGGACTTTATGAAGAAATCCAAGAGTTACTTGAACATCGTTAACACTAAATACTTTCTAAAGAAAATTGTGTTCATTACATAGAAAATGTAGATGGACAAAAAGGGAAAGATTATCACATGGAATAGTGCGCATGTACTTAAGTACGATGCGCACTATTCTCTCCATATGAATTTACCTTACTCTTCAATCTAAGAGGAAAGGAGGTAAGGTGTACTATCATTATTGTTGGTTAGGGGGAAAAATAATGATTATGAAGTGGTTTAACGCTATTGATGATGTAATTGCGACTGTCGCACTTGCAGTAATCATTTTACTAACCGGTTCTAATGTATTTTTTCGGTTTGTATTAAATAATCCGATCGCGTGGGCTGAGGAAATTGCTATAGGGTTATTTATTTGGTTAGTCTTTATAGGAATTAGCTCAGCAATGAAGCGGGATAGTCATGTAGGCGTTGATTATTTTGTGAATAAGATGCCAGAGCCTTTGCGTATCACTTGCTCAATTATTCGTGCCGCAGCCATTTATTTTGTTCTTATTTATATATTTATTTTCCTTGGCTCTGAGTTAACGGCACAGGCTACCAGCAAAGTAACACCTGTACTTGGTATCAGTTATCAATTCATTAATATTGCTGTACCATTAGGAGGCCTTTTAACAGCCATTCAATTTACCAGGGTTTTGGTTAGATCCTTTAAACAGAAGCCTGGGCAGGAAGGGGGATCTTAAGATGGCTCTCGCTCTCGTATTGTCTGTATTACTCATTTTATTTCTTCTGAATGTACCAATTGCATTTGCTTTAATAATTAGTACAGCTTCTTATTTTATATTCGTTGACACTTTTTCATTTATGGTCCTCATTCAAAGGATGATAGGGGGAATAGAATCTGTTCCTTTACTAGCGATCATCTTTTTTGTTACAGCAGGTATACTAATGAACTACACTGGGATTACAACAAGAATGTTACGATTTGCAGAAATTATTACCAGACCTCTTCCTGGGTCGATGGCTCAGGTTAATGTTGTTCTTAGTACATTAATGGGTGGTTTGTCTGGATCTAATATTGCTGATGCAGCTATGCAGTCAAAAGTATTAGTTCCAGAAATGGAGAAAAAGGGGTATTCCCGATCTTTTGCCACTGTTCTTACTGCATCAACAGCTTTAATTACACCAATTATTCCACCAGGAATTGCTTTAATTATGTATGGGTATGTTGGTAACGTTTCGATTGGGCAATTGTTTTTAGCAGGGATTTTGCCAGGGATTACTCTGTGTTTGATTTTTATGATATATGTTCATTTCTATGCGAAAAAACATAACCTTGAAACTGAAAAAAGTGAAAAGGTAACAGCAAAAGAGTTCTTTTATGCACTTAAAGATGCAGTGCTAGCGTTACTTTTACCTGTTATTATTATTGGAGGAATACGTTTTGGGATATTTAGTGCTACTGAGGCTGGGGCGATTGCTGTTGTTTACGCACTAATCCTTGGTTTAGTCATCTACCGTGAAATGAAGTTTGGTCAATTAGTTAAGGCTCTTGTTGAAACTGTACATACTGCAGCGTCAATTTTAATCATCATTGCTGCTGGATCAGCATTTGCTTGGGTATTAACTTTAGAGCAAGTGCCACAGAAAATGACGCTTTTTATCACTGAATATATTTCCTCACCATTTATGTTTTTTATTATCGTACTTGTATTTTTAATGGTTGTAGGAATGTTTATAGAAGGAAACGTATCAATTATTATTTTGACTCCTTTATTTATGCCAATGTTATTAGAATATGGTATTGACCCTGTTCAATTTGGAATTTTCTTTATCATTTGTGTTAGCCTAGGGACTATAACGCCTCCATTGGGAACCATTATGTATACGACATGCTCTATAACTGGTACAAAAGTAGAGGAGTTTATTAAACATAGTGTACCATTTTTAATGATTCTGATTATTGCGGCAATTGTAATTGCCTTTATCCCTGCCATTTCTCTTTGGGCACCTACAAACTTTATGTAATAAAATGCTTCTTACCGTTTGATCAAGTGGTGCACTAATAGAAAGTACATAGGGTATTTAGATTTCATTAGTTTTTAAGTGACTATTATTTCCCCCTTACTGATCATAGTTATTTAGAATAAAAAATGTTAGATTTGAACTATTATAACCCCTTTATTCTTAAAGGGGTTTTTTATGTAAACCAAGAGCAAGGGAAGTACGGATATGTACTTTATTATTGGAATAAGAATCAATATTGCTGAAAACAATCAGTCATTGAAGGAAGAAAAAGAGCGTTTTGATCAGCTGATGGAGCAGTTACGAGCGCGAAAACTAGCAGCGGAGAAGGGGTAAGTCTATTACTTTTATAGTGAAATGATAGATTCTTTACCTTGTTTTGTTAGGAAGTTTTCAACAAAGATTCTATTTCTTCTTCGGTAAAGGTCTTCCATTTAATATCTTTAAAAGAGTCCTTATCGATTGATTCAATCAGGTTATCTATTTCTACGTACGTAAGCGTTGTTGTTTGTTTACTCATATTGTCCATCCTCCCTTTCACTTAGAACTTTCGGTGCAGTTCACCTGTATATGGGGGTGGCGTCGTTTCATTGTGATTGTTAATTATTTCTTGGATGGGAGTAGCGTATCGGCATAAACACAAAAAATAGGAGTAACCGGATCATCGGCACTCCTATCTGAAGCATTTTAGCAATGATACTGCCAAATGCCCTCTTTGAGGACCTTTTCCACTTTATTTTTAGATTCTAAATAATCGAGTTGACCGATAATTTCAGACATGACGAGTGAAAATTGGCTTTTATATTTATCACCGTAAAACGTTTGGGCAATTTCACTCCCAGTTGAATGGCCTTGTTTGATGAGGTTGAGTATTTGTTCTGACTTTTCATCAATTCTTGTTAAACGTTTTTGTATTAATTCTTTATGGTTTTTGATATGCTCACCATGTCCTGTAAACACTGTTGACACATCTAGATTCAAACAGGTTTTCAATGACTCAATATATTCTATTAATGTTTGTTTTCGCTGTCCATTTTGGTCTGGTTCAACGATGGCATTGCTTGAGATATGTTCGATGAGATGATCTCCGGCAAATAGCCATTTTTTATCAGGGTGATAAAAGGCGATTTGATCTGGGGCGTGACCTAGCACTTCGAGCACTTGAAAGTCTAATATGTCATCTAAATGGTTTAGCGGTAAAATATCTGTGTTTACTTTCAAATGGGTATTTTTTTTACGAGCGTTATCGATATGCTGGACTTGCTTTTCTCCTTGTTGACCGCAGCCCATCTCATGATATAGTTGCTCAAAAAATTTAACTCTTATCTTCAAAAAATCATCATCTCGGTGTAAACGCGGAATGGATTGATGGTGGGCATAAACAGGGATAGGGTGGTTTTCAGTAATCCGATTGACTAGCCCCACATGATCATGATGATGATGGGTTAGAAGAATATGAGTAATATCGGTCACCTTCAGCCCATGACTGGATAAAGTCGTTACTAATTGATCCCAACAACTTTCATTATCAATACCGGCATCGATCAAACATAGGTAATTATCTTTTTGTATTAAAAAGAAGTTGATCGTTCGCAAATATGGCATTGGTGCGGAAATTGAGTAAACTTTACTATTTTCTGTTTCAATTACTTGATACATTTGTAACACGTCCTTTATCTTGAGTAAGCATAGAAGCATTCGTACCTTTGGTAAGATCGTTCTTAATATTATGCTATAAAAATTTTAGTTGTTATAAACATAATGTACAATAAAAGGTTAACTATTTCAACTTTTCTGATAATTAAAGGAGGGAGGTGATCCTCTGTCAAGTTTTTGAGGTTTATCGGACAGGCTATATAACCGATAAGCCATCATTAAATTAAAACGAACATCGGCATCATCTAGATCTACTTTTAGCACTTCACGAATTTTCTCAAGGCGATATTGCAACGTACTGCGGTGAATAAACAGAGCTTCTGATGTTTCTTTTATACTGCCATTGCGGTCTAAATAGGTTTTAAGCGTAAGGAATAAATCTGCTCCTTGACCATCTGCATAATTCAATAGGGGGGTTAAATATTCATTGACGAAGTCGTAAACCGTATCTTGATCATTGATACTATGCAAAATTGCATAGGACCCCAAATCATCGTACAAAGCAAAACCTAAAGTTGAAAAACGATGATAGACGACATTAGTTGCTTTCGATGCTTTCTTATAGCAGGGGTAATATTCGTCAATCAATTCCGTAATTCCACCAACCCCCATATAGACGTCAAAAAGATCATCCTCTTTTTTAACGATTTGTTTAATCCGTCGATAAACATTTGACCAATAGTTATTTACATCAGCCTTTTCGTTTTGAACATGAGAGATAAAAATAAATTCATTTCCTTTACGAGTAAATATCGTTCCTGGATCAAAATTGGACATGTTTGTTTTGATCTTATCCCAGATGAATGCTTTTTTTCGTTCCAATTCAACTAGGTCAATCTCAACGTCTTGATTATTCACAATCGTAAGTACGGTAATTCGATGTCGATCAAATAAATTCCAATTTATTAAATTCGCATATTGGATGATTTTATCGTAATCATCGATACTCGGAGCAAATAATTGATTAATAAAGCTCTCTTTTACTTGTTCTTTGGTTTCCAAGATTAGTTTTTCCTTCATAAATTCAATCGCATATATATTAAGTACATAGTCTAACGTTAAACGGTGAATCTGGTCAAACTTCTTTTGATTCGTAACGATGGCTAAATAACCAAGGACATCACCGCTACTAATAACTGGCCAAATGCCGAGTTCGAGTTTATCTTCTCCGATCCATAATTCATCGGTTTTTAGCGCAAGGATTTGATCCTTATGGATGGATAGACGATTGATAATTAGGGAGTGGAGGTCCTTGTCCTCTTCTTGTGGATAGTAGGAAATGGGACGTAAAAATCGATCCAATAAATAGATCGAACTCTGCAACAGAGAGCTTATCGTTTCAGTTAGTTCATTAATACTTTTTCCTTCCACCATTTTTTGAGATAGTTCTTGATGATGAATAATGATACTTTTCATTCGTGTTTTACTTTCTGATTCAAGTTTATACATACGAGCATTCTCAATTTGTGTGGAAACATGAGAGGCTAAAAAGTTTAAAAGCTCGAGATCCTCTTCAGTAAAGGTTCCATCGTCTTTTCCGCAAACATGTAGAACACCAATGGTTTTTAAGTTAACAACCAAAGGTACCGTTAACTCGCACCCTCCAGCGGTTTCTAAAGAGGGGAAATAATTCTTCATTGATTTTCTTGAATCAATTACAATGCTCTTAGGGGGTTCAATCGATCCATACGCTGGTTGATGGAAACTGAAGCGATTATTGTTCTCATCATATAAAAAGATACAGGCTCCTTTTGCTTTCGTTCCTTTACCAGCGCGTTCAACAATCTTTTCAATCATTTGTTCAATTGAAGATCCTGGAAAAATATTTTCTCTTAACCATTCGATCCCTTTTATTTTCTTTTTTTGTTTTTCTTTCTTACGAGCTAACTCCATCGCAACGGCAACATCACGACCAAATTCCTCAAATATTTTTTCAGCCTCTAGTACCAAAGGGACAAACTTACGAAAGCAAATGAGACAAAAACCAAAGCTATGGTTATTTTCTTTCAAAGGAACCGTAAACCACGTCGAGATCTCCTCATTTTCTAAGGAGCGACTAAATTGACACTCACTGTTGTCTTCCTTATCATTTGGCCACCATAAGGCATCCTGTAAGAGATTTGGAGAACAACGGTCAAGTGGAAGAGTGAGTGTATCTTTGATATTATAATCTTCACCTATCCAAACTTTTGGTGTTAAAATGTCACCTTCCTTTAAGATAACGGCAACTAAATCGCAGGTGAATTCAAGCGCAAAGGATTCTAATAAAAAGTTTAATGTTTCTTCGACCGTATCGAATTTCACTAACTGTCTAGTTACTTCTCTTAAATGATAATCGATTCTTTGTTTAAGTTTTTCTTGTTTTGTGATTGAAGTCATACGATCCCTCACTTACTTTTGCAAGTTTAAAACATAAGAAATATTTAAAACATTCATAATATTATATCATTTATTTGTTCGTGATCTCATGTTATTCACCTTCAAAAAACCTTGAAGCTTCTTCAAGGTTTTTTGAAAATGATAGTTACCCGGTTTTTTCAATGTTTTCATCAAAACTTTGATCTTCCTGTTTATCATTAGATTTTTTCTGGATTAAGAAGTAGAGGATCAGACCAACGATCAGTGCATGTGCGGCTCCATATGCAAACAAGACAATGGCCATGACTCCCGCTACACCTCGTTCAGCAGGCGTTTTTACTTGATCAATACCGATCGAAATACATAGATACCCAGTTAAAATTAATGTTAATGATAATGCGATTGGTAATACAGGTTGAAAAAGTGTCACTAGTGGCAGTGTAATCGTTGAAATAAACATGGCAATCAGTAATGAATTCGTGCCAGAATGGATTGAATCCATCGCTTTTCGTCCGTATTTATACCGCTCCATCACGGAAGCTGTACCTGCTGTAAAGATCGGTCCGGCTAACCCTGGGTGTGGTGCGAATAAAGCGTGAACAAAGTTTCTAAAAAACGTTAGCGTGTGTAAATTACTAATACTTACGGGAACCTTTTCATCGTTCCGTTTTTCTGATGCTCGATCCAACAAGGACGTTCCCACAACGATATCACCATAAGCGATAATATAAGCGATGAGAGCGGTTGGAATCGCTAGTAAAATAATGTTTAGATCAGGTAGTCCGACAACAAATGGGGTATAATTCCACAGCTCTGGAAAATTTGGAATGACAAATCCCCATTCAATCGTAGGTGTCTGGTATTCTCTTGATGCCCAACCGATGATAATCGCGACGATTATGGCAGGCATGATTCCAAAGTTAGCGATAACCTTCGCAATTCTACCTTTGTTATATAGTTGTTGAAATGAATTAGAGAACATAAGGTAGAAGCATACTAATGTTCCGATAATTAATGAAATCGGAGTTGTTGCAAGTCGACCTCCTGCTTCAATTTCTCCTAGTATCGCTGCGATACCAGCACCTATTAAGATCCCAGATTTTAACGAGTTGGGTAGTTTGGTCACAATCATTTTCCCTAAACCAGTAATTCCAAGCAAGAGGAAAATGACAGCGACTGATAGTTGTAAGCCGATCAGAGCCCTTACAGCCTCGGGACCTGGTTCAAAATTACCGAGGAAGATAATGACAAGTGGAATAGCAGCTGTAATAAACCCAGGGACAAACGGTACCCCCATCAGAGGTGGAATAAGCATTGTGAGAAGGTAAATCGTGGCAACGGCTAATGCTGCCTCGTAAGAGAACCCAACATAGTTTTCTAAAAGAGGGATGACGGTTAGGCCGATGGCAAACAAAACAATTCCTTGAATAATTTCTGGTGTCTCTAAGCGGTAATGAATAAATGGTAAGCGAATTTGAAACGGCCCCAGCGGCCAATGCGGATGCTCTTCTCCGTCTTTACGCTTGTAAAAAGCCATAAAACCACCTCCGTTATTTTAATTTTCAGAATTTATGTTTAAAAAATGTTCTTGGATCTGCTTTTTTCTCTCTATTGGATGTTTGTTATGAAAGGATTTCCTTAGCGATGACGACACGTTGAATTTGATTGGTTCCTTCATAGATTTGCATAATTTTAGCGTCTCGTAAGTATTTTTCAACTGGATATTCGCGTATGAACCCATATCCGCCAAAAATTTGCACAGCATCCGTTGCGACCTTCATTGCCGTATCAGAAGCATAGCATTTCGCGAATGAAGCATGAGTAAGAGAAGGGGTGCCTTCTTGTAAAAGGTATACAGCTTTTTGTACAAGCAATCGAGAAGCTTCAATCGTCATTGCCATATCAGCAAGCATAAATTGTAGTGATTGGAACTGAGTAATCGGTTTTCCAAATTGTTTCCGTTCTTTGGCGTAAGCTAACGCCGCTTCATAAGCCCCTTGGGCGATGCCAACTGCTTGTGATCCGACCATCGGACGCGCGCTCATCAATGCTTTCATAAAGATTTTAAAACCGTCACCTTCAGCTCCTAAACGGTTGCTAACCGGTACTCTGACTTCTTCAAAAATAACAGATGATGTATCAGAGGCACGTAGACCCATCTTTTTCTCTTTTTCACCAATCGTCACCCCAGGAGAATCGCGGTCAACGATTAACGCTGTGAATGATTTTTTTTGATCTTCATCTTTTTGAACAGCTAGCACGACAAAGAAGTCAGCGTAACTAGCATTGGTGATAAAGCATTTCTCTCCATCAAGGATATACTCATCTCCGGCTTTTTTTATCGTCGTTGATAAGGAACTCACATCGCTTCCTGCATTCGGTTCCGTCAAAGCAAAGGATGCAAATTTCCCTTCCTCAGTCAGTCGAGTTAAGTATTTGCGTTTGAGGTCATCGCTGCCACCGATAAGGATCGGATATGATGATAGTGAGTTTGCTTCAAGACTTGTAGCCACCCCTGCGCATGCCTTCGCTATTTCTTCAACGATTAAGGAGTGGGAGACCTTATCGATGCCAGGACCTCCATATTGTTCCGGAATGGCTAAGTTAGCCAAGCCATTTTCATATAACTTTTGCATAATATCTATCGGGAACGATTCTTCCTCGTCGTATGTTCTAGCAAAGGGTGCAATTTCATTTGTGGCAAAATCTCGTGCTAATGATTGAATCGCTAATTGTTCTTCTGATAAATGAAAATTCATATTACCCACCTCTATAAACGGAAGATCATGTACTAACGTGATTGATCTTCTTTTTTATTTAAAAATTTTAATGGCTTTCGGGTTGTTGCTAGAAGAATGCACCCCTTACGGGAGAATGGCGCATGAATCGTTTCTGGTGATGTAAATAGATAATCTCCTTGTTCTAAATGATATTTACCTACTTTTACTTCTCCTTCAACGACATAGACTTCTTCTTCTGCTTCGTGGTTATGAAGGGGGAATGAACTATTTGGTTCCATCTTGATAAGGACCGTACTACCACCTTCCTCAAATTGATGGAGGTTTTTCATTGAGATGCCTTCGATCCGTAAGGGTTTCCAATCTGTGTGACGAGGGATATGCTCGCTTTGTTGGTATGTTATAGATTGTTTGCTCATGTTTTGCTAGCTCCTTTTTTAGTAGTAGCTATTAACGTAATTCAGTTGTTAATTTTTCTTTCAATTGTTTTTGGAGTTCTATCTTTTTAATTTTACCGCTTGCCGTCATAGGGAACTCATCTACGACCAAGACTTTGTCAGGGACCTTGTAATCGGCAACCTTTGTTTTTATAAAGTCTAGCAAGCTCTTTTCATCGGTATCATCCTCAGCTTTTAGCTTGATACATGCACACGATATTTCTCCAAGGACGGTATCAGGTAGACCGACAATGGCTACTTCCATGACATTCGGGTGAGTGTAAAACACTTCTTCTACTTCTCGTGGATAAATGTTGTAACCGCCGCGGATAATCATTTCTTTCTTACGTCCAACAATACGGATATAACCGTGATTATCCATGGTTGCTAGATCACCAGAATAGAACCAACCATCGTTATCAAGGGCTTCTTTCGTTTTCTCAGGCATATTGTAATAGCCTTTCATAACACCAAAGCTACGACAAGCGAGTTCACCAACTTCTCCTACGTTGACCTCTTCTCGTTGTTCGTTGACGATCTTTATTTCTGCACCAGGGAGTGCTTTTCCGACTGTTTCCGAACGCACTAGGTCATTATCATTGAAGCTAGTCATCGTTAATGTAGGGGAGGTTTCACTCAATCCGTAAGCGACAATAATATTACAACCCATATCAGAGCGAATTCGTTTGACAACCTCAACAGGGCATGGAGCAGCCGCAATTAAACCCGTGCGTAATGTTGATAAATTATAATTCTTGAATTCAGGATGGTTTAACTCGAGTACAAACATAGTAGGTACGCCATGTTTGATCGTAATACCTTCATCTTCGATAATTTTTAGTGCTTCCTTCGCTTTGTATTGATCCATGAATACCATTCTTGCGCCAGAGGCGATCGTCGTTAAGATGCTTGGAACCATCCCAAACACGTGAAAAACGGGGACAGCTACTAGAAAAACATCATCTGATGTACATTTCATTTCCTCAGCCGTAATGACGGCCGTGCTGACGACATTAGCGTGGGTAAGCATAGCCCCTTTTGGTGCACCTGTTGATCCTGATGTATATAGAATCGTAAATACATCTTCCTTTGGATCGATAGCGACAGGAGAGAACGTTTTATTTTGTCCGGTGGTTAATAAATCTTCGTAAGATAAATGATCATTATCTTTGAAGCGTACCGTAAATAATTTCTCGAGTTGTTCGCACGTTTGACTAGCTTGTTTGAATTGCTCGAAATGATTTACACCACTAAATTCTTTTGTAAAGAAGGCGACTTTAGCTCCTGAATTGTTAAGGATGTATTCGACTTCTTCTGATTTATATCTTGTATTAAATGGAACCATAATAGCGCCTAAGTGAGCGATGGCCATATAAATAACGACGAATTCATTCCAGTTCGGCAAACAAACGGCGACTTTATCTCCTTTAGAGACATTTTGTTCACGAAGTGCTGCGGCTAGGGTAAGTGAATCATTCCAAACATCCTGATAAGTCATTCGCTGATATTGATCAAACACGATTTCTTTCGTAGGCCCTCTAGAGGAAGCGCTTTCAAATAGTTGGGTAATACTTTGCGGATCTTTGTTATTCATAAACGACCTCCGTATTTTACTGAATTTTACAAAAATTAAACTTATAAAAAATAGGTACGAACTAGTTCGTGAACAGGTCTGTTCAATTTATCTATGAATAGATTACAAACACTCCCAAATGGCTGCGATTCCTTGCCCGCCTCCGATGCATAATGCCGAAGCCCCGTATCGCTTGTTTCTACGGCGTAGTTCATAAATAAGAGAAAGCGAGATTCTTGCTCCACTTGCTCCAAGTGGGTGACCTAACGCAACGGCACCACCGTTAACATTTCCGATTTCAGGATTAAAGCCAAGCTCTTTTTGACAAGCGAGGTATTGAGCAGCAAATGCTTCGTTGATTTCAATTAAATCTAAATCCTCGACGGATAAATCAGCATTCGCTAACGCTTTTTGAATGGCTGGAGCTGGCCCGATTCCCATATATTGAGGATCTACGCCGACAACTGCCCAAGAGACGAGTCTAGCCACCGGTTTTAAGTTTCGTTGTTGTGCGTAATCGGACGATGTGACAATTAAGGAAGCTGCCCCATCGTTAATACCACTGGCATTTCCTGCAGTAACGACGCCATCCTTTTTAAACCGGGCAGGTAATTTCGCTAATGATTCAGCTGTTGTTTGACGTGGGTGTTCATCTTGATCAATGACGATGTCCTTTTTTCGTTTTTTGATCGTATACGGAACAATCTCTTCTGAAAATCGTCCACCTTCAATCGCATCAATTGCTCTTTGATGACTGTTAACGGCAAACTCATCAATTTCCTCTCTTGAAATGCCGTATTTTTCTGCTAGATTTTCAGCTGTTAAGGCCATTGTGCAGTCGCCATAAGGATCATATAGTGCTTCCCATAAATAGTCTTCCATCGGTGCTTTGCCTAATGGAACCCCCCAACGTGCTCCGCGAATGACATGTGGGACTTGGCTCATATTTTCAGTACCACCAGCAATAGCAACGGATGATTCACCTAATTTGATTGATTGTGCTGCATTCACAATGGCTTGTAGTCCAGACCCGCATAAGCGATTCACAGTCAGACCAGGGACGTTCTGTGGGACCCCAGCTTTTAAGCCGACGTGTCGACCTGTATAAATGGCATCCGAGCTAGATTGAATCACATTTCCAATCACGACATTGTCGACTTCCTCAGCCTCAACACCTGATTTTTTCAATGCTTCTTTGCTACTCGTTGTTGCTAGGTCTATAGCGCTCACATTACGAAATGAACCTCCGAATTCAGTAAAGGCTGTTCGTGCACCTTCGATGACCAAAATATCATTGTTTTTCATGATAATCCTCCTTATCGACCTACAAATTGTGGCTTTCGTTTTTCAATAAATGAATTCATACCTTCTTGTCGATCTTCACTGGCAAACGCATTTCCAAAACAAGCCGTTTCAAGGTCTAAGGCTGTATGTAAATCAGCGCTAGATCCGCTATTTACCGATTTCTTCATCATACGCATGGCAACTGTTGATTTATCGGCCAATTTTTGCGCCCATTGTTCTGCTTCAGGAAGTAACTGATCCAATTCAACGATTTTACTAACAAGTCCAGCTGCTAGCGCTTGCTCTGCATCAATCGTTTCTCCAAAGTAGAGGAGTTCTTTTGCTTTGGCTTGACCGATGAGTCGTTGCAAGCGTTGTGTACCACCACCACCTGGGATAATGCCGAGGTTAATTTCTGGTAAACCAAACTTTGTATTATTTGAACAAATTCTAAAGTCACAAGCCAATGTGAGTTCGCATCCGCCGCCAAGGGCAAGACCATTCACCGCTGCAATCACGGGTTTTGAAAGAGATTCAACTTTATCTAGAGCTGTTCGTGACAGCTGACACATATCTAATATTTCAGAGCCGTTCAATTTCATCATATCGTGAATATCTGCACCAGCTGCAAAAGCACCACCGTTACCCGTAATGATGACAGCTTTTACGTTGGGGTCTTGTTCAATTTCATCCATAATGAAACCGAGCTCTTTAAAAAGTTGTCTGTTCAGAGGGTTATAAGGTGGGCGATTTAAATACACCGTCGCAACATGGTTTTCGCCTACAACGTATTGCAATGTTTCCATACTCATTTTTCGCATCCTCCTATTCCTATTTATTGTAATCGAACCAACCGGCACCAGCCTTTTTACCAACACGACCTGCACGAACTAAATTGCGAAGAGTGAGTGGTGCAGCAAAGCGGTTGTCTTTAAATTCATCGTAAAAATAATCCATGACGTGTAAACCGATATCGACCCCCGCATAATCTTGCAATGTAAATGGCCCCATTGGATAATTCAGACCAAGTGTTACCGCCTTATCGATATCCTCAGGTGTTGCGACTCCTTCTTCAACTAAACGAACGGCTTCAATAAATTGTGGAATCATAATACGGTTCACAATAAATCCTGGGGTATCCTTTTTAACTTCGATCGGCTCTTTTCCTAATTTTTGAGATAAATCTTTTAGCTGTTCGACGGTTTGGTCACTAGTGCTATATCCTCTGACAACTTCAACTAGTTTCATAATTTGAGGCGGATTAAAGAAATGCATGCCAGCTACTTGTTCAGGTCGATTCGTTACAGCGGCTAGATCAGTGATTGACATGGATGACGTGTTAGATGCAATGATAGAATTAGACGGCAAAATTTCATCAAGCTGCTTAAAGATATCTTTCTTAGCTTCTAGGTCCTCGATAATCGCTTCAATCACAACTTGTGATTGATGAAAGTCTTGTAAGTTCGTCGTGCATGTAATTCGGTTTAAAATGTCTGCCTTTTGATCACTAGACATTTTTCCTTTTTCAATTGATTTATTCATAAACGCTTCCATACGACTGATGGCACGCTCTAAAAATGCTTGATCAACATCACATAGAACAACCTCATAGCCAGAAATGGCAGCTACATGAGCAATCGCTCCTCCCATTGTTCCTGATCCTACAACTCCAACTTGATTTATCGTCATACTTTTCCCTCCAGTGATTATCAGTGAATAAATGAGTAGTACTTGGTTAGATAATTAAATATTAATATTATTCTGAAAATTTTTATACCTACACGATGTAGGAGAAACAGTAAAAAAATTCATCAAATTAGCGGAATGATTGCAGGAAGGAAAAAAATGTCCACCTTTACAAGGTGGATTCAACAATTCGATATGAATGTGAATAGACGTTGAAAGAGTTCCCCCGGATAAATCCGACAGCGGTAATATTGAGGTCATCAGCTAATTTGATCGCCAAGTCGGTTGGTGCGGATTTTGATAAGATGATCCCAACGCCAATTTTTGCTGCTTTCGTTAATACTTCTGAAGAAATTCTACCACTAAAGGTTAAGATTTTATCTCGTACAGGGATTTGATTTAGAAGGCAATGGCCATAGAGTTTATCTAAAGCATTGTGCCGACCGATGTCGGTGTGTGTGACAATCATTTCACTTGGCGTTGATAATGCCGCATTATGAACCCCACCCGTTTTTTTGAAAACGTTACTTTTTTCTTGTAACTGTCTCATTAACGATATGCATTGCTGTGGTGTAATTGTCGTTGTTGATTTCGATGTTTTCGCTGTTTTTGTATCATTGTAAAAGTAAAACTGCCTGCTTTTTCCGCAACACGAACCAATGAAACGTTTCGCGTAATAGTGTTGATTGGTGATTTGGGAAGCATACAAATTGACATAGGCCAATCCGCGTTTCTCATTGATGTTGATGTTTTTTATATCACTTAGAAAGCGTATAATTCCTTCTGAAGCCAGAAACCCAATGACCATTTCTTTTATAAAAGTAGGGGTACATACGATGGTTGCAAACTCATCATTATTCACATAAATCGTTAACGGAAATTCGGTTGCGATTTCGTCCTCAACACTTTGAAATTGATTATCACTATACTGAACAATCGGTCGTTTTAAACTAATTTTTTGAGTCATATCCTTCACCTCTATTATCGTATAGCTTTACAAACTACCCACACAGTATAATTTTCAGAATTAACTAAATCTTAAACTTCTAGCAGTTGAATAACAAGCTTTTAATCTTGAAAAAGATATACATCATACATAGATATTGAAATTAAAAACAAAAACAAGTAAAATTTATATAATAGTCAAAATAGTTAGACATTTAAGATACGAGATAGCGATCCTGTCATCGGTTTTATGTGTCACATGAGGTAAGCGCATTCAAATGACCATTTTAGACTACGAAAGAAAAGGATGGACAAGGGCAGATGAATAAATATGAAGCAGAGTTTAGTAATATTGTTCGTACATTTCGAAAACAGCACATGGGAAAAGGTCCGAGCAAAATTACCACAACTTTTTGCAAAAATTGGGCGATATGTGAAATGGAAGGGAACTTGTCTCCTGTTGAAAAATTCATCGCGAGCACGTCTGATGGTAAGCAAATGCTGCGATCAGCTCGAACGGAAATGGTCAAGGATATATATAAGCAACACCCCCCAGTTGAAATGGAAGAGTTCTTACAAAGTAGGTTTATCGAGCTCTTTGTTGATATTAATATAGAACGTGATTTTGGAATGTCTATTTTTGTATTTGATCAAGACATTGAACAGAAATTTTCGAACCAAAATAAATAGGTTTGGTACAAAGTAGCGATCCTGCTGATGACTAACCACCGTGATCTCTTTTCTTCGTTGCAAGAAAGAAGTACGGTGGATTTTTGTTTTTAAGGGAGTGAATGAAATGGGGAACACAAAACATACAGGACCGATTAAATTAAATAAAAAACCGATGCCTAAACATTGGGTGAGTAAAGTGCCTTTTGGTCTAGGAAAAGTAAAGCCAAAGCACATTCGCGATACGATGAAAGTGGTCTGGAATAATAAAGATAATTTATCCTATGCATCAAAGATTTTAACGAAAGGAGTGTGTGACGGGTGCGCCCTCGGTGTATCTGGCCTTTATGACCAAACGCTTGCAGGTCCGCATATTTGTACAACGCGATTAAATGTCTTGCGTTTGAACACAATGCCTGCGATGAAGCCTGAAGTCGTTCATGCGGATATTGATGAGTTGCGTAAATATTCGAGTGCTGAGCTTCGTGAGTTAGGGCGTATTCCTTACCCATTGATTCGCAGGCCTGGAGAAAGAAAGTTTTCTCGCATTGACTGGGATGAAGCGATGGATATGGTTGCTGATAAGATGAAGCAATTAGACCCGAAGCAATATAGCTTTTTCTTAACGTCGCGAGGAATTACCAATGAATCCTATTATGTTGCAGCCAAGGTGGCTCGTTATTTAGGGACAAACCATATCGATAATGCCTCTCGCATTTGCCATTCACCATCAAAAACGGCGTTAAAGCGTTCGCTAGGGTTCGGTGCATCGAGCTGTAGCTATAAAGATTGGATCGGCTCCGATGTGATTGTCTTCTGGGGTTCTGTCGCTGCCAATAACCAACCGGTATCAACTAAGTACATGTATGCAGCTAAACGAAGAGGAGCAAAAATCATTGGTATTAACCCTTACAGAGAGCCGACGATGGAAAAGTATTGGATTCCGTCAGTGGCAGAATCGGCTTTGTTCGGAACAAAGCTTGCCGATGACTTTTATCAAGTGAATATCGGTGGAGATATTGCCTTTATGCACGGAATAATGAAGCATTGGTTGGCTATGGAGGAAGCTGAACCTGGATCAGCGATTGATCATGGTTTTGTTCAAGAGCATGTGAACGGTTTTGAGGAGTTAAAAGCAAATGTCGAGAAACAAACATGGGACCAAATTGTAGAGTCATCAGGGGTTAGCCAGGAACGGATCATTGAATTAGCGGAGCTGCTTGCTCATAGCCAATCGGGTATTTTCGTTTGGTCATTAGGGTTAACGATGCATACATTTGCCTCTGATAACATTTCACAAGTTGCAAATCTTGCGTTATTAAGAGGGTTTATCGGAAGAGAAAACTGCGGAGTGATACCGATTCGTGGCCACTCTAGTGTCCAAGGCAGCGGTGAGATGGGAGCAGATCCATTCGTCCTTCCTGGCGGCGATTTCGAACAGTCCAACATTGAGCGAATTGAAAAGCTATGGGAATTTGACCTTCCGAAGTGGCAAGGAGATGTATTAGGAGTCACACTTGAAAACATCCTCCTCCCAGACGATCATGAACGCAAGGTTAAACTTTATTATCTATCAGGTGGTAATTTCCTTGAAACGATGCCAGATCCGAATTTCGTTGAAAAGGCACTATCTGAATTAGATATCCGTGTTCATCAAGACATTATCTTTAATACATCAACGTTAGTGGATGCAAAGGAAGCGGTCATTGTTCTCCCTGCGAAAACTCGTTATGAACAAGAAGGAGGAGGAACATCGACATCTACGGAAAGAATGGTCTACTACTCTCCTAAAATTGACGGGAATAGCCAGCAAGTCGAAGAAGCCCGAACAGAATGGAAGATCTATGTTGATCTTGCCAAACGGGTCAAGCCGGAGTCTTCTCACTTGATTGACTTTAAAAACGCACAAGATATACGTGATGAAATCGCAGTCGCTAATCCGAACTATGACGGCATTCAACATTTAAAAGAACAAGGTGATGTCTTCCAATGGGGAGGGGCTTGGCTATGTGAAGATGGTGTATTCCCAACCTCTGATGGAAAAGGACGTTTGATTCCAGTTGAAATCCCTGATTTAAACAAAAGTACGGGCGATTTCTACGTGACAACGAGACGCGGAAAGCAATTTAATTCAATGGTCTATAATGAAACCGATCCTGTTAATGCCGCTGAACGCTTCGACGTCCTCATGAACGAAGAAGATGCGAAAAAACTGAGTATCACAGAAGGTGAACAAGTCGTCGTTTATAACCAACATGGCGTTTTTCAAGGGCGTGCGAAGTTTATCGATATCGCCAAAGGCAATTTAGAAGTCTATTTTCCAGAAGGAAACTTTTTGTTACCGAAAGGCGTGTATGAAGAGCACGCAAAAATACCAAGCTACAATGTCGCTGTGAAATTGGAAAAAGCTGAACGCTTTAACGCTCGAAAAGACAGAGAATACCTAGGAAAAGATGAAGAAGACCTAGAATTTGAAGAAATGAGAGATAATGCATAAATCGTTTTTGACAAGTAGCTGTAGTGAGAGCAGCTACTTGTTTTATAGGTCGAATTCACAATTAAAAATGATCAAATCTAAAAAAATTGCAGGTGAAATGAGTTACTTTCATCCAAAAACGGCAAGGATACTCCCACTTCAATCGTGTGAAGGGCGGTGAAAATAATGTCAACTATTACTGCAAAAATACAAATCTATGTTTCTGACAATCAAGATGAAAGTCTAAGGGAAACAACTAATGCTTATCGCAAGGCTTGCAACTGGTTATCGAAGCACATATTCGAAACAAAAAAACTAAATCAAGCAAAACTTAACGACTTATATTATTCTGATTTGCGAAATCAATTTGGACTAAAAAGCCAAATGGCTCAATCTGTAATGAAAACTGTAATCGCTCGCTACAAGTCAGCTAAATCAAATGGACACGAATGGTCTTTGATTGAATTTAAACTACTAGAATATGATCTTGTTTGGAATCGTGATTACTCACTAACTAAAGATCAATTTAGTGTAAACACTCTAAATGGTCGCATAAAGCTAAATTACGAGCGCAAGGCTATGAAGAAATACTTCAATGGTACTTGGAAATTCGGTACTGCTAAATTAGTACATAAGTACAAGAAGTGGTTCTTACATATCCCGATGACAAAAGAATACAAAGAGCTAGAATTCGCAAATGTAAATCATATCGTCGGTATTGATTTAGGCATTAATTTCCTTGCTACTACTTATGATAGTCAAGGTAAAACCACTTTTTACAACGGAAACATAGTAAAACATAAGCGTGGTACGTTTAAAGATACTCGCAAACAATTACAAATGCGACAAACACCATCTGCTCGTAAAAAAATAAAACAAATTGGTTCAAGAGAAAACCGTTATGTAACTGATATAAATCACCAAATTACAAAGGCACTCGTTGATAAATACCCTAGAGGTACAATGTTTGTTTTAGAAGAATTGACTGGTGTTCGTTCTGCAACAGAAAAAGTGCGTGTGAAAAATCGCTATGTTTCTGTGTCTTGGGCTTTTTACCAGTTTCGTCAAATGCTTGAATATAAAGCTCAAATGAATGGGCAGAAAGTAATTGTTGTACACCCAAAATATACTTCTCAAACTTGCCCTAAATGTGGACACATTGAGAAAGCAAACCGTAATAAAAAGCTACACACGTTTAAGTGCAAAAATTGTCAATACCAATCAAACGATGATCGTATTGGTGCTATGAATCTACACCGTAAAGGCAGTGAACATATTGGTGTAGTTACCACAGGGGCATGACCCTCGTGGTAGGGGCGAAGTCAACCGTCCTTATGTTCCACCATTCGAAGGTAGGAGAGAATTGCTCGTTCGAACTACTGGGTAGGAACAAGCGTAGTTGCTATCTACGAGGGTAGAAGCACTGTCAAACTCTGACAGACGCAAGCCCCCACTTCAAACAAACGCTAGGTCGTTAAGTGGTGGGTTGTTGACCAGTTAGTATTGGAGGATTGCCATTTTACCGTCGCAGATAAGGAAAAGTTTATTGTCTCTCTACCTGGTAAGGATCTAAAAATGGCGATTGAAGTAGGCGATCCTATTCGAGAAGGATCGATAACAGCTGTTGCTTTAAATGAAAAGAAGAGAATTGTACGACAAGGAAATAAAGAACTGTACGGGATTGCACATATGGCCGTATGCACTCCTATTTTTGAAAACAACGAGGTCGTTGGTTGTATATCCATCGGTTATTCTCAGGAAAAGAGTGAGCAAATTTCTACGATGGCCGATACATTAGCAAAAATGACAGATGAATTGAATGCTAGTGCACAGTCGGTATCAGCGTCCTCGCAAGAAATTGCTTCTACAAATCAAGGACTTTCGTCGATGTCTAATCAAGTAAGAGAAGAGATGAGATCGATAGGTGAGTTAGCTGATTTTACGACCAAAGTTGCTCAAGAGACTAATATAATTGGGTTGAATGCATCCATTCAAGCGGCACATGCAGGGGATTATGGAAAGGGATTCGGTGTCGTAGCCAATGAAATTCGAAAAATGGCTGATCGCTCAAGTGAATCTTCAAAAACAATTAAACAGCAACTTGAGACGATCCAGCAATCAGTTGAGTCGATGTTAGCAACCATCGAACGCGTAAATGGTTATACGACCGAACAAGCATCTGCGTCAGAACAGCTATCATCATCCGTCGAAAAATTAAATGAAATGGCTCAAGTTTTAAATGAGCTATCTAAGTGGAGATAACGTTATCTCCGCTTATTGCTTCAAGTCTGTTCAAACGGGAGAAAACCTCTCTTTTTTGAACATGAACTATATGGCTATGTTTCTATAGAGCCGCCGGATTTTCAATATGCACTGTAATGACTCCCGTTTATAAATTAAGGTATGTATGCTAAAAAAAGAGAGCGACATCGGTTTTCTAGTCACTCTCGTTAAAGACCTATTTCCTATCTACTATTCAAAAAGGAAGAGTTTTATATCATAGAAAAATTTGAAGGGATAGATTATTGGAAATTATTTAAACCCGATTCTATTTATCCAAATATCGCTTTTGTAGTTAGAAATAATATAGATGGGGCGAGTAAACAACCAAGTCCTGTATAAAATGTTGCGGTAACAGCTCCGTATGGTACTAATTTGGGGTCTGTTGCAGCAAGTCCACCAGCAACTCCACTGGTTGAACCGATTAATCCTCCGTAAACCATTGCTGAGCGAGGGTTATTTAACCCTATGTACTTAGCTATAAACGGCGTACCGATCATTGTTATTATTGATTTGACAAGACCTGCAGCGATACTAATCGTTATAACTTCTGAACTTGCGCCAAGGGCAGTACCTGCTACTGGGCCGACTATATAAGTAGCAGTACCAGCTCCGATGGTTGTAAGACTAACAGCATCTGTGTAACCGAAAGAGAGTGCAATAATTACCCCCACCGCAAAGGAAGCGCTTACACCAATGAATAGAGAAAGAACTCCGGTTACACCAGCTTTTTTAATTTCTTCGAAACTTGCTCCAAATGCAGTGGCTACAATAGCAAAATCACGAAGCATACCGCCACCCATTAGGCCAATACCAGCAAAGATGCTAATATCTGCTAACCCTTGTGAACCTCCAGTTGTCGCACCACCCATATATGCAAGCACTAAGCCGAGGATAATCGCTATAGCTGATCCGTGAAGTCTTCCTTTAGTTAATTTGTCAGATAGAAAGTATGCAATATACATTGTGATCCCAACAATGGCAAAGGAAACAATAAGGCCATTACTTGTAAATACATTAGTTAGCGCTTCGTACATCTGTTTCCCCTCCCTCTACGTCAATATTTTCGTCTTCATCATCAAATCTTGAATTCCCACCTCTACTAATAATTGGAACAAGTATCCAACTAACGATAACAGCAGCAACCCCAGCTGCGATAGCAAGTGGACCGCCGTCGAGTGCGCCATACACATTTTGATTGGCAGACATTGCAATTACAATAGGGATGTACATCGAACTCCAAAACCCTAGACCTTCTTGAGAAGGTTTACTTAGCTTATTCCGTTTTTTTAAATAATCAACGATAAGAATAAGCATTACCATCGCCAAACCTACTCCACCAACATTTGCATCAATACCGATAGCAAGACCTAATAGTTCACCGAGAATTACACCAACTAACAAACAAATTGCTAGTAATGCTACACCAAAAATGACCATTGACTCACCTCACCTATTTTTTATTAAAAGAGTAATCGCAACCTGCACATTATACTGAATATTCAGAATATACAGTCGACTGTATTCTAGTGATTATCTTACAAGCAGAACAAGAAAAAAGCAACAAATTTATTTAATTTTCTAAAAATATTGAAAATTAAATAAATGGTCTGTATACTGATTGGTATCGACAGTCGACCATTAATCAATCTAGGGGTGAGAAAATGTCCTCAAATAACCTTTTAAATAATAATGCTTTATCCAAGACAATCGCAGAACATATTACAGAACAAATTATTACTGGTGAATTAGCACCGGGAGATAAACTAGTCGAGAATATCTATGCTGAAGAATATGGAACGAGCAGAGCCCCAGTTCGTGAAGCTATTTATTTACTTACCATTGAAGGTCTCGTGGAAAGAATCCCTCGAAAGGGTGCAGTTATAAAAGAATATACAGAAAGTGAAATTTATGACCTACTTGAGATTCGAAATATGCTTGAAGATATGGCGTTAAAACGTATCAAAAGGTATGGAGTAGACGTACATTTACTAAATAAAATGAAACAAATTCTAAAAGAAATGAAAACAGTGGAAGATATACATCTTTATACGCAATTAAATCATTCATATCACATGCTTCTCATTGAAATGAGTAAAAGTAAAACGATTAAAGATATGTATTCAAGGCTGGGTTGGCCATTATTAAGGATTCAAGCTCTTTCGTTTAAAAGTGAAGGAAACATTGAAAAATCAATTGCAGAGCATGCTCTTATCATCAAACTCTTATTAGAACAAAACATGACAGAGTTATCTTCCGTGTTATCGAAACATAATGAAGATGTTATTTTTAGCGTGAAAAAAAAGTTAAACTCCAAGTAACGGGGACGAAATGAGGTGATTAAATTGAAACTTGCTTTTTTGTTTCCGGGTCAAGGTTCTCAATATCCAGGACTTTTACATGAGTTGCCGGATAATCCTATTGTGGAGAATGTAATAACGGAAGCAAATGAAGTGCTAAATGAAAGCGTATACACACTTCATACAGAAGAGGCGCTTACTTCGACGAGGTCCGTACAACTCTCATTACTGACGTCTGGGGTTGCTACATATAAAGCATTTGAAAACAGTGGAGTAACTCCAGACTTTGTTGCAGGGCATTCAATTGGAGCGTTTGCTGCAGCCGTGGCTGCTGGTGTTATCGATTTTAAAGATGCAGTAAAAGTTGTAAATCTACGTGGTGAATTAATGGAGAAAGCTTACCCAGAAGGATATGGGATGGGTGTTGTACTAGGTATGGAAGCTCATAAACTCCAAGCAATAATAGACCGGCACTATGATGAGCAGTTCCCGGTGTACATGTCTAATCAAAATGCAAATGATCAAATCACACTCTCCGGGGCTTTGGTCAGATTACAAAGTGTACTAGATGATGCTGGGCAGAATGGTGCCCGCTGTGCCTCACTGTTAAATGTCAGTACGCCATCACATTGCCCACTTCTATCATCAGTCTCAGATGAACTGATCGAAGCGCTTCATGATATCCCAATATACCGTCCCTCGATTCCTTATGCAGGAAATCGAAGGGCACGTTTGTTGGTTGATCCGGTCGACATTCGACTAGATTTAGCTGAAAGTGTTTCTGCCGCGGTTCAATGGCACGATGCCTCAACTGTTTTATATGAAAAAGGTGTGAGGTTATTCATTGAAATGCCACCTGGAAACGTACTATCCCGATTAGCGACCAACGCATTTCCAGAGGCTAGAGCTTTATCTGTAGCAGATCATGGGTTTGAAGATTGTCACTTTATAGCAAGTATAAATAATTGAAATGAGGAGAGGGGTTTTTATCATGCAAACAACCAAACAATCAGTAAGAAATAGAAGATCTTGGACAACACGTCTTGATGCTAAGAATAAACGGTTAGAGAACGTTAGTCATATCACTAATGGAAATATTATACCGACTAATCGAATTGTAGAGGCATTAGAAAAACTAATTAGGCCAGGTGATCGGGTTGTTATGGAAGGGAACAATCAAAAGCAGGCTTCATTTCTATCAGAGGCTCTTGTACAAACCAATCCTAGCGAATTACACGATTTGCATATGATCATGTCTAGTATTTCAAGACCCGAACACCTTGATCTATTTGAGCGTGGAATTGCGAATAAAGTAGATTTTGCTTATGCAGGTCCACAAAGTCTTCGTATAGCACAAATGCTAGAGGACGGCATATTAAAGATGGGTGAAATCCATACTTATATTGAACTTTATGGACGTCTTTTCATCGACCTTATTCCATCTGTAGCTTTAGTAGCAGCAGATAAAGCAGACCGATATGGCAATTTATATACAGGTGCAAACACGGAGGAAACACCAACGCTGGTCGAGGCTGCAGCGTTTCGAGATGGCATCGTTATCGTTCAAGTCAATGAATTGACTGATGAATTACCCCGAGTAGATATCCCATCTTCTTGGATTGATTTTGTTGTTGTTGCGGATGAACCTTTTCAACTTGAACCGCTATTTACCCGAGATCCACGTCATATTACAGATATCCAAATTTTGCAGGCGATGATGGTATTACGAGGTATTTACGAGAAACATGAAGTAAAATCCTTAAACCATGGAATCGGATTCAATACAGCGGCGATAGAACTGTTACTCCCTACGTATGGAGAATCACTAGGGTTGAAAGGTAAGATTTGCAAGCACTGGGCTTTAAATCCACACCCAACATTGATACCAGCAATTGAGAGTGGTTGGGTTGATAGCGTTCATTGTTTTGGAGGAGAAGTAGGCATGGAAAAATATATAGCGTCCCGCCGCGATGTTTTTTTTACTGGTCGTGATGGAAGCCTACGTTCAAATCGCACTCTGTCACAGATGGCTGGCCAGTATGCCGTTGATTTGTTTATCGGATCAACTCTACAAATGGATCAGTATGGAAATTCTTCAACTGTAACACGTGGAAGGCTAGCTGGTTATGGGGGGGCCTCTAATATGGGACATAACCCTGGAGGAAGACGACACTCAACTCCAGCTTGGCTGAACATGATGACTTCGGATGATCCATTAGCTCGTGGTAAAAAGCTGGTTGTACAAGTGGTGGAAACGTTCCAAGCTGGAAATAAGCCAGTATTTGTAGAATCTCTTGATGCGATTGATGTAAAAAGGGATGTTGGACTCGCAACAGCTCCAGTCATGATTTATGGGGATGATGTTACACATATTGTGACTGAAGAAGGTATTGCCTATTTATATAAAGCAGATAGCATGGAAAAAAGGAGAGAGGCTGTTTCAGCCATTGCCGGTGTTACACCATTAGGTTTAACAACTGATTCGAAAAAAACAGAGAAACTTCGACGTGAGGGAATTATTGCTCTTCCAGAAGACTTGGAGATACGTAGAACGGATGCAAAAAGGTCTCTACTTGCAGCAAAAAGCGTTGAGGAACTTGTCGAGTGGTCAGATGGTTTATATGAACCGCCTGCCAAATTTAGAAGTTGGTAATGGAGAGAGGAGGGGGGAAATGAGTAATGAAATGTATATTTTTAGTTCTAATACAGCTGAAATAGCTGTGAACTCTTTAATCGAAGAAGTGGAATTAACACCGAAGCCAGGTCTTGTTGATCAAGAAAATACAGGTGCTCACCATGATTTAACTATTGATTTAATGAGAAGATCAGCAAATTCTCTTAAGGAAACATTTGAAGAAATAGCATTTAAAAGTTATGGTCAAACCCCTTCTCAGTTAATTAGAGAATCGATTGCTGAAGTAGGAAGACGTGGAGAAGCGCACATGTTTAAAGCAACTGGAGGTGTAAACACCCATAAAGGCGCCATTTGGGCGTTAGGGCTCCTTGTTTCTGCTTATTCCATGGGGAAAGGAACGTATACAGTAGACAAAATTGTTTCAGCGGCTGGAGAAATTGCACGATTTCCAGATCGCTTTTGTAAAGATACGAGTACAAATGGAAAGCGTGTCATAGAAAAATATTCTGTAGCAGGTGCGAGAGGAGAAGCACAGCAAGGCTTTCCGCACATTATAAACTATTCGTTTCCAATATTGAATCAAATGAGAATGGATGGAGTAGAAGAAGAAGAAGCACAGATTTATTCACTCCTTTCATTGATTGCTCATTTAGACGATACATGTATTTTACATCGCGGTGGTTCAGATGCACTTATGTTTGCTAAGGAGTGCGCAAAAAAGGTGTTGATAGGTGGTCAATTTTCTTGTCTGAGAAAACTTGATGAAGAGTTTACGAAAAGAAATATTTCACCGGGAGGTAGTGCTGATCTCCTTGCATCAACCTTCTTTTTAGATAAAACGCAAACGTTAACAAAGCTTAATAAAAACGAGAAAAAGATTGAATATACCCATTAATTGGAGGTGTTTCTATTGGAAAATCTCACATATACGTTTCCGGCAAGAGAGGCAATTAATAAACGTGCGCATGTAGGAGTCGTTGGATCAGGAGATTTAGAAATTATTATGGAATCAAGCGACAATTTAGAAGCAAAAGTAGTGATTCGAACAGGTATAAATGGATTTAAAGAGACATGGGAAGCTGTACTTCAACGTTTCTTTGAAAAAAATGATATTGCAGCGCATGTGAAAATTAATGATTTTGGAGCAACACCGGGGGTAGTAACACTCCGTCTTGAGCAAGCACTGGAGGTGAGTAGGAATGATTAAAGCGTTAAAAAATAGTTTCGTAGAATGTAATGGGCGTGAGCGAGCGCAAAATTTATTTGATGAGGGGACATATAGAGAATTACTTGATCCATTTGATGGCTTAGAATCTCCCCATTTAGAATTACAGGGCATTGTTCCACAAAGTGACGACGGTGTTATCGTTGCAAAAGGAACAATTAATAAACAACCTACAGTGGTTATATCGATAGAAGGTAATTTTCAAGGTGGAGGAATCGGCGAAGTATCAGGTGCAAAAATTGCTGGGGCACTTGAATTAACTTTAAAAGATTGTGAAGCGGGTATAAAAACGACTCCTATATTAGTATTTGATACAGGGGGAGTCAGATTACAAGAAGCCAACTATGGTTTACTGTCTATTGCTGAAATAGGCGCTGCGATTGTTGCTCTTCGACGCCATGTTCCAGTCATTGCAGTTGTAGCAGGAAAAATTGGCGCATTTGGAGGAATGTCTATTACAGCAGGACTCTGCAGTTCCATTATTATGACTCGTGAGGGAAGACTTGGACTAAATGGTCCGGAAGTGATTGAGCAGGAAGCAGGTATTCGTGAGTTCGATTCCAAAAACCGCCAGCTTATTTGGGGAACCGTTGGTGGCGAACAACGTACAGCTACAGGCTTTGCGGATCAAATGATTGATGATGATATAGACGATGTGAAAGCGTTTATTTCTTCTGTAATAGACGGTGGCATTACCCCTGTGCGAACAGAACAAGTTAAAAGATATGAGAGGCTTTTACATTCAGTGGATACAACAAAGAGGTTATCGCCTGAGAAGGTGAGAGAACTGTGGAAACAGTCCGAAACAGAATTAATGGATGATAAAAAACATTTTGATATGAAGGTTGATAAGTCAACTGGTAGGGGGCAAACTTGGTTTGACTTATTACGAAATGACTGCGCTGAGGTAGGAGAGGTTCCATCTGTCCGAGTTGCTGATAGTTTCATCGGAGAAACTAAAGTACGGTATATTGTAGTTGTCCCAGACGCTAATAGTCGTTTTCCGCGGGCTAGAAATGGAGAGGTTGGCTTGCAAGAGGGATGGTCAATTGCTAAATATGTACGAGAAGTGATAGAAGCAGACAAAGACGGCGAAAAGCGGGCTATTGTTCCCATTGTAGATGTACCTAGTCAAGCATATGGTTATCATGAAGAACTTCTTGGTATTCATCAAGCTTGTGCTGCTGCTGTTGATGCTTATGCTTCAGCAAGGCTAGCTGGACACCCGGTGATTTCATTTATACCGGGAAATGCTATTTCAGGCGCGTTTTTATCCCATGGACTGCAGGCGAACCGTTTGATTGCCCTACGTGATTCAGGGGTAAATGTGCATGTAATGTCAAAACAATCAGCAGCTAGAATTACACAAAGAACCTTAAAAGAATTAGAGGAAGCAACGCAAAAAGTACCTGCAATGGCATACGATATTCAATCATTTGATAAGCTAGGAGCCTTGTATTCATTAGTGGATGGTGTAAAAGCAGACAATCCAGAAGTAAATGACCGTAAACTTATTTATGAAGCCATTGAACGAGCAATTATAGATGTTAACATGAATGAATCAAAAGATCTTAGTGTACGGTTATCTTCTGCAAATGCGAAAAACGGAGGGCGTTCAGCATCGATTTTAGTAAGAGAGAAGTTGAGTGATCAATGGAATTAAACCCACATGATTTATTAGAAATTCGTGGTCAGAATGATTTAGTCAGTTATAACCCTTTACAAGAATGGATAAATCAATCGTTAAGTGAAGCACCTTTTGTAGTTGTAAGGAGAGCAAGTGCTCCTCAAGGGTTTGTTGCTGTTGGTATTAGAGGGTCACTGAGAAATCAACGCTTTGCTGCTTTTTTACCCACTGATTGTATCGTGAGGCGTATCACCCCTGAACAAATAGCATATAAAAAAAGATGGAGAAAAGTAAATAAAGATATTTTCCATAATATAGAAAGTGTTAGTCGTTTAATGAACCGTTATGCTCTTCAGTGGGGACCGACTGGAAGCTGTGGCTTTGAACTAGCTAGCAAAAAAGAAACAGTAACAGCAACAAGTGATATTGATATCATCATTCGCCCAATTGAACAATTTACGATTGAGTTAGCTCAAAAACTAGAAAGCGATTTTAATAAACTTCCCTTTCGAATAGACACACAAGTTGAGATATCAGAAGGTGCCTTTTCACTAAGTGAATATGCAAATTCAAAAAGAAAGCCAATACTAATTCGAACAATTAATGGTCCTATCTTAAAGCGCCCATCACAAAATTATGTAAAGGATAGCAAAAACGTTTAAAACTATTTTTACTTCAAGGAATTTATGAAGAACATGCAAAAATTCCGATCTACAATGTCGCTGTGAAATTGGAAAAATCTAAACGATTTAACGCACGAAAAGACAGATAATACCTAAGAAAAGATGAAGAAGACCTAGAATTTGAAGAAATAAGGGATAATGCCTGAATAGTTTTGACAAGTAGCTGTGGTGAGCAGCTACTTGTTTTATTTTAAATTTTTGAGTTAATATTAATGATTTGAATGGTCATACTTCACCTTGATTAAATCTTTAATTTGTTCACTGTCAACGTTATATAACGCATCTAAGAATGCAGTCTGAAAACTTCCAGGACCACTTGTTTGTTGTGCAGCGATTTCGGCCGCAATACCGTAAAAGCTTACAGCACCAGCTGCAGCTTCTAATCCATGATCATTACTTGCTAAAAAGGCCGCAACAACCGCACTTAATAGACATCCTGTCCCGGTTACTTTTGTAAGTAAGGGATGGCCGTTATTAATATAATAAAAATCCTTTCCATCTGAGATGATATCCTCAACACCTGTGACTATGACAGGAACTCCAATCCGATTGACAGCTTCAGTTGTGATTTGTTTTTGATTCGCTTGTACCGTAGAATCAACGCCTCTTATTTCCGCATCAAGGCCTGCTAACATGGCGATTTCGCCAGCGTTTCCACGAACAAAAGAGACTTGCACGTCTTGTAAAATTCTTTGGGCCGTTTCTGTACGAAATGGGGTCGCTCCGACTCCAACCGGATCAAAGACGACTGGGATCCCCTTTTGGTTAGCGGCTTTTCCTGCCTGTATCATCGCATGAACTTGAGGTGTGGTGAGGGTGCCGATATTTAAAAGAAGGGCGTCAGCGTTCCTTGCCATATCAGCAGCTTCTTCAACTGCATTTGCCATAACCGGTGCGGCACCAACGGCATATAAGCCATTAGCGGTGAAATTAATAACGACTTGATTTGTAATGTTATGTATTAAAGGTTGCTTTTCTCTTACTTGATCAATTAACGTTGTCATTTGCTCCATCATAACACCTTCCGTTTCGAAATTATTCTATTAAAAGTATGATCATAAATGTATGGTATCATCAAAAAGATTTGTTTTGTATGGAAGTTAATAGTTGATTTAGACAAGCATTAATAAGTTTAAAATGAATCCCATCGTTTTACAGCAGAAAAAGGAGATTTTTCTGTTACAATGGTGAGTATTCATCAACGAGAGAAAACAAAGGAGACCGAGAAACCAGTGAATTCAGCAAAGAACAACAAGGAATCGAAGTTATTATTGATCGACGGAAGCAATTTATTAGCGAAAGGGTATTTTGCCACATCTTGGAGAGGTGATTTAAAGCCGAATTCAAATGGCATTTATACAAATGGGGTCAATGTTTTTATGAAGTCGCTATTTCGCTTAATTCGTCAATATAAACCAACACATGTTATCACTTGCTGGGATACAGACTCAAAAACGACGTTTCGAAAGCAAATGTATCCCGAGTATAAAGCAGGGAGACAACTCGATGAGGAATTAGGGCAACAATTTCCTCTGTGTGAAACGCTGTTAAAAGCGATGAATGTGCCTTACTTCTCCCATGAGAAATGGGAAGCTGATGATTATATCGGTACGCTTGCTACTCAATGGAAAGAACACCATGATGGTGAGGTATTGATTGCATCAAGTGATAAGGACTTATTCCAATTGTTAGATGATCGAACACACCAGTTATTTAAGCGGCAGGGTAAGGAAGAGTTATTGTTTACAGCGGCTGATTTTCAAAAGCAATACGGCATCGAAACGAGCCAGTGGTTAATAGCCAAAGCGATACTTGGTGATAAATCAGATAATATACCTGGGATCAAAGGCGTCGGTGAGAAGTTTTTGCCTGCATTAGCTGAATATAAGATTTTTAATCTTGAGGATTTATATAAAGATGACGTGATCGAAGCTTTAAACGACAGCTCATATAAACGTTATGTAAAAAAGATCCAGGGTTCTAAAGAGGTGGCTGAACTTAGTTATGAGCTTTCTAAAATCGTTTGTGATATCGAGGGTGGACAGGTCGATTTTGATGACCTATCTTTGCAGATCGATAAATCCGCAATGGAAGATCAATTTGAAGAGCTGGAATTGACGAAGTTAATAGGTCAATTTTAGCAGGGGATAATAAACATCTCGCCCTCTATTCAAACAGGTAATCCCAACGACCAGTAGACGATTGAATTGTCGTATTGGTCGTTTTATTTTATAAATACAATACCTCAAAAATAAGTCTTCTAGAGTACTAATAACTGTCATTCCACCTTAAAAAAGATCACCTCTCACCATACCCTGCCTATGCTCACATGCTACCCCTCCACGTCACAGACTTCTACCCATTTATTCATCCATTCACCCTAACTACCTTCCGTTTTTTTCCCCAATATGCACAGCACATCCTTTAAACCCACTGAACCCCATGCCACACGCGAACGACCACCCACACCATCAAACCAAAAAGTAAATGTGTACGTACTCAGTCACTTCCTAACGTAATAATAAACTGAAAGCGTACCCAGTAAAAACAAGCACTTGGAATGGTTTGCTGAAGGAACAGGGGGAGGGTGAATAGCGATGGAGGGGTGGAGAGTCGCATGTCGAAAGATGATGATTTTTTATAGGAAGGAGCAGGAATGAGAGGAGGATATGCAGAATATGTACTCTATTAGACTTTATAATGTTAGTACAATTAAAGTAGATATAATGAAGACTGTTGCTGAAAGTCTTAAAATAAACGAATTTCAAATAAGGATTTCAATGGGTACTCTTTATCCGAGGTAGAAAATGCAGGCGTTCAAATGTAACCATAAGGTGGTGAACATAATGGAAAAACAACAAGCTCTTACTCAACAAGAGTTCTACAAACTATTTATCTTAAAAGAGTTACAGCGGTTTGATCAATGTGTGTCGGACATGTATGAGTCCTTGCATCGAGAGTTTCCTCATAAGCCACACAGCCGTAATCACTTCTTTCTAGCAGCTTCAAAACTAAAAGAAAACCATGAAATCGTCCTTGCTTACCAGGAAGGGAGAAACAAGGTCTATACGGTTACAACGAAAGGAAAGCAACTCTACGACTCTTATATCAAGCAATTTAAGGATCGGTTTATTGCCCTTAAAAAAGTAGCCGACCGCTTTGTCTATGAGATCACTGGAACCGGTAAAGCTGTACCAGCTGGAGAGGTCAATGATGAAGACCGCAACTTTTTTAGCACACTTGTCTCAGTCAAAGATGTCGTTCGCTATGTTCTATTAAAACAAGCGATGAATCAGCCAGTTATCGTTATTAGTGAAACCCAAGAATACATTAAAGATCGATTCGGTTGGTCAAGTAGTAAGGCTTTCATCTATAATATTGCGCATGAAATGGAAGAGGATGAAACTGGTCCCTTAATCCTTGGTCGGTGGGGGAGTGAACGTCGCTTTAAGCGTGAGTACCGCATTCAACCACGTGGCAAAGAAGTGTTTAAACAAATTGCAGATGCTGCGGAGACAAATGTACGTCAGGCCCAGCACTTTTTAGGAGATGCGTTGAAACTATTTGAATCATAGATTTTATAATCATCAAAGCGACTATTACATTTTTGGTGTCAAAGGATAGGTGAGGAAACGATGGCAGACATTAACCGAGTAACCATATCGGGTCGATTGGTTGCTGATCCCGAACTACATTATACTGAATCACAAGTCGCCATTTGTCGCTTCACAGTGGCTTCAGATCGAGACTATCAAACGAAAAAAGGGGATCGTGCTGATTTCATCCCCGTCCTTGTCTGGCGAGCGTATGGAGAACGGTGTGCCAACAATTTGGAGAAAGGACAAGAAGTTATTATTGATGGGAAGATTCGATCACGCAATGGGACAGACCATCAAGGGAATAAGCGAACATTTATTGAATTACATGCGGAACAAATTAAGTTTGGAGCAAAGGCTCTATGATCATTACTGTGCAATAAAACTCTTCATTTTCCTTTGTGAAAGGTTTCACTTAAGCTAACGAAGCAGGAATGTTTAATAAGGAATAATGGATTTTTATGGTGAAGTTGTAGTGGGAGGGGTTAATTTGAAACCAAAAACAATATTTAAATTGGTTATTTTATCATTTTGTATTGTGATGATAGGTGCTTGTTCAGCAAATGAAAAACCAACTGTTGAAGAACAAGTTATGAAACGGGTGCCTTTTCCTAAGTCTACCAATATTCTTCATATTGAAGACCATAGGGATGGTAAAATTATTCTATATAAAGATGAAACTGGGTTTAGGTCCAGTTATTATATAGAAAAAGATGATTATTTCCAAAGCACATCAAATGCTCAATTAAACCCAGAAGATGGTTTTGAGTGGACAATGGATAATAACCCAAATTTGGCTATGTTTTCTGGTGTAATTACTGATAAAAATATTAAAGAAGTTATTGTAAAGCAAAGGACGGTAGAACAACAAGCAAAAATAATTGATATTAATGATGGCAAGAGATATTGGTTTACTACATTTGACGAATTAGAAGACCCACTAAATGGTGAACCTGATCCACTTAAAATTGAAGCTTATGATAAGGAAGGAAATCTCTATTGGAAATCAGGGGTTTATGAAGATGGTTTGTTTGAAGGGAATACAAATTAGTCCCTACTCGTTATTCGCTAACGGGTGCGATTGCTTAACAAGAGGGTATCGCCTTTTCTTGTATAAGTATAGAACAGGAATGTTTAACAAGGTTATTATATTTTTATGAAGAATTCCTATGGCAGTCATTTATGAAGTAGGATGAGAATTATGAAAAAATCAATTAAACGTCTTATTATCGGGATTTTAGGGGTTCTTGTAATATTTATGGTTATAGGAATAGTTTCTTTTTATTCTGCATTCAAGACCGAGAACCAAATGCCAATTGAGATGGTAGCTTTTAATAGTTTAACTGATGAAGAAAGTGCTTTAATACAAGTAAGCTCAAAGGATTCAATTGTAAAACAAGTACCTGTTAATGATGATTTACAAGAATCAATTGATATGAATTATGACAAAGACCAAGTTTATGCTGTTACTTTTAATAACACTGCGACAGATACTACTGGAAACCTTGTAGTTTATGTTAGTTTGGATAAAAAAGCAGTTCTTGGTAAAGGGTTTACCAGTAATTAAAATTCGGGCTTCTTGCGTTAACGGAGGCGATAGCTGAACAACGGCTATCGCTTATGGTGCTAACGAGCAGGGTTGTGGAATAAAAAATTGGAGGAGAATTATGAAGTATTTATATCGTTACGGATTTCTTATATTTACAATTATCCTTACCATAGTAGGATTTTCAAAACTAATAAATAGTGTTGAAAATGGTAGAGATTCTGCAAATGAATATTTGCGTACATCAATGGGTGGAAGTATGGATTCAGATGAATTCCGAATTATTATTGATGGGTATATTCTTTCTAATATCACATTAGGTGGAATTTTGTTTTTTGTAGGACTTACATTTTTTTGTGTTTCTGCTTATAAACTTAGTAAAAAATTCAACGAAATCAGCTAGTAGAAACACATTTCTTATTGTGTTAACGGGAGCAATAGCTGAACAAGGGGCTGTCGAATTTGGCGGCTCCTATTGCGTTAAAGAGCAGGATGCTTCAATAGCTACTCCTTTAATTTACCAAAAATGTTGAAGAGTTTTTATGTTAGGCTTAAAAGATACATTTTTATTTTGGAGGACTAAAAATGAAGTGGTTGTTTTATACGGTATTATCCATTTGGTTTTTTTACCTGTTAAATGTGTTTTTTGATGCCTTACCTTTTATAATTGTTATCGGAATTCAGATAATAGTGATGATACTTTTAGCAAAATGGTTTGTAAAAAAATAATTTGAATTCCCTCTTCAACAAACGGGAGCGAATGCTTAACAAGGGTATTCGCTTCTTTCGTTATAGGAGCAGTAATCTTTTAATAGAATTTATTTGTAGGTAAAAAAATTTATAAGGGGGAGTTTGATTGAAAAGAAAACTACCTGTTATTATCATTGTTATTGTTGTTTTATTAGGCATTATATTTATGTTTTATCAATCCGAAAAAATGGAAAATTCAAGGTTACTAGAAGAAAGAAGACAAGAGGTTATGGATAAATTAGTAAATAATTTAAGTGATTTCAATCCTGTTCTCTCTGAGTTTGTGGATGATGATTATAAAACTACAATTGCTTCTAAAATTAGTTCAGAAGGTATAGTTGAATATGATAGAGGATTGGCAAAAAATGAAGCTCCTTTCGGGAATTATATAGTTGAATTTGATTTAAACAATATGGAGATTGTTTCTGAAGAACTAGAAGTGACTAATCCTGATTACTCTGAGGAGTGGCGAGAATTTCAAGAAAGCAAAAAGTGATTTTTCACTAACGGGAGCTCTTCTTTAATAAGTTATAATTTTTCGGTATGACTTTCTATAGTGGACACAATTTGATCAAATGTGTATTTATGATTAACTACATCAACTGTAAAGTCTTGTTCCTCATCAATTCCCATCTTCCAACGAAAATGGTTTATTTTCAAAAAGACAATTAATGAAGCAAGAGCTGTTCGCTTATTCGCATTATGAAAAGCGTGGTTCTTTGCAATTGATTCAAAAAGTGCAGCTGCTTTTTCGTAAACTGTAGGATAAGCGTCACTACCAAACACTGATTGTTTTGGACGATTTAAAGCTGAGTCAAGTAAATTTGAATCTTTTACTCCTGTTGGCTCATCTGGGGAATATAGACGAATTTGAACGGTATTAATAGCGATAACTTGATTTATTGTTAAATAGACAACCTCTCCCATCATCTATCTACTAACCCTTTAAATGCTTTGTCATGCTCTTTTATTACATCATTTAAAATATCCATGAATTCAGCATCAACACCTTCAGGAAGTGTTATCTGTTCTTTTTTTCTCAACACGATTTTCCCATCTTTAACTTCAACTTGGACATCATCTCCCTGTGCTAAGCCAACTTGTTTAAGTAATTCAGTAGGAAGGGTGATTCCAAAACTATTCCCAATCTTAGTCACTTTTCTTTCGAATTGTTCCAAAAGATCACATCCTTGTTATAATTGTTATAACAATTATAACATATAAGAATGAGTTAGAAAAAAGTCCATTTGTACGTGAAATGTTACACTTAAATTGAGACTCCCACGGCTAAAGCCGCAAGCCCTACACCTGACGGTTTGACGGGTGGGATTCTTGAATGACTAAACGTTCTCAGTCCATTTCTGTTTCGAACAGCCTTCAAGGTTAGGGTATCTCATTACCCCTCCTAAGACAGTGCATCTAGCATCTTAGGCTGATTGACTATTACCATCAATCACAGGTGCATATCGAATATTCATAGCACCTACTAAATCTCTGTGTTTTTCGAATCCACATTTACACCTATATTTGCGGTCTTGTGCCTTGTTCTTTTCAGAACATTTTGGACATGTCTGGCTTGTGTATGCAGGATTCACATATTCAACTTTAATTCCTTCTAAATTCGCTTTGTATTCAATGAATTGAGATAGACGATAGAATGACCAACTGTGCAAATTCTTTTCGTTTTTACGGCTTGTTCTTGCCGTCTGTCGGATATTCGCAAGTTGTTCTAAGCGAATGACAGAAATCTTATTATCTTTTGCAAAATTAACAATCTCACGGCTAACTTTATGGTCTTGGTCTTTCATCCAGCGTTGTTCCTTATCTTTTAAATTACAAATGGCATTTAACTTTTTCTTTTTACCTAATGATTTGCGTTCATAACGAAATTTCCGCTTCACATATTTATTTTTTCTGCCGTTGCCAAAGAAACGCACCTTATCATCATCTGTTATAGCAACAGCAGGTACTTTCAAGCCCAAGTCTACACCCATGACTTTTAAACCAGTTCCTTGAACGGTAGGTATAGTGACAGAAATTTGGGCCATCCATTTATTCGTTTTCTTTGTGATACGTAGTGTACCTAATTTGTGTTTCAGCAAATCTAAATTACGTTTATCTTTATCATCCAACAAAGCACGAATAGGTGTTTTAGTTGCTTTACCGTTAATCATGATAGGCATTGAAATGTGTGTGAAATCAAAAGAATAGTTTTGGTTATTCCAAATGCATACAGGCTTCTTCAAAACAGGAACAGTAGCGAATTTGCTTTTCTTTGCTTTCTTGAACACGCTTTTAGCATCTTTAATCGCTTGATTCTTGACTGCACTTGGCAAAGAGGCAGAAATATCTTTACTTGATTTTTTTGTGCTTTTCTTTTCAACAACCATTTCAGACACAAGACTATTGATAGTAGAGATATATTCTTTACACATTTCCTGCAAGATAATTGCTTGTTTTTTTGTGGGAAGTAGTTTTATTTTGACGGTTATGGTCTGTGACATAGTTTCACCCCCTTGTTTTTTGTTGTTCGACATAGCGTTTAATTGTTTCACTTGATACATTTCCTGCGGTAGACACAAAATAGGAACGTGTCCAAAGACTCGGAAGGTGTTTAAGGTGAGAAAATTCTTCTCTTAATTTTTTAGAAGTCACTCCTTTGATTTTTGCCATAATATCAGCAGGGCTAAATGTTGGTGGTGCGTTCAGAAACATATGGGTATGGTCTTTGTCACATTCTAAAGCAACAATAATGATTTTTAATTCTTCACATTTCTCTTGGACTAATTCTTTGAATCGTTTCTCAACATCGGTTCGAAGAAATATTTTCCTTCTATACCGAGGACAAAAAACAAAGTGGTAGTTAATTAATGATACGGTTGTGTTGGTTCTTCTATATTCGTTCATATACACACTGTATCAGTCTATATAATAAAATGAAACAAATGTACAATAAATATATAGTGAAATTTTCAGATACTTGAAGTACCACAAACCTTCCATACCGTATCTGACGGCAATTCCTCCCCCACTTACCGTTGGTGCTATCGCACCTAAACACGCTTGAAGTGGGGGAGGAATTGCCGATTAATGATGAATTTTATAACATAAAACCAACTATTACATTTTTGGTTACAAAGGATAGGTGAGAAAACAATGGCTGACATTAACCGCGTAACCATATCGGGACGATTGGTCGCTGATCCCGAACTACATTATACTGAATCACAAGTCGCCATTTGTCGCTTCACAGTGGCTTCAGATCGAGACTATCAAACGAAGAAAGGGGATCGTGCTGATTTCATCCCCGTCCTTGTCTGGCGAGCGTATGGAGAACGATGCGCCAACAATTTGGAGAAGGGACAAGAAATCATTATTGATGGGAAGATTCGCTCCCGAAATGGGACAGACCATCAAGGTAACAACCGTACATTTATTGAACTACATGCGGAACAAATTAAGTTTGGGGTTAAGCCTCAGTCATAGGAAAAGAGAGTTGAAACGTTGTGGACTATCATAAACAAGAGCTATATCGCTCCATTCTAAAAAAATTAAGAGAACCGTTTCCTCCTGGGACCATCCAATTACGAAACAATTCCCCTCACAGCCAATACATACCTGCCCAAGCCTATGAGGAACGTCTTGAGGAAGTAGCTGAGATGCATTGGTCCTGGTCAATTAAAGGGGAGCCAATCATTTATGAACGTGAAAATGAAGTACAAGTAATTGGAACGTTAAAAATCCTCGATGCCAAACGTGATGGGATCGGATTTGCGTCGTTTCAACGGTTTCCAGAGGGGAAGATTAAGAACCTTAAATATGCGATTCGTTCTGCCGCTCAAGATGCCTTACGTGATGCGTGTGATCACTTCCAGATGGGATGGATCGATTTAGGTAAAGGAACTAACTTGAAAAACACAAAAAAACAAGATACTAGAATCCATATAGAAAAATCACAACCGAAAATTGATATTTGTATGATTTGTAAAACAGAATTGAGTCAAAAAGAAATAGAGTTATTACAAGAGAATCGAATTAAACTTCGGTATTGTCGTGAGCATTTGCCAAAGCATTTGGTTAATGAAGGAGTTAATCGTTAAACAATAGTTGAAAGAAGTACAGCACATATTATATGTCTAATATGTGCTGTGCTTTTTAATCTATATACTTAAGATGGGATCAAGAATTCTTTTGTACCCATGACTCAAACTTTTTGAACGTGTTTTTTTGCGGGTTACGTACTTCCCCCTTCTCATAGCGACTCAATGATTGTCGAGGAACACCAATTTCCTTTGACGCTTGGGTTAAGCTCAACCTTCTTTTCTGTCGTATCGCTTTCATTGTCTCAGGGGTCACCTGTACCTCCTGTTTTTTAATATCCCAATCAGAACTTACTACACTGTTTTGAATAGAATCTTCACTTACATTTACATCGATAACTTGTTGATCTCTTACGAAGTTGGACAGTAACCCTACTCCTTGTTCTGTATTATAAATCTCTATTAATTCTTCAGGCGGTTCAATCCAAACCTCCTGTTGCAACCAATATTCTTTAAACCAATTTGGATGATGACGTCCCATTCGACTCTCATCTAATTCTTTTACATAATCCCAGTCTTTGACTAGGCCATCCTTTTGAAGTTTATTTAATATCGATTCAAAGTGTTCCCTTACCCTTTTTGGATATCCCCCGTAGTCATGATAGTGAATATGTTCTAAGATCGTCTCAATCTTTGTTTGGATGCGCGTAAGTTTGTTTAAATTGTTATATGTGGTTCCCCAACGCCAATCGAGATATCTTGCTAAACGTTTATGATATTTTTCAGTTGTATGCTTATAATGTAGAATTTTTTGACCTATATAAGCGGTAATCTTATTATCACCGACTAACGAACTTGCTAAAAACTCATTAGGACGAATTACAAATTCATAAATACCCGTTTTTTCACCATCAATTTCCGCAGTTGTAATCCCTTTTGTTAAAAATAACGGCTCTGACTCTCTCAATCTCACACTATGAATTTTATCAGACCCTTCTTCAACTTCTTTATAGTATGTATTTTTAGTGTTTACTCTTATTTTAGATAAGAGATCCATTCGTCTCATGATTTCCTTCTTCTTTTCTATACGAAAATTGGTCTGATACCCATCTTCAATCTGTTTTCTTCCTTGAATATTCTTTAAGTTTAACACTTGATCACTGCTAAACGTTAACCAAGAATGGTTATTATCCGTATGGTTGATATAAAAAATCGTAATGATATCTAACACATCTGCGGTATAGTCATCAAGCAATGAAATTTCATTATCAACGGCTAGTGATTTCCAATCCTCAATATATGCACTAACACTTTTATTTCCCTTATTACTTTTGATTTCAAAAGTAAGGATATCATCAACAATAGTAAACTTCCCTTTCGATAATGCATCCCTAATATGGTAATAATCAAACGTGTTCCCTGACTCAAGAAAATTTTTTGATTTCATCTCAATCACTTTATCGTAAGGAACTTCAACAACGTTCTCATCATAAGCAGTTATGGTATCATTAGTAGCTAATTGATTATCGTAAGTAGGAAGGGGGTGGTTAACAGCATCCGAAAACTCTGTTTCTACGATAGGATCGATAAAGTAGTGAATTCTCTCTTCATAATGTACAGTCATCCCCAACTCTTGAACCGTTATCCCTTCATCTTCGGCTATGCTTCGAATTACACGATCTAACATAATAAGTGATGGACTATGATTCATATGATTACTTTCTAACATAGTTTCCCATTTTTCTATAATAAATGAGTCAAATAAAGGACGTACTAATTCGATCATATACTTATAAATCACTTTATTTCCTCTCATCTTCCCCCCTCCTTTACTATTATGTTTTTTCATCATAGTACAAAACGAACATGCATGACAATGGACTTTCTTATCTTTTGAACCATGAACGGGACGAACTGGTTCAAACTATGCACTTTACTAAGACGAGTGAGTTCAATCCATGTACTTTGCTAAGACGAGCGAGTTCAATCCATGTACTTTACTAAGACGAGCGAGTTCAATCCATGTACTTTGCTAAGACGAGTGAGTTCAAACGATTTGTAACAGAAAGACGAGCTCTTTCAAACAACCTTTTTAAAATACTCTTACCATATATTTTTTAAAACAAAAAAAACGATACTAGTATCGGTAAAATTTAATTCGTTCAAAAAACCCTGGTATAAAGCCATTTGTAAAGAGTCTGCAATGAATAATTCCAGCATTTCATACTGATCTTAATAGGGAAATTCCTATTTATACTCACCATAAAACAACAATATTTTCACCTTTCTGAAAACGACCAGTACATAATGAATGCACATTCAGGACGAGTGAGTTCAAACGATTTTGTACACCCTAAGACGAGACGGTTCAAACGATCGATACATATAAGAACTCCGTAACACATAAAAACATGATTGTATCAGTAGGTAGAGTCTAAATTTCATCATCAAGGTAAGTAACTAATTTTGTACGGGGTGTACAATCTTAAGACGAGCGAGTTCAAACGAATTTTTTTTTAGGAAATCTCCTAGCACTTGATATAATCACGTTTTTAAGGGGCATGTACAAAATTTTGTACGGGTATATTAGAGAAAAACACTCATTCTAACATTCTGCTATAATGACAACAACAAATTGGAGGGGAAATTATCCAATTCTGTCGTATGGACTCTAAATAACCAAAATGATTTTGTACTAGTATCAGCATGGTAGGAAAGGAGGGAAGGTCGTATGAATCCAGGAATTAGATTACATAAAGCTACATTTAAAATGGACGGATTTCGCTTTTTTGTGCAGCATTATAAACGTTTAAAGCAGTGCGACCTTCCCTCGTCGGCTTGGACAGTTTTCTTAACCATGCTTTCAGAAGCTGATAGCAGAGGAATATTACGCGAATACTCCCTTTCTGAGTGGTCTTCGGTATTAGGAGTCTCCTACCATACCCTTTATAGTGGGTTAAAATGGCTTGAACGCTGTCATTTTGTGGAGGAGATCATTATAAATGACATGCCGTACTATCGTATTTGCGAATATGAAGAGTTAAACTCGTCTGAAACGAAGTTTAACTACTTCAGAGTACCTCGTGCAATTTTAGACTCAAATGTATTCGCTAGATTTGTTCCTAGCAACAATGTGCGAGGTATCATTTTCATGCTTAGCCTCCTCGATCGTTTTCGAGTCATGGTTTCACGAAACAAAAATAAGGATCAAAATGTTCTTCGTTATACAATGGGTACATTAAAAGAGAAGTTATACAAACGTGAAGCGAAGGCTGTTCGTGAAATGATAGATGTATTACAACCGATTTTTCATATTGAAGAAGTAGGCAAAGAAGTACGTGGAAACCAAGTCCGTGTAGCTAAGTATGATTTTACACTAAGAACGGAATACCTAATTGATGTAGAGGATTTCAGTGTTCGCCAAATGATGGCAAAGTATGGGGAATCGCTCACTCAATTTTTAGATGCTATAAAAGTTCCTCATAAGAAAAAGGATACGAGGGATGTATTAGTCGCATTCCGACAAGAGGTTATCCGAAAAGTAGCCTTCTTAAATGAAAAGAAGAGTAGCCGCATTATAAGGGACGTGTTTATCGATTCACTCCAGAACATCGAGAAGCAGTATAAGGAAGTCCCAACATTTAAAATAAAATCTATTGGTGCTTACTTCCGAACAACCATGCGCGATCGGATTAAAACGATCTTTAAAACATCGACTACACGTGAAGAGCGTATTAATGCCTATGTCGATGAGTACAATCAAACGAAAAATCAACCTGATCTATCTCTTTATGAGTTAGATCAATACAAGCCTTTTTAAAAATCATGATAAAAAGGCTTATTCGTCGTTCCTAAAAAATTGTACTTAAATAAATAAGTAAGAAGCAAAGTTATTCTTTGCTTCTTTTTTTATTTCTATAAGACTTTTAAGCAAATGCTAGAAAATAACCCGAGATTTTAAACTTATAGACTTTTATATATATGGTTGTGAATATGTGTAATCTTTATAGAGACCCTTGTTAGTTTCTTAATTCTTTTAAATCATGGTGTGTAGATGTTAATTATTGAATTAGCTAGAATGTGTATTGTTAATTATTTGATCTTACTGGTTCTTAAAAACTCTCAAAAACCTTGTATCCATCGTCTCCACAAAGAATTTGAATCTCTCTTTATATTTATTGAATTCTTTATTTAAAATTGATCTTTTATATTTAATTAATTGATATCTTTAAGATGAATATGAATTTTTTATTATTAAAATGATGAAAGAATTAGAACTATAATTATAACTTCATTAAACATAATCCTCTTCATCCCACAACAATCCAACATTATTACGATCATCATAATCCTTTTGTAAGTACCGTTCAGTCGTTGATCTTGATTTATGACCCACGGATCGTTGGACATCTGATAAACTATTCGCTTTCTTTTCACTAATGGTCACAAAGTAATGGCGGAACCAATGAGGACTAACTTGCTTTTCTTTATGCTTGATCCATTCCAATCGTGGATCTCCTGACTCACCAGCTGCTTTAATGATTTTAACAACGTAATTACTCAAGTATTTGTAATTGTAAAAGTCCCTTTGGCGATTGGGAAGTAAAGGTGAATCATCATTTGGATTGATCTCGTGACTAAACCCTCGGCATTCTCTAAACTCTTTGATTCGTTGCAATGTAGGACCCATAATATACGCCCGCCTTGGTACATTTCCTTTTCCGATGACTTGTAAATAAAAGCCTCCGACTGAGCTGTTGTAATAGAGATCGTTAAATCTAGCATTGGCAATTTCACGTATTCGTAAACCTGTCGTTGCTAATAAAACGATCAAACAACTATTAATAGGATGGTCATCATAGTAATCGATGAGACTCCGTACTTCTTGATAGCTTAAATCACGTTTTGGAAAGTCATCACTTTTATTCTTCTCCCTTTTAAAGGCCCCATGTAACGGCAATTCAATATAATCGTTCTCATATAACCATCGTAAAAAACTTTTAATGACCGCAACCTTACGACGTCTCGTGCTTTTGCTGTATCCTTCTTTTCCTCGAACATTCACACCTTCTTTTAACCAATTGTGATAACTAGTGACGTGTCGTGGGTGTAGGTTTTTGAATAGTGATCCCTCTTTAAAACCAACGACATCCTCCTGGATAAACGTTTTATTTACGTGCAGCTGCATATAAAACTGAAGTAAATCTCTTAAATACTCCTTATTACTTTCAAGTGTTCGGTTATCCTCCTCATCAATATGCGTGTCTTGATGGACAAAGCAATAAATGACTTCGAGATCGGATAGGGAGTCTAGCTTCGGTCTACCGTAGCGTTCATTATTCGTCATGATGATTTCAAATTGATCCATCTGATGTTTATTAACGAGGACTGGTTTTAACTCATTTAAGACATGCTCAATCTTTATATCATTAGTTACTTCATTTAATCTACCTTGAATCAATGACAATAACTGACTTTGTTCAATTGACACTTTTAACACCTCAAATGGAATAAAATATTTTTATATGTATTTAAATTCTACCATATAAGACTAATGAACTTTAGTAATACAAAAGATTAACCTTTCTTATTATAAGAAAGAAAAATACCCAATTTTTCTACTATAAAATAATATAAGATATAGATTATATAAGTATTATAGTTATTATCATTTCATTTGTACTTTTTTATTCATTTAATATTTAAATGAGTTCTAATAAATGATAAATTAAAGGTAGGTATAGACAATACTATAAATGTTAATTTAAATATCAAATTATGTAGTGAATTTTAGTAGGGATATTTTCCATAATGACAAAAAGTGGATGTTGCTCAGGGGATCTAAGAAGAAATTAATTCTGAATTTATAGATGGGGTTTACCTGATAGGGAGTTTTATAGCCGAATAATAGTTAGTCGTATTCTTGTAAAAATTAAATTAGGAAGGTTAGTGAATGTATGATGGACCATAAAGAATTTTTTACAGTCAAAGATGTAGCATCCATACTTAATATCAGCGAGCCCGCTGTCTATAACAATATTAAAAATGAAAATTTTCGTCCTTATAACAAAAAGTATAAACATATTCATGGTGGTTATCGTTTTTCAATTGAAGAAGTTGAACGAATTAGAGAAGAGTTTCGTAAGCCAGGTCTTACAACGAAGGACATCGCAGATGAGCTCGGTGTCTCGATAAATACTATTTTAAAGTATATTCATGACGGCACCTTACCATCGGACCGACAAGAATACCGTGGACGAGTGCGTAACTTCGTTCAGGAAGAGAACTTTGAATCGTTTAAGAAATCATTTCAACAGAAGAAAAGGGAAAAAAGCTCTTTTTATTCAAGACAAACAGGTTACTTTCTATTTCAGCCCTTTAAGAACAACACTAACAATGACTTTGCAAGAATTATGGAATTCTCTGATGGAGAAGGGGTTGCAGTTACAACATCATTCGAAAAGATCCACACGGATGATTTAGAACAACGAGGATATCAACCCCTGATCGAGTTCCCTCATCTTAAAGTCAATCAAAAGAGAGGCTATGCCACGTTCACATTTCCGAAACCACCACACGTGAAGTCTCCAGTATACTCTTTACTTGAGTTCTTCATTAAAAATGTTGGGCCGCAAAATATGAAGGTGATCAACGAAGATCATTCAATCAAGGTAAAGGTTAAGCCGACGTTGATTCCATTAAACCAAAACGATAACCATGGGGAAATGGCTTTGATACAGCAACACCTCACAGAAGGTAAGCTCACGACATTGCCGGAAGAAATCTTTATCGATAGCGACTTAGAAGTTGTTAAGACGTATATCCCTTCTGAAGATAAGGATCGGTTGAAGAAAGAAGCCAAGGAGCTCGGTATGTCTTTAGAAGAATTTGTTGCACATAAGTTGTTAAAAAATCCGCAATAATCAATGGAATACGAGGAAGGTTCTAAAGGATGGAACAGTTAAGTTTGTTTGGCGATCATGTCCCCAATGACGAAAACGTATCACAGGAAGACACTGCGACAAGCCAATTACCTAAGATGGTTCGGAGTTTTGGCCCTGTTTATCATGATCGAATCCTTGATGGCATAAATAAGGGGTTAAATGCCAAAGAAATTTGTTAAAATCTTATCAATAAGCATGGGGCACCCAGTGAAACATTTTCTCAGGGAACGCCACGTATTTACCCATTGCTGATGATCTATTTAGAATTTTTATCTGAGGAAATTGAGATGACACATGTTGATCGGATAGGAGATGGAACTTTTATTCCACTTACTGAAAAAGGTACAAAACCTAGTATAATCTTAAACGCAAATTCCAGGTAAAAAAGTAATTATAAATTCATAATGGAAGGTGTACTACATATGTCGGATTCGAACATAATTGACCTTAATGGTTATAAGGTAGAAAAATCACCCATGCCCCACATCCAACGCTAGAAGAAAAGCAGGAACTGTTCATCGAGTATTTCGCTTATTATGATGATGTCGGAACGGTACAGATCACCGACAAACAAGAATATCAAAAAAAATGGCTTTATCGTAACCATTGACCGTGAGGAAGGTGTCCTCTTTCGCGCTATGATAGAATAGTTAATGTTGACTACTATAAAAATAAGTATTATTATAATAATAACAGAACCCACCACGCCTCTTAACAATGCGGACCAAGGTGGGTCATTTTGTTTTTAAGGAGAAAATAAATGGGATCGGAAGAAAATGGAGTGGAAATGAAAAAGCCCACTACGGTTAAAAAACAAGTGGAAATATTAAAAAGTAGAAATTTATATGTTGAAAATTCCGAATACGCAGAGAATTTTTGCGAAGAGTTAAATATTATCGCTTAGTAGCCTATGGATTAACATTTAAAGATCCTCTGATAAAAGATCGATATATGGAGGGTTCGTCATTCAATAAATTAACATCTATATATGAGTTCGATAGGCGACTAAGGCTTCTATTGTTGGGCGTTTTAGAAACCATTGAAATAGCATTCCGTACCCATATTTCATATGACATTGCTCATAAATTTGGTGTACTTGGCTATAAAGATAAAGAGAACTTTATTAACGAGATATATCATCGGGACTTTCTAGAAGAGTTGGAAAGGTTAATTAAACGAAGTAGAAAAGGTGAACTCTTTATCGAACACCATTTTAAAAAGTACGATGGAAATATACCGATATGGGCAGCAGTAGAGGTTACTCCAATCGGATTTATTTCTAAACTATATCGAAATTTAAATGAGGATGTTAAAAGAAACATTGCTAAATCTTATTATAATGTCCCTTATTTTTACTTAGAAAGTTGGTTACAGACATTATCGAATGTCCGAAATGTTTGTGCTCATTATGGGCGTTTATATAATAAAGAACTTACATTTAAGCCCAAATTATTTAGAGAAGAGAAAAGGCAGTTCGATAATAAGATGGTATACGCAGCGATTTATATTATTCAACGTTTATTGACAAAGACAGATGGCAGTAGATTTGTTAACGATTTAGAAACTCTAATCCATGCATACGAAGATGATATTGAATTTCTACATATTGGTTTTCCGACAAATTGGAATGAGTTGCTGTTAGAAATTAATAAGCAAAAACTATTTTGAGGAAATGCGTTGAGATGACATCGAGGTGCCAAACCTCTCCGTCGTTGTGGACTCCTGTGGGAAATCGATTTTGTCAAATGAGTTAATTGAATGAACTAGAATTGTTAGTTAATAAATTAAAGTAAAAAAATAAATCATTCATTAGTAATGGGACGCCCCACGATAATTATCTTACTGATTATTCACAGCATAAAGACGCCCGAACTTCCTGAATAATTTAAGTATATGTAAAAGAATAAGGTGAAATCTATGATATTGAACTACTCACCACTTAACACCCTTCGGGTTGTTTGAAGTGGGAGGGATTGTATGGTTTTTGAAACATTGACAGGGCAACTTTCCGTTGTGATTACTCTTGCTTTTGGGACATTGCTAATTGTTCTATACCCCTTAATAAATAAGGAAAATAAATACTTTGCTTGGTTTAGTTTGGTGATGGGCATTATAGTTTTATTGCTTTTATTATGGTTCACATTTGGCAACGAGGTTATCAGACATCAGATATTAAAATATGGACTACATTAAAAACCTGCATTCAATTAACGGATGCGTTAGTTGAAGAACAAGTTTTGAAAAAAAGCCTGTATCGTGGATTACCAAAGTAATCATTGATACAGGCTTGATTTATCAGTAACTAATTATCCTTATATATATTTAACAACAAGGTTCTTTTTTGTCTATCACACAGTTTTATCTATTAATGAATTAAGCATTAAGCTGGCGAAGAATGTCATGCACATCAACATGTGATCGTTTCTCAATAATCTTGCTATCAGCAATTCGTAATAGCATCATAAGAGAAAATCTAACCGCTTTTCCCGTTGCGGGAACACCCAAAAATGGGATGCCAGTGTGAGTACCTTCAAAAATAAAATAAACGGCTACTTGATCGCCTTCAGCTAATATTGCTTTGATTGGCATTTTAAAGTCTGGAAACGCATCAAAGTTTTTCTTTTCTGATTCGACTAGACCTTCTACACCAGGAAACGGCGTATCAATTTGCGGGAAAAAAACAAAGTCTTGATAGCAAAATTCATGTAGAGCCTCATAGTCTTCTTGTTCAATCGCCTCATAAAAACGACGAACTAATTCTTTATTCGCTTCAACGGAAATAATAATCGCTCCTTTATGGCTCTTCTCTTAAAATTTGTAAGACTCACCGTCATCCGGAACTAAAATATTAGAGGAGATCCCTTTTTCGTTAGCAAAGCCTTTTAATTCTTCTCGTGATAATGTCCAATGATTCACAGCTTCCATGTGAACGGCAATAATTTTTGCATCAGGAGTAGCCTTGTACACTTCATATACATCTTCTTTCCCCATTACTAAAGAACCACCTACTAAGAATTGATTATCTCCAGCATTTACGACAATAATTTCAGGCTTATGTGTGCTAATTACTTCCTGAACGGCATCATACCAAACCGTATCTCCAGCAGCATATAATGTTTTCTCCGATGAGTGTTTAAAAACAACCCCACACACTTGACCAGCTGCTTTTAAGATTTCGCCTCTGCCATGCTCGCCTTTTGTTTTAATCAGTTGGATATCTTTAAAAACGGTATCCTCTTGTAAAACCTCGACATTTTGGAAACCTACGTTGCGTATTTCTGTCGCATCTTCTTCATTTTGGGAAAATAGTTTAATGTCTTTTGGCAATGCTTCTATAGCTGCCTTATCCCAGTGATCAGGATGTAGATGAGTGACGGTGACCGCATCAATATCTTGAATAATATTTTCAATGGATGTAGGCAAGCTTATCAAAGGATTGTTCTCATCTTGTCTTGGTGCTTCAGGTAAGCCCACTGCAGGTCCAAAAGCAGGCAAAGTCCCTTTTTCGGCTAACATTGGATCGATTAAAAACTTTTTCCCTGCGTATTCAACGACCATTGTCGCATTTCGAATTAGCTGTATATTCATATTTAAAACTCCGTTTCTTTAAAAATTCCTTAGTACAATGTATATTCTAAACTATGACCCATTAACTGATACACAGGTTAAATAAAGTCTTTTTTCCTTTTGACTTTATTAATGAAAGGAGTTAAAGAAAATGTTAGATAACACGGACAGAAAGATCTTACATGAACTATCCAAGAACAGTCGGCTCACGATGAAAGAATTAGGTGAGAAAGTTCATTTGACTGGGCCAGCTGTTTCAACTAGAGTGGCGAAATTAGAGGATCAAGGAGTTATTGAGGGTTATTCCATTAAAGTTAACCAAGTTAAATTGGGATTTTATATACATGCTTTTCTAACGATTATTATACAAAGTACTAACCATCAGCCATATTTATCATTCGTTAAAATGCAGGAACAATATCTTGTTCGTAACTATAAGATCAGTGGAGATGGTTGTTATCTTCTAGAATGTAAGTTTCCATCCAATGAACGGATGAATCAATTTTTAGAGGAATTAAACGAGTACGCCAACTATAAATTATCCATTGTTATTGATAGCTAGTTATTAATTTAATAAGGTATTTATGAAGCAATGTACTTAAATTAATGGGAGCGTTTAATGAAACAATACATTAAAAATATCAATCTCTATAAGACCCTGTAATAAAAAGAAAACCAACATTCTGATCAATCTCTTTCAAAGTGTTGGTTTTATTATGGGCTAGTTTATAAGTGTTGAAGAAAAGCTTTTAATCAAACTAGGATACACTTAATGAATAAAGTCGTACCTACTTTAAAAATGAAAGAAGGTCATGGCTCTGAGATAGGGTGGGAGTGAATTCTCAACAATAACTGTCAGCAGACTATTGATTTATCATGAACAGTGTAAGTATTTTTCGTATAATACTTATTTTATGAATAATAGTTATTTAATATATGATACAATAAAAGCAGCTAAAATACTGAAGACTAGTGCTTTTAAAAATAAAAGGTTGCTTTTTTTAATAAATAACTTTCTAATATTGATCTTGTCAATGAGGTGAGGAGTTTGGAAGGACAAATCGAAAAAATACAAATCCCCCAAGATGCTAAGGCTATCGTTAGTACATCAAGTAAAGGTGACCAATCTAAATGGTAGTCAATAATAAATGGATTAAAGAGAATACGCGTGGATACGAAAATATGGCCGAATATGTGTCTTTTCTTATTTTAAAGAATTCAACGTTACCAAAGAATTCTTTTGTATCTTACACACCTTGTTTGATTGAAAAGCATGATGGTACTTGGACAGAAGGCTGCTATTCAAAAGATTTCCGTGGTTCTTTACAAGAAGTCACTCTTGAACGCTTATTTGAAGCACATTTTGAAACAACGGATGAAATTTTAACCAATGTACGCTACTCCACAGCTGATAAATTTAACGCCATTATGGATAAAATACACGATTTCACGGGGGTAAATGTTTCTCATCAGGTGGCACAAATGTTAGCTTTTGATGCATTTATTTTAAATGAAGATCGCCATACGAATAACATTCTGTTGCTATTTGACCCTTTAAAGGAAACTTGGCAGTTGGCTCCAATATTTGATCATGGGTTAAGTTTATTATCGGACATAAAAGATTACCCTCTTAACAAACCTATGAGCATTTTAAAAAGAAAAGTAAAATCAAAGCCTTTCAATTCTTCTTTTACAAAGCAACTTGATTTATATCAAGGGGAGCCTTTTATTAAGCGATCGGCACTTCTTAAAGATTTAGAAGACGTTCCCTACGATTTAGGTAGAGCGAAAGATGTTGTCTTATCACAATTACGCGATGTTCATTTGCAACGATTAATCATTGATTAAAGAAGGTGTTTTCATGATTGACTATATGAAATTTGATGTCATGCTATTTGATGACGTTATTGCACGTGTTGATTTAAAGCCAAATGGCAGTGATAATCCCTACGTGATTAACTATATTAAAGGGTTCAATAAACAATTTTCACCTAATCCAGAGGGATATATTACGAAAGATGAGTTAGAAAAATGGCTAAAGTGGCGTGTATTTCCTAAAACAAGAGCCAACGCGGATGAATTATTAGCTGCTCTTGGGTTAAACAGTTACAATCGTTGGGCCATTGTTCGGAAAACTCATGGTGTAATGGCTGACGATGAAATTTGGTTGCGTTTTAAAGGTGAAACATTGCGTCATCGTGATGTGACTCTACGCAAATCTCTTTTCTATCCTGACCAAACGGACTAATCAACAATATGATTTTCCTTGTCAGCGATACTAGTTTTCAGTTCAACTAACGAACATTGGTTCGTAAAAATTACATTATACGAAAAATAGGACAATAAATCACGGAGGTCATTATATGTCATCAAAACAACATGAATATTATGAACAGCGATTAATCAATCTAATGAACATCATGCCCCCGTATGTTGTTGAGTTTCTGGATTCAAGGTTAGATTATAGGTCCCCCCTCACCCTTTTTAGTTATGCTAGAGATTATCAAGAGTTTTTTAACTGGTTGATTTCTGAAGGTTTAACAGATGCAAAACAGATAAAGGATATACCGGTTGATGTACTTGCTACTCTATCATTAAAGGATGCTGAATCGTTCTTTAAGACGATGTTACGAAAGAAATATATCGTTTCTCGGAAAACCAATGAACAGAAAAAAGTCCAAGAACGTACGGTTAATCGAATGAAATCAGCTCTACGCAGCCTTTTTAAGTATTTAACCGTTGAAGCGGAAAATGAACATCATGAACCTTACTTTCATCGAAATGTGATGCAAAAAATCCAAGTGAAAAAAGTATCAGAAACCCTAAACGAACGTGCAAAAAACATCACAGATAAAATCTTTATAGACAACGCAGACAACGATTTCCTTCATTACGTTCAACATGAATATGAAAATACCCTTTCTAAAGGTCAATTAAGATATTACAAACGTGATAAAGAGCGTGATTTCACCATTCTCTCTTTATTTTTAGGCTCAGGTATCCGGCTAAATGAGTTATCAAACTTAAAGATCGGGGATATCGATGTTAAAGGCGGTGAAATTAGTGTGATCCGTAAAGGGAATAAAAAAGATTCCGTTGCCGTAACCCCGGAATCTTTAAATGATCTAGATGCCTATCTTGCTATTCGAAGTGAGCGTTATCAAGCTGATGATGATCCAAATGCTTATGTTTTTGTTACAAAAGGGAAAAATGGTTACTCTCCCCTCTCAAATCGTGCTATTCAAAAGATCGTTGAGAAGTATACCGAATCCTATGATAAACGGATGTCAGCCCATAAACTTCGTCATACGTATGCTACCAATCTAGCTGAACAAACGGGTGATATTCCATTGGTTATGACACAACTAGGACATACTTCACCTGAGACGTCATTACTCTATATAAATACTAGCAGAGAAAAAGCGCGAAAGGCTGCCGAACAATTAGGTAAACGTAGGAAAAGATAATGTAGGATACAATCTACATCATGACGAGACGTAGATAAAGAAAGTAAATAAGAATAATGGTACGCAGACAATTTTTAACTTCACATATAGGGAGTGAATCCAAAGGAGTTACAAAAAATCGAGTTGCAGAAAGTAAAAAAACAAAGTATGCCTGTTAACTAATAACATAATACATACTTTGGCTTTAAGTACCATTAGCACCCTAGACCCTACCTAACCTCATAATCCTTGCTGATGCATTTTATGTGTCAACGGATTACCTTCTTGGACGTAACAACGACCGTCCTGATCCAACCATCGGTTACTATAACAAAAAAGGCTTGAGTGACGAGGATATTGAGGATATTAAGAAATATATCGATTATATTCATTACAGATCGGGGCAAGAGAAGGAACATTCATAAGTAACAAGCACAGCTACATGGGGGCTGTGCTTGTTACTTAATGACAAAACTATAAATGGATTTCTAGGGTTTATCACCTAACGCAACGATTCTGACCGAGCGAATCTTTACATATCCCAAAAGTCACTCATTTTCTTATTCGGGTCAATTTTTCTTATAGCATTTAATATTTTTCTCATTGTTGATGGACCAGGTATGTAATCCTTATCATTGCAAACTTTTGATATCGTATTCTGACTCACTTTAGAAGCTTTAGCTAAATCCTTTTGCTCTAGACCTTTTTTATCAATCCACTTCCCTAACCGACTTCGTGGCTTTCCGATTCCCCACATCTCCCTAATCCTCCTTAAGTTTTTTAACCAGTTTGTCCACGAATCCAAATTTTATTCAATTGAATCTAAATTAATTTGTAATAGTGGACAAGCAGTATTCCATATCATTTATTAGACGTCGGACAGACGTCAATAACTAGGGGGGGAATCCGTTATGACAAAAGAATTAGCTATCTATCTACTAACAAGTAAGGACGTCTACCTGACGTCAGAAGGTAGGAGAATGCTTGAAGATATGATTCTTAAAAGGAAGGGGGGTGATGTCTAACTAATGGTTTATCGTCCAACGGTTAGATATTCAGAGGTTTATCGCGATTATGTAAATACACTTTTTCATAGTACTACTTTAGACCGTAACCAAATTATTAGAGTAGCATTATTCACTGCAGCACTGTCAGAGGAGTTTCAACAACTATTAAAAAGCTACCAAAAGAAAGACGTCCCTCTTCCCCTTCCTTTATGGGGACCCACTCAGCATGAACTATGGTTAGAACTGTCGGATAGAGGTGAAGGGAGGGACGTGAATCATGTCAAACCAAAAGGAGATCGAACAAGTAAAACAATTGTTAAAGCGGCTAGAGAAAATAACAAAGGAGAAAGACTCAGGTTTAGAAATCAAGGAGGAATCAGACTCACCATCCAATGAATCTGGTGAAATTGTTGAATGGGTTCCAGTAAAAGGAAGGGATCATGTATTGGAAAGAAGAACAAGAGAGCGATTTAACGTGGTAGATGTCTTAGTAGCTTGCAGCATTGCTTTCATAATATTTTTAGCAGTCACTTAGTGCTCCTATGTTTGTAGGAGCACATTTTATTGATTGAACTGTACTTGAGATTCACTCCCCTAAAGGGTCAAGCTGACTAATGTCTTTCCTAAAACAATAAAATCCCCCTCATCAATAGATGAAGGGGAATCCGAAAACTCTTGTGTGTCGACAAGGGTTTTTATTAAGTTAATTTAATTATAACCTCATCGTATACCTTAGTCAACTAGTATTTTAATAAATAGTATATTTACCAAATCATTGAATATATGATAAGATATTATTGTGTCGAAAGGGTTCGGGATAACTATATCCTCTTTAGGGATAAGTGTATCCATCTACCTTTATTTGACGCACACGCCTTCTACAGTGATGCGTTTTTTATTTTGAATTTTCACAACCGACACAATAAAAAAAGTTGATCGCTACCAACGACCAACTTTGAGATTTCAAAAAAATTGCCCGACAAAACTACCAATTTTGTTGGACATTTGATATAAGATCTACCAAATCTTATATCAAGGATAATAGTTTTTAAATCAAAAAACAAAACCAAAAAACTAACACAAAAACTAGCCCAAAACTAAATGAAAACTAACAACCAAATAAAAAATAACTTTCGAAAAAAATTTATTGTTCGAAAGCGTCTTTAGTATTGCCTTATTTAGTTATTATTATAGATTGTTTTCACTAAAATCGCAACTATACAATCGACTTATTTTCATTTCTTTAATAATTTAAGACAGGAGGGAATGTCGTATGAATCCAGGAATTAGATTACATAAAGCTACATTTAAAATGGACGGATTTCGCTTTTTTGTGCAGCATTATAAACGTTTAAAGCAGTGCGACCTTCCCTCGTCGGCTTGGACAGTTTTCTTAACCATGCTTTCAGAAGCTGATAGCAAAGGCGTGTTACGCGAATACTCTCTTTCCGAGTGGTCATCAGTATTAGGAGTCTCCTACCATACCCTTTATAGCGGCTTAAAATGGCTTGAACGCTGTCATTTTGTGGAGGAGATCATTATAAATGACATGCCGTACTATCGTATTTGCGAATATGAAGAGTTAAACTCGTCTGAAACGAAGTTTAACTACTTCAGAGTACCTCGTGCAATTTTAGACTCAAATGTATTCGCTAGATTTGTTCCTAGCAACAATGTGCGAGGTATCATTTTCATGCTTAATCTGCTCGATCGTTTTCGAGTCATGGTTTCACGAAACAAAAATAAGGATCAAAATGTTCTTCGTTATACAATGGGGACATTAAAAGAGAAGTTATACAAACGTGAAGCGAAGGCTGTTCGTGAAATGATAGATGTATTACAACCAATTTTTCATATTGAAGAAGTAGGCAAAGAAGTACGTGGAAATCAAGTCCGTGTAGCTAAGTATGATTTTAAACTAAGAACGGAATACCTAATTGATGTAGAGGATTTCAGTGTTCGCCAAATGATGGCAAAGTATGGGGAATCGCTCACTCAATTTTTAGATGCTATAAAAGTTCCCCATAAGAAAAAAGATACGAGGGATGTATTAGTTGCATTCCGACAAGAGGTTATCCGAAAAGTAGCCTTCTTAAATGAAAAGAAGAGTAGTCGCATTATCAGAGATGTGTTTATCGATTCACTTCAGAACATCGAGAAGCAGTATAAGGAAGTTCCAACATTTAAAATGAAATCAATTGGTGCTTACTTCCGAACAACCATGCGAGATCGGATTAAAACGATTTTCAAAGCGTCTACTACACGCGAAGAGCGTATTAATGCCTACGTTGATGAGTACAACCAAACGAAAAAGCAGCCTGATCTTTCTTTATATGAGCTAGATCAATACAAGCCTTTTTAAAAATCACGATAAAAAGGCTTATTCGTCGTTCTTTAAAAATGATATCATTTATAAATGAGTAAGAAGCAAAGTTGATTCTTTGCTTCTTTTTTTGTTTCTGTATAACTTTTAAGCAAATGCTAGAAAATAACCCGAGACTTCAAACTTATAGACTTTTATATGTATGGCTGTGAATATGTGTAATCTTTATAAAAACTCTTGTTAGTTTCTTAATTCTTTTAAATCATGGTGTATAGATGTTAATTATTGAATTAGCTAGAATGTGTATTGTTAATTATTTGATCTTGCCGGTTCTTAAAAACTCTCAAAACCCTAGTAGAAATAGTCTCTACAAAGGCTTTGAATTTCTCTTTATATTTATTGAATTCTTTATCTAAAATTGATCTTTTATATTTAATTAATTGATGTCTTTAAGATATATATGAATCTTTTATTATAAAAATGGTGAAGAAAAATTTATAATTTCATAAAATAAAATCTTCTGCTTCTAACATACAAACTGACCTTTTTAAAATCAAGTCTAGTAATCATTTGTATACAATGTTTACAAATGATTACTTAGTATACAAACGGTTACAATGTAATCAAACGTAATCAAATGATTACGTTGTAAACATTTGATTACACCTTCTTAATATATTTACCTTTGTTCTTTACTAATTTAACTAATGCTTTCGATTGCTTCTTCGTTACACCAGCACTCTTAGGTTTACTGAATAAACCCATATGGTAACCCCACCTTCATTTTTAAATGTTCGTTCTATTATGGTTATTATCATTATTAATTTCTCCCTATCTCGGTCATGCATCCCAAAAGTCATCAAAATCCACATCATAACCATTTTTCTTCAATGCTTTGATAATCTTTGAACCATTTTTCATTGAAGGTCTGTTTTCGTTTGATTTGGCAATACGACTTAAAGTATTTTTATTAACTCCACTCTCTTTTGCCATTTCTACCTGTGATATTGAATGTTTATCTAAAAATTTACCGAACTTTGAACGTGGTTTCCCCAATCCAAACACGTTAAATCCCTCCTCTTAAACTCTGTTAGGACTCCAGTATTGCCATTTTCCTGTCTATTAATCACAAAAGCGGTACTTTGTATAAAAAGTGTGGAATAGTGGACAAGCAATCGTCCATATGCTTTATCAAAGACGTCGAGGCGGCGTCCAAACAACAAGGAGGAAGGAGGAAGGTACAATGACTAAAGAAATAGCACTTTATTTGCTAGAAAGTAAGGACGTCTACCTGACGTCAGAAGGTAGGAGAGTACTTAAAGATATATTGAACCTAGCTGATAAGGCGGTGACGTCACAGTAATGGTGTATAGGCCCACGGTTCGCTACAATGAAACATTTCGCGAGTACGTAAACGCGTTATTTCATGCGACCACCCCCCTGTGGTCGCGGTAGGCACCGCACATGAAATCAAGTGGTGTCTACTTTTGTTTCGTAAATAAGAAGCTGTTAACCGCTTTTAATAATGCTAAAAAGCGAACCATTATGCACCAGGCACAACGGTTCGCTTTTCTAGTTTTGTTGGCTTTCCTTTATAAAGAAATCACTCAAATCCGGGTCATCAAATGGGTCATGGGAATCTGAATCATTGTCTTTTTCCTCAGGTTCGTTTGTAGCCACATGCTCAATATTTGATTGGTTTACTTGCTCATGATGGGAATCATCGGACTCAATCTTATGAGCGACTTTAACATTTCGTTCGTTATCCTCGTTTGTTTCTTCTACTTGTTTTGGTGAGAGGTGATTCGTTTCAACTTCATCGAATTCCTCTTTGTCGATCTCCACGCTTTGTGTTGCACTTACTTGTTGAGAAGGGGTTTGTTCACCTAAATATTTTTCATAAAGGTCATGAATGGCAGCATCTAAAATAGATTTTCTGCTAACATCCCCAATTGTATTTTCGTTAAAGTGATTAACTAAATGATCTAATTTATTTAATGTTTGTACCGGGAGCCTAGCCGATATAATTTTTGTTTTAGACATCTCCGTCTTCGAACCTCCTTTCAACACCGGTCCTTCTAGTTCAGTAGAAGGTAGCTAAGAGCTGTTTAGAATCTAACTTTTCACAGCATGATCGTGATGCTCTTTTAAGTCTTTAAAAATCTTGCTTGTGGTAAAGACATACAATCCTTCAGCATTTAAAGTGACAGCGTACTCAGTTGGTGTATAGAAGAGTTTAATCCCTCGATCTTCAACCATATCCTTTATATCTTCATAGAACGTTTCTACGATCTTTCTCATTAGAATACTTCCACCGCCATAAACACAAACAACATCTAGTTCATTTTTGACAGCATCGAGTTGTCTTTCTAAGAAGTCTAAGACATTCTCACATTCACTTCGCAGAAATGGTAGCATGCAAGTGACCGCGGAATCATGATATCTACTTGATGGATCTTTTAAATATCTGCTATAATCCTGTCTCGAGATTTTATCTAAACCTGGGTTGTCTTGTTTAAACTTCCCAAATGCTTCTTCAATCGCGTGTCCAGGACCGATTTTTTCTCCGTCTACTAATGATGATAAAAATTTAAACCCATCTAAAACGGGAGCTTCTGTTGTTCCATCCCCAATATCAAGTGGAATGACTCGTTTCTTTAAAAACCACTTTCCATCAACGTCATGAAGGTTGTACGTTTTAGCAAACTCGCTAAACATATCACTCTTTCTTACTTCACCATTGATGCCTTTTTGTAATGCAAAGACATAAGGGACACCCTCAGCTTGTACATAAACATATTCAAAGATGACTTTTACGTGAACAGGTGTATTATTCAAATGAACGGTCACCCTGTGTGAACCATCCATAAAGCGCTTTGCAAAGGATTCCGCATTTTCAGGGTTCCATTGCATCGCTGGCAAGGCCGTCGTCATATCAACTTTGACTGTAATATCCTCAACGATTTGATTCTTTTGCTGATAAGCGTCAATGACAGCTTGGCCACCAATTACACCAAGCGTATTAATGATTGGTAGCAATTCTCTATACTTTTTCCCTCTTCGGACTCTCATTGAAGTTGGATTCGCATGTTCTTTCATTGCTTTTTCTCCAATGACAAATGTTCCGCTTTTTCCACCATACACTTCGCTTGATTGCACAGTTACAATTAAGTTTTCTAGTAAGTTCGGTATTAATTCTTCAGGTGTTTTATTATCAACATATGGAAGCTGGTTTAGTTCTTTATAAACATTCGGCTGCTTAATTAAATGTCCATTTAGAATGATGTCATGCTCACTATTCCCATTGTCATTACCAGCTTTATAATTTAGTTCTACCACGTAAAATCCCCCTAAACATTCGTTTGTTTGTCTTTATATGCTAATATTTGTTCACCGTAATTAGTGAGGTGATAATAAAATGACCGATTATCCAGTGGATTTCTTTCTGTCGTTATTAAAACCGCACCTTCTAATCTTGCAATCTCCTTATGTACAAGGTTTTTAGAAATTGATAACAACTCTAGCAACTTCAAATAAGTTACGTTTTCGTTTCGATCAATCACATCTAATGTCTTCCAGCTTATTTCATTTAAATGCTTAGCTACATCCTTCATGTACTCTGAATCCACTAGCACTACCCCCAACTTGGTAAAATCAGCTATGTTAACCTTATTTTACATGATAGGACAGAAATATTCAAACTAGTTCAGAACTATCCTATATGATTGTATACAGATATTGAGTGCTATTTTATGTTTACAATGTAAACATTTGATTACGATGTTTACATTCGTATACAACATAATCGTTTGTATACAAATCATTCACTATGTTTTTATGGATGGTGTTTAGTAAATCTGAAGGTGGATCAACTCATTAATATCAGTATTAAAAACGCTATTATTATCAATGTTGCTTGCAACATTGATAATAATAGCAATAATAATAGCAATAATAATAGCAATAATAATAGCAATAATAATAGCAATAATAATAGCAATAATAATAGCAATAATCAAATAGCAATAATAATAGCAATAATAATAGCAATAATAATAGCAATAATAATAGCAATAATAATAGCAATAATAATAGCAATAATAATAGCAATAATAATAGCAATAATAATAGCAATAACAATAGCGATAATGAAATCAATATTAATATTGATTTCATTATCGCTATTAACACCCTTTACCCCCTTGAAATGAACGAGATCTTGAAGAGTTCAACATTTCATGACAAATACTGAATGATTTAAGTAAAAGACATGGAAATTAGTCATCATATTGAAGGCATGATTCACCAAATCTAGCAGTCAATCTATGCTATAGTTAAGGCAATAAATTAGTAGATTTTTCATTATATATTAGACTTCTTTTTAATAACCAAATGTTTGTCTATTTTAAAGTAAAGATATGAAAAGGTAAGGAGGTTTTTAAATGACGAAAATTATCACGGTAGGGTTACAAAAAGGCGGTGTTTCTAAGACAACAACGAGTGGCATCTTGTCATACATATTAAGTCAAAATCACAATGTGTTAGCGATTGATATGGATAGTCAAGGAAACTTATCACAGTTTCTAAGTGACGTTGATGATGTCTTTGAGGAGTTTGAAGATCAAACCGTATTAGAAGGAATCAAATCTGGGGATGTTAGGCCATTCATTCATAAGCTATCTGATACGATGCACCTTTTACCTGCAAATGATTACCTAGCAACTATTAGTCAATTTTTATATCGGAAGTATGAAGGAAACCCATCACTTGCACTTAAACAATCGCTTCAACCCGTTATGGATGACTATGACTACATCATTATTGATACTCCTCCTTCTTTAAGTGAACAAACGATAAACGCATTGTCAGCCAGTACACATGTATTGATTGTAACCGAAGCTTCTCAGTTTTCTTTTCGAGCGATTGATCGATTTTTAGATATGGTTGAGGGGGTAAAGGAACGTACAAATCCAGATCTAAAAGAATTAGGAATCCTAAGAACCCTAAATGATTCTCGACGTACAGACTCTAAAGCCATTGTTGAAATAATTGCTGAAGAATACGATGACCTATGCTTTGATACCATCATTCAGCGTCGTGCTGCTACAGGAAGGTTAGCTGTCTATGGTTTTTTTGATAATCCTGAACTTTCTCAGGCTATTAAGCAATACAAAAATTTTGTGAAGGAAGTGATTGAACGTGTCTAGAGTTGATGATATGAAGGAAAAAATGAAACGAAAAAGTCGGAAACGCCCTGTAGATGCTCTCATGGATGAAATGGAGCAATCAACGATTAATAATAGCAATATCGATAGCGAAATTGATAGCAATAAAAATAGTAATATTGATATTGATAATAATATTAATAATGATAGCAATATCAATATCAAAAATGATAGTGATATTAATACTGATAATAATAGCAATATTAATAACAATATCGATAGTAATACTGATAATGATAGTAGTGACGCTATCGATGACTTATTTGAAAAGAAAGATGAGCCCATTTTTAGAGGTTTTTACTTAGATAAAGATGTCGTGAAAGTGCTCGATAAAGTATCGAAGAGAGGTTCAAAAGGGATCAAATCTCAACTTGTGAATGAAGCGTTACGGAAGATTTTTATTGAAAAGGGATGGTTAAAATAATAGCGTAATTTCCATCAGTTATCTTTACTCGAACAGAATAATATTGACAACGATATCAATATTAATAGCAATATTGATATCGTTATTGATAGTAAGAATAATAGCATTAGCAATAGTATTAATTTCAGTAAATGATTGATCGTCGTCAATCTTGGTCTGATACGGGCCAACTATTCACTTAATACTACCTAAAAAGGTCAAAAGGATAAAATGATATTAAAGGTTGTAAAGTAATACAGTAATTCCTTTCATATCCTCGCACTAATAGAAATTAATTCATATGGTTTCATACATTGGACTTTCAATAGTTGTTTGGATAAACTATTAACACTTTAAAATTTTAATACTCTAAATTTAGAAACACATATAGTTTAAAAACAATATAATGTATAATTGAACTAACTGGTATACCAAATTGGGGAGGTAATGAATATGAAAGGTTGGTTTGAAGAAGAAATTATCTCGATCAGGGAACGAGCATATTTACATTTGAAGAACATGATATTAGAAGGCGATTATAAAGCTGGTGACCGTTTAGTGGAACGAGAGCTAGCAGAAAAAATGAAGATCAGTCGAACACCGATTAGAGAAGCCCTGTTTCGCTTAGAGTCTCAAGGATTTGTGAAAACAGTACCACGTAAAGGTGTTGTTGTCTCAAAAATTTCAACAGAGGATGTTATTGAAGTATTCACGATTTTATCTTCTCTCGAAGTGCTCGCAGCGAAGCTAGCCGCTCAAAAAATGGACGATCAAATGAAAAAAGAATTTGATAAGTGGATTGAAAAAATAGAGAGTGTATTAAACGGTGAGAAAACAGATATTTCACAGCTGCATGTAGAAATAAGTCATGTGCTTTATAAAGCTGCTAAAAGTCCGAAATTATATGAGATGCTTACGGATTTAATGGATTACATTCGTGCGTTTGCAAATACGGGTCATAAATTAGAGGGACGAATGGAAGAGTCAATGAAAGAGCACCTCGATGTGTTAAAGGCAGTACGGAACCAAGAAGTAGAAATGGCTGAATATTTAACGAAGATCCATATTGAAAACTCTAAAAAAGCTTATGTAGATGCGATTAAAGGTAATAAACAACAAGTAAATTAAAGGTTATGCAACCCACATAGCCTTTTATTTCCACTATAAAGATAGTTAAAAATCAAATTTTCTGAAAATTAGTTGTCTCACCCCGGGTGTTATTGGTATACTGTATACCAATAACACCCGGGGTTTTTATATTAATATCTACATGAAAGAAAGGTGGAGATATAATGATTTGGGTTTGTGAAAATCATGTTATTGATGGTGTGAAAATGCTATATGTCCCACATATTAGAAAAAACCAAAGTGAAAACCCATGTTTGTTTTGTGAGGAACAGGCTAAGTTTGAGGTTTATTACCACAAATATATAACAAGTCCGAGAAAATCTTTAAGTACAGATAAACAAAAGGTTAGGGGGTAAAGGATTTGATGCTCGTAACAGATATTGAACAGCGTTTATCTCAGTTAGGATGGATCTTACCAGAACCTCCAAAACAATCAGGAAATTATGTATTAGCGAAAAAGGTTGGAAACTTACTTTATATAAGCGGGGTTACTTGTAAATTTAACGGAGTTATTAAGTTTCAGGGGAAAGTCGGACATGACATAACGATTGATGAAGCTTATGAAGCTGCAAAGGTATGTGCGTTAAATCATCTATCATTGATAAGGTCTGTCACTGGTGATTTAAATAAAGTAAAGAATATCATCAAAATGGTAGGTTATGTTAACTGTGATCCGGATTTTGCCGATGTACCTAAAGTGATTAATGGTGCGTCGGATTTATTGATTGAGCTCTTTGGAGAAAAAGGAAAACATGCTCGATGTGCTGTAGGGGTAGCCTCCTTGCCCGGATTAGCTTGTGCGGAAACGGACCTAATTGTAGAAATTGATAGCCATTAAATATAAAATCGACCTTTCAAATGAACGTCTCATGAGAAGGTCGATTTTATTATTGTAATCAAATTATACTTTCTTCATTAAGTTTCTCTAAGCGTGCATTGTCAGAATCTGGCCCTGTGATCTCATCTAGCTCTTCGTGAGCCCCTTCAATCGTTTCGTATACTTCAAAGAATTTAACTGGTATGTTATTAATATATTTTTTTTCGTCTTTTTCTTCTGTCAATGTTATTTTAATATCATTCTTTGTTACCTTTGCAATTGTATACTTGGCTCTTAACTGATTAAAAAAATAATATTCATAGGTTTCAATTACTTCTAGACCTTCTGTGTGAATATTTGTTTGATACTCATCTTTATTTGTTAAAATAATGTAATTACCTTCCATGTGTATCCTCCTCTACATTTAATAATTTTTAAAAGTGCCGCTTAATATCATCCCTATTTGACGAATTGGTTCAGACCACCTCCAATGTAGCCTTTTTACCCATTTGTATTTTGTATACCATTTCTAATCAGTGTAAACAATCCTGAAAACTAAATCAATAACTTTTTATAAAAATTTAAAATATTGAAAAAAATCTAACAATATTGTTGATTTCTAAAACTATCGTAACTTATAATGTTAAGTAATATTTTCACTATGAAAACGATTTTATGAAGGGGGGTACTGATTTTGCCAAAGGTTAAACTTCAACAAAATGATCTTGTCTATGAGCAACAAGTGGAAGAGAATAGTAATCTAGTAGTTTTAGCGGGGATAAAAAAGTTTCCGCATTTAAAGTATGGCTGTGGAATGGGGAAATGTACAAAATGTGTATCAAAAATTGTTAGTGGTGCCGATCAACTAGGAGAACCGAATTGGAAAGAAAAGAAGATGTTAGGAGATAAACTTGAAGAAGGGTATCGCTTAACCTGTCAGCTAACCATTACAAGTGATATAGAGTTAACGCAGGAATAATTTTAACTTTTATGGTATACAGTATACTCTTTATCTATGTTAAGGAGTTTCCATGAAAGAAAGTTCAGTAGGTTTTATAACGAGATGATTAACAAAGTCTGAAGTTTCTTTTAAACTTTGTTGTATATTTAATACCAGATAAAGGATGTGATTGCTTGGAGAGATATGATTTAACAGAAATGACGTGGGAAGAAGTACGAGCAGCATTAGAAGAGGTTAAAGTTGCTATAATACCTGTTGGAGCTCATGAGCAACATGGTCCTCATATGGTCGAAAGTTGCGATGCTGTGCTGGCTACTGAAATGGCTAAAAGACTTAGTGAAAAGTTATTTCCTCAAGTGATGATGACCCCAACAATAAACATGGGTGTATCTCCACACCATCTTAATTTTCCAGGGACAATTTCTCTAAAATCATCGACTCTTATTGCAGTGATCCGAGATGTTGTTGAGTCATTACAACAACATGGGATAAAAAAGTTCCTATTATTAAACTCACATGGTGGAAACCAATCCACTTTAAATGTGGCAAGTACCTCTCTATCAAATGAATTAGATGTCGAGGTTTATTATGCGAAAACAACCGCGTCAGCTAAAGAATCTATGGAAACAAATATTCATTCGACTTTATTTGGACATAGCTGTGAACGAGAGGTATCCGAGGCTTTGTACCTTGCACCCTATTTAGTTCGTTTAGACCGAATAGAGAAAGGTGATATTCAACCAGGTAGATGGGAAATGTTACGACCAGGAAACCCAATTCAAGGACCGTACAAGTATGAAGAAATGACTAAAAACGGCTGTATTGGAGATGCGACGAAAGCAAGTGAAGAAATAGGTAGACAAGTTGTTGAAGAGGCTTTAGATCATTTAGCAACTTCTATCCAGAAGCTATTAATCAAAGAGACAGTGAGCAATAGCTAAGTCATATTGTGATGAATTCCACTGAAAAGGATACGATGTCATTAGTAGAGTGATCCTAATTCATGTTGAGGAGGATACAATTAATGGAAGAAGTTGTATTGACGGGTTCCCATTGGCTTTTCTTACTAGTCATTGGTACGATCTTTACGTTTATGATTTTTCGACGAGATGTTGTATTACCATCAATATTAGGGATCTTCTTAATAGGATGGATGTTTAATACCGGTAATGGGATAGTAGACACTAGTATCGGGGCATCACAAGCTGTCTTTACATCCTTTTTAAATGCGGGGATTGAACTATTTGATATTATGTTAGTTATTGCCCTAATGGTTGCAATGCTTAAATCACTGCAAAAACAAGGTGCAGATGTCTTAATGGTTTCACCAATGAAAAAGCTAATGGTGAACCCGACAGCATCATTTTTCGTTCTAGGTTCTACAATGTACATTGCTGCTACATTTTTTTGGCCAACACCTGCGGTAGCATTAGTTGGTACAGTACTAATTCCAGTAGCGATGAAAATGGGACTTCCGGCAATGGGTGCCGCTGTTTCGCTTAACTTGTTTGGTCATGGGATGGCTTTATCAGGAGACCTAGTGATCCAAGGTGCGACACGGTTAACTTCAGCGGCAGCAGGGGTAGAGTCGACTGCCATTCTTCCCTATACTGCTTTGTTCTCTTTCATTACAGGGTTTGTAGCCATTGGGATTGCTTTTTTTACTATTAGACGAGATATGAAAAGCGGAAAATTAAAAAGTGAAAACACTGATGAATTTTTTGATAATCAGAAGAAAGCGCTTACAAGCAAAAAGGATGACTCTGAAAACGAGGAAATTGCTGCTACTGTAGAAGCCGAAGAGCCAAAAGGGAAACATGCAAGGTTTTTATCGTTATTAGTTCCCATTACGTTACTAACTATTGTTTCAATTATGTTAATTAGATCATTTGGTGATAGTGATAATGCGATCAATGGGGGCGATGCCACTGCACTACTAGGAGGAACAGCAGTCGTACTGTTGATCATTTCTACTCTATTAAGTGAAGGAAATAAAGCAATCGAGGGGATTGTTAGTCATTTAAGAGAAGGGTTTTATTTTGCAATAAAGATCTTTGCACCTGTCATTCCGATTGCTGCTTTTTTCTTAATGGGACATCCAGATCATGCGGCAGCTGTTTTAGGAGAAGGAGCACCAGGTTTTTTATTTGATTTAGGTGGAGCCGCTGCTCATTACATCGATGGTAGTCAAATCAGTTTAGCATTTGGTATGGTTGCCATTGCGATATTATCAGGTATGGATGGTTCAGGTTTCTCAGGTCTACCTCTCGTAGGTGCTTTATCTGCAGGATTAGGGGATGCAGTAGGTGTCGATGTTGCCGTCTTAGCAGCATTAGGTCAAGTAGCAACGATCTTTGCTGGTGGAGGTACGCTTGCCGCATGGGCGTTTGGTGTTGTCGCAGACGCTGGTATCGCAGGTGTAAAACCTATTGATCTAGTGAGGCGAAACTTCTTTCCTGTCATGATTGGTTTATTTATCGCAACAATTGTAGCGATTTTACTGATGTAAATAAGTTATTTGTTATTAATTATTAGAAAATTTACAAAATACTATTGACACAGTAATTATATTCTATTAAGATGAACTCAAATAAATAAATGGTATACCAAATACCGAATACAAAATACAATTAACTATTGATGCAAAGAAATTAAGAAAATTAGGTTTTCTTTAAATTAAAGGAGGAGATTTGGATGGCAGAACTATTATCAAAAGAGGAATTTCGTAGACAATTAGAGGAAGCAATTAAAGGGAATCATAGTGAGGCAGCGCCATTTACAGTCGCTTGGGCAAATGGAGAGCTTAAAAGAGAACATTTTGCTAGATGGGCAGAAAACCATTATCACTATGTTGGGCCTTTTGCAGATTACCTAGCGTATATGTACCACAACACACCAGAAGAGTATTCAGATGCTAAAGATTTCATCCTTCAAAACATGTACGAAGAAGAAATTGCTGGTGACCGCCATACAGATCTTTTAATCCGATTTGCTGAAACATGTGGTACGACACGTGAGCGTGTGGAAGATCCGAAAAACATGGTAGCTACAACATTAGGTCTACAAAGCTGGTGTTACACGGTTGCAGCTCGTGAGAACTTTGTTGTTGCAACAGCAGCACTTGTTGTTGGACTTGAATCACAAGTACCAGCGATTTATCGAAAACAAACGCCAGTACTTCGAGAAAAATATGGATTCACAGATGAGGAAATTGAATTCTTTGATCTACACATTGTATCTGATGAAATCCATGGTGAGCGTGGGTATTCAATCGTTCTTAAATATGCTGATACGCCAGAACTTCAACAACAATGTTTAGATATTGTTCGTAGAGGTGCAGAGATGCGTCGTATGTATATGAATGGTTTATATGAAGCTTACTTAAAAGATGACCTCGGAGAAACTGTCCAATCATAATTTATAAATAAAAAACTATCGGCAGTTTCCGATTTTGGAAGCTGCCGTCCTTATTCATACTACTGGTAGAGAGGGTGCTTCAATTTGTTACAAACAAGTGTAAAAAGCTATGAAAATTATATAAATGGCAAATGGGTTTCAAGTGTAAGCAATGAAACGTTTGAGAGTATTAACCCTGCAGACACGAGTGATGTTCTTGGGAAGTTCCAATCATCTACAAAAGACGATGTTGAAACAGCGATCAAGGCCGCTAGCGACGCGTTTCCAAGCTGGGCAAGTACCTCTCCTTCAAAGCGTGCAGCGATCTTAAATAAAGCAGCTGATATTTTAGAAAGCCGTGTCGAGCAATATGGGGAAGAACTCACTCGAGAAGAGGGGAAAATCCTTTCAGCTGGTAAAGGTGAAGTGAAGAGATCTGCTCAAACACTTCGCTATTATGCAGTAGAAGGTTTAAGTTTTACTGGAGAAACATTCCCTAATGACGACCCAAACATGGATGTTTATACAGCAAGAGAACCATTAGGAGTGGTTTCTGTAATTACTCCATGGAATTTTCCGATTTCAATCCCGGCCAGAAAAATTGCCCCTGCTCTTATGACAGGAAATACTGTTGTATTTAAGCCATCCTCAGACACTCCATTAATTGCTCTTCGTCTAGTAGAAGCTCTTCATGAAGCTGGTATACCAGAAGGCGTCATTAACTTTGTAACCGGATCGTCTTCAAACGTTGGGGACCCTTTAGTGAAGCATCCTGCGATTCGAGCGGTGACATTTACTGGTTCTACTGGTGCTGGTGAGAGCATCCATAGCAAAGCTTCTTTGACTACTAGAACACAAATGGAGCTTGGAGGGAAAAATCCGATTATTGTAATGGATGATGCTGATATCGATAATGCGGCACAATTAACAGTCAATGGTGGGTTTGCACTTACGGGGCAAGCTTGTACGGGTACAAGTAGAGTGATCGTGATGAAATCAGTAGAAGAAGCATTTACAGCTAAATTAATTGAAAAGACAAAAGAGCTCGTTATTGATAATGGTTTAGTTGATGAAACAAAAGTTGGTCCCTTAGCCAATGAGAAGCAACTAAACAATGTACTAAACTATGTTGATATTGGTAAAAAAGAAGGGGCGAACCTCGTTTATGGTGGTAATCGTTTAGAAGGCCCTAAGTACGATCAGGGCTATTTCGTAGAGCCAGCGATCTTTACGGATGTGAAACCAGACATGCGTATTGCTCAAGAAGAAATCTTCGGCCCTGTCATTGCAATCATTGCAGTAGATAATTACGAAGAAGCCATTAAGGTTGCTAATGATGTTGAATACGGATTAGCGGCATCAATTGTAACGAATGATATAAAACTAGCGAAAAAGTTCACACAAGATATTGAAGCAGGAACAGTAAAAGTAAATCGTACAACAACGGGTAACTTAATTAATGCTCCATTTGGTGGCTTAAAGAAATCGAGTACATCGACATTCCGTGAATCAGGAAGAGTTGGATTAGAATTTTTCACACAAATTAAAACAGTTTATGTCGGTTACTAATAAAGGAGGAATCTTTACTATGAAACAAGCATTAAAGCTAACGTTAGAAGAAGCACATATCATGATTGAAGCCGCTAAACAAAAGGCAGAAGAAATTAATGTCTTAGAGACAGTTGCCATTGTTGATGAAGGCGGTTATGTAATCGCTCTTGATCGAATGAATAATTCTCGGGTGACGGGACCAGAAATTGCAATCGCGAAAGGATTTACAGCAGCAGGACATAAAAGGTCAACACATCTTTTTAATAAAGAACCAAATGGTCCTGCACTACCAGGAAATGAAGCTTTCGGTATTCAACATATGATTCCAGGAAAGTTTGCGATTTTTGTAGGTGGATTTCCAATTGTTGTGGATGGTGAGGTTGTTGGTGGTGTTGGTGTAAGTGGTGGAAATGGTGAGCAAGATACTGCTGTGGGCACAGCTGCACTACAGGCACTTGAACAACACTTGAAAGAGCAAGGACATAGTGTTGTGACAGATGCCGATATTAAATTATAAGTCTACTATTTAGTTTCCTATAAATTATCTCTCCCTTATTGTATAAAATGATTGGCGTCATGACGTTCTAAAAGTACAGGACGTTGTGACGCATTTTTAAAATGAAGTTTTAAATGGAAAAATACAAACATTGAAAGAAGGTGAGTGTGTTGAATGTATACTTACAACTCACAATTGGATTGGCGAGATCAGGGGTATTAGGATACGGGGGCGGACCGTCAGTGATCCCTTTAATTGAGCATGAAGCAGTAAAAAAATACAATTGGATGACAAGTGAGGAGTTTGGTGACACGTTAGCGCTAGCAAACACTTTACCTGGTCCGATTGCTACGAAAATGTCGGCGTACATTGGATATAAGGTAAAAGGATCAATGGGGGCTTTTGTTGCCATACTAGCCCATATCTTACCGTCGATCGTTGCTATGATAGGTTTATTAAGTTTTCTTTATTCCTTCCGAGATTCGGCGATTGTTAGCGGGATGGTTCAGGCCGTTACACCAGTTGTGGCTGTTATGCTTGCTGTTATGGCTTTTAGTTTCTTAAAAAAGGCATCTAATGGTCTTGGAACAAAGGGGATGCTAGCAACAGCACTTCTTTGCTTAATTTTATTAGAATTATTAGTCATTCATCCTGGAATTGTGATTGTTATTTTTTTAACCTCAGCTTTTGCCTATGCTACGTACCTCAACCGAAAGAAAGGTCGACAGGAAACTGAGGAACAAAGGAAGGATGTTGGGTCATGATTTACATTGAAATCTTTTGGGCATTTTTTATAGCGAATTTACTAGGTTATGGTGGTGGTCCTTCAACGATCCCACTTATTCAAAATGAAGTTGTGGATCAATATGAGTGGATGAGTTTACAGGAGTTCGCTGATTTACTTGCAATTGCAAATGCTCTTCCTGGTCCGATCGCTACAAAGATGGGGGGATTCATTGGCTATGAGATTGGTGGCGTGTTTGGTGCTGTATTAGCTTTAATCGCCACGGTTGCTCCATCAGCGATTGCAGTCATTATCCTTTTTAAGTTTGCCAATAAATTTAAAAGTGCCTTACAAGTTAAGTTTATGACAAGATCTGTTCAGCCAGTAATTGCTATTCTATTAGCTGTACTTGCATATCAATTCTTTTTAACGACGTTTGAACAAAGTGGCCTTTTTCAATTAGTCCTACTAACAGTTGTAAGTTACTTAGCGTTAGAAAAATTCAAAGTACATCCGGCATTTGTGATTCTAGGTTCTTTATGCTATGGGGCCCTTTGTCTTTCAGGACTAGTCACTTAGACCATTGTCAAAACGCCTTAGTTTCATGAGGCGTTTTGACATGAAAAAGCACACCAATCATATGAAAGGTGTGCTTTCTAGCATTGTATGGGAATTAAACACCAAGGACAACTGGGTTTGTGTAGCTATTTAACACTTTCGCGATACTCATGGCTACAATATATCCTGTTTTAGGGTTGTCTGGTGACGGTGTATTTTGAATTTCAATCTTTGTTTGTCCAAAATGTCCTGAAATGAAGACCTCATGGGTATTTCGATCAATACTTGGGTCGATATAGACTTCAACTTCTGTTCGATCGAACCCAATGCCAGCTAAACTTAAGGCTGCTGATACATTTACGTTTTCAGGAAAGATCTCTGCTGATTCACGGGCCTTACCTTTGAAGATGCATGTTGGCTCTTTAATTGATTCTAAATCAAATTCTTTCTCAACCTTTGTTCCATACCAAGCTTTCGGCTGTTTTCGAGTTATTTGTTTCACTTGATCAATGTCACCGATCGAACCAGATGCTACTCGATCAAGCCCACCAATTGCTGCTGAAGGAATAATGATTTGCTTTTGAACTTTTTCTGCAGCTTCTTTTATTTCATTTAAAAAAGAGTCATCAGCAAGTGAACCTACCGAAACAAGTATTAGATTACTACCGTGTACAAGAGCTGTCTTACCATATTGTCGTACAGCTTCATGTCCCGCCGCTTCAACAATAAAATCTAAATCTTGAGAAAAAAAGTATTCAGGATCGTCCGTAACATTGATCCGATTATTACCTAATTGGTTGTGAACTTTTTCTATGTTCCGTACAAGGATCGATTCTACTTTTGTGTTTACTAGCTTTTTATCTTCGATTAAATCTAGTAATTGTTGACCGATGGTTCCAAACCCTATCATTCCAATTTTCAACATTAAAAACACCACCTAAGTTGTATATTGTATACCAAATAATATAACCTTATTACTCAATCATTGTCAAATAATTCACAAATAACGAATACAGCGCTACTTTGAGAAACTTTTCACTTTGGTATTGTCAGAATATTATCGATATGGTATATTGTATACAATATAAATTTGAGGAGTGTTTTACAGCGAAATCCATAAAAAATATTACTGTGAAAATTGCTGTGGAGCATGTCATAGCACAATATTAAGACTTTTTAATGATCAAAAAGGAGGAATTAAGAATGGCGAATATTCACATAAAAAACACGGATAGAACAATTGAAGTAGAAGACGGATCAAATATTTTGCGAAACTCTTTGCGATATGACGGGGAAGTACCAAACCGTTGTGGCGGAGGATACTGTGGAACTTGTTTAGTCAATATTGAAGAAGGAAGCGAAAACTTAGATAAACGAAAGCCTGCAGAAATCAAAAAGCTCGGAGAGGATATTTTAAATAAAGGTTATCGTCTTGCTTGTCAAACATTCATTAACGAAGGGGATATTACAATTTCATGGGATAAAGATATGACAAAACAAGTTCAAAAACGAAAAGTACAACCTGTGAAATCTTAATACTAATTTAATTGATAGGAAGTGAAAAAAGGTGATTGTCGAGCAACTTGTTGAAATGAAGGAAGTTTTATCTGAGGAGATAAAACCTGGGTACTGTGTTGTCTATGAAAAGTTTATTAATAATCATGTTGAGGTAAAAAAAATCGGTATTAAGCAGGGGCGCTTTGAAACTAGTGAGTTATTACAGGTACTAAGAGGGGATCGTAGTACAGGATATTCGTTTCAAAGTATAAGAGATTATACACTTGAAGATGATTCATTAGAGGGCACACTTTTAAAAATCAAAGAAAATCATAAAGAACTTTTTAGAGATTAAAAACTTCCTTATTACAAGGCCTTTTTTTAAACAGCTTTTTGGTATACAATAAACCATTAGAGAGAAGATCATAACGATAGAAAGAAGTTGAAGGCTATGTTTAACAAAATACCTAAACAATTAAACTGGTGGGAGCATTTATTTGAAGAGAGAATAGAGCCTGTGTCGGATGAAACGGTTAGATGTGGACTTCACGGAAAGGTTTGTGTCTCCCAGTGTAAAGAATGTACATGGTTAACGCATTATCAAAATAATGATGGGCACGAAGCGGTTGTTTGTAGACCTCCAGTTGTTTAATTCTTATCATACTATATTTTAAAAGGAAAGTGTAAAACCGAGTATGAATTTCGATCATACTCGGTTTTTGTATTAGATTATAAAGAGCAATAGCCAACAGAGACTACCTCTTTTCTGTTGGCTATTGCTTTATAGAATATATTGCAAGGTTAAGATAAACACCGTTAATAATAAAAGATATGAGCCTGTAAATACGAAATTCCAGTTTGATATTTTATATGGACTTTCATTAATAATGTTCGACATGATTCCTAAAGTTGCATTATATGGCCCCATTAGAAAAGCAGGTACAGCGCCACCTAGCATCGCTACAGTAAGTATTTGTGGTGAAATGTTAAGAACCGATGGATCTAGAGCTTCTGCGATCAGCGCTAATGCAACAGCAGGATGTAACCCAATAAACGCTAAAAGGAGTGGGATAAATGGAAGAAGAACTAAAAATAATTTTATCCCAGTGATATCGACGACATGTATAATCCAGGTATTTACTGTCTGATCCACCCCTGATAGGTTTACTGCTGAAATGAAAAAACCTGCTGATAGGAAGATGAAAAATTGGTCCTTCATTTTTAATAAATGGGTATTAAAATGATCCTTTAATCCATATAGAAACTGTTTTCCTTTTTTAATAAACATCGACCATAGAAATGAAAAAGGAATCACAAGCAACGTCACAAGAAAAAGAAAGCTGAATTCAAAAAACACCTCAGAGAATGTGATAACCACATTTAAAAGTAAAATAGCAGCGATAATATGAATTAATTTCTTCGGTCTTGCAGGTTGGGTAGCACCTTCAGTTGATGCAGCCATTTCTTGTTGTGCTTGATCAAGCTCCCGGTGCTGTGTTAAATCCTTTCTCTTTGAGAGAAAATACCCTGTAAGCCAATCTAGGAGCAATCCTAGAATGCTTAAGGGGATAAGGATTGGTAGCATTCCTCCCCAACTAACCCCGGTCATTTCAATTACAATACCAACGATTGGTGTAACGGGTGTCCATAACAAAGGCATTGAAAATCCATGTGTAATGGATCTGCTCAAAAAGCGCTCTTTATGTTTAATGATAAACAGATCCATCGAAGGACGAATTGAATAATAAGTCATCGGTAACGCAGCTAAATTCATAAAAGAGCTAAGGAAGTATGAAATTCCTGACGAAACCATATATAGATGACCTGTATGCTGAACTTTTTCTTTAATGATGTGTTGAACCTCTTGAGCGTAGTTTCCTAATTTAATCGGTAGAGCTAATATCGGAACTAATGCAAATAAACTCAGTAAGTTTAACATCGGACCGAATGAAAGCAAGTATTGAACGAAACTTGTCCCACTCATAACAAGCATCACGACTCCCAAACTCAAGAAGCTTATTCCAAAGATGAGCACAAACCTACTAACAAAAAATAATGTTGAAAGAACTGCAAATAAGGATACTGTGGAAACAACCAATTGAATCCCTTGATGTTGAAATATATTAGAGACGAGGTACATACATATTGCAATAGCAAAAAGATACTTTAACATAATGTCACCAACCAATTAAAAATATAGTAGTCATATATATATATTCATAGCTTCTATTGTATACAAAATGCCAATATGATTTCAGTAATGTTCATATTGTATCAATATAAGTAGAATTTTTCCAAAAGTTAAGATAGAAAATTTGCACATGAATAGGAGGATTTTTGCTTTTATGAGCTTAAAGGAATCTGATCCACTTATTTGGAATCTAAACTATCGAAAAAGCTATTTAAAAGGTGACATAACCGCAGGGATTACTGTCGCTATCATGTTAATCCCTCAAGGGCTCGCTTATGCGATGTTAGCAGGATTACCCCCAATTATTGGCTTATATACAGCAACAATACCATTGCTCATCTATGCTCTTCTAGGTTCATCCCGCCATTTATCTGTAGGCCCCGTTTCAATCGTCGCTTTATTGACGTTCTCTGGGGTATCGACCCTAGTACCACCTGGATCTGAACATTTTTTTTCATTAGTAATTATATTGACGTTTTTAGTGGGGACGATTCAAATTCTTTTAGCTATTATAGGTGCCGGAACTTTAGTGAAATTTATTCCACATAGTGTAATCAGTGGTTTTACTTCTGCAGCAGCGATCATTATTGGTATGAATCAACTTGAGAACTTAATACAAATCAATATGGATAACGGAGGGACTGCTCTTCAATTATTTTTAGAGTTTCTACGTAAATTACCAGAGGCTCATGTAATCACAACAGCAATTGGTATTGGGAGTATTGCTATTCTTATTACCTTAAAAAAGAACTTTCCGAAAATACCCGGCCCCCTTTTTGTTGTTGCAGGAAGTATGTTGATTGTTTCGTTCTTTCAATTGCACCATAAAGGAGTAAGTATAATCAAAGATGTTCCTAGTGGCTTTCCTATGATTACTGCCCCTATGTTAAATGTTGATGTCATCCTTTCGTTATTACCTACTGCAATAACAATTGCGCTCATTGGATATGTCGAATCGATCACGATTGCAAAATATATTGCAAATAAGGAAAACTATACCCTAGATACAAATCAAGAACTGGCAGGTCTTGGTTTTGCTAATTTTATCGGTTCTTTATTTTCATCTTTCCCTGTAGCAGGGGCGTTTTCAAGGACGGCTGTAAACTACCAATCAGGTGGAAAAACAAAGTTCGCATCTATCGTTACAGTAATTATCATGATCCTAACACTACTATATTTAACTCAATTATTTTACTACTTACCAGATGCCGTTTTAGCAGCGATTATTATCGTCTCTATCTATAATCTCATTGATGTTCGAAAAGCAGTTGAATTGTTTTCTGCGAATAAAACAGAAGGATGGTCCCTTGTTATGACATTCATAGCTACATTAACGTTTGGCGTTGAAAAAGGGTTGTTAATCGGAGTAGGCTTCTCATTAGCTGTTTCGCTCTTTAGCTTAAAATGGTTGTATGTGACACGATAACCCGAACCTAGTTGGTTGAAAATTCGCACTATTTAGTGTATTGTATACAGTATACCAAATATACTGAGGGGTGTTAAGTGTATGGATCGAAAAGTAGTGTTATGGAGTTCTTATACATGCCAATTGTGTACAGAGTTAAAAGATTTCTTTGAAGAGAATAATATTCAATATGAAAACAAGGACATGAAAAAAGATGATCATTTGCGAGATATAATTGAAGAAAGGTACAATGTTCGAAAAGCTCCAGTTGTAGAGATCGATGAAGCAGTTGTCGTTGGTGGAGGACGATGGACACCTGAAAATTGGCGTACGTTAAAGCAGCTATTAAATGTGAGTGAAGCTGTAAAATAACCAACGCTCGAAGAATGTATTCAGTTAGAAAATAATTATTAAAAAGGGGATGGTTCAGTGTTAACCATTCTTTTTTGTGTGGATTAACTCAATATATTAATATTGTTATTGATAGCATTATTTTAAAATTGATAACCATTAAAGAAAAGTAAAAGAGAAAAAATGACTCAAAGCATTCGTCAAAATACCTTGAGTCACCTTTATTATTATCGATTTATACATTTCTAATTAGTTTCTTTGAGTGATCACGGTGTTCATTTTGGCCTTCATCTCTCCAGCGGATGTATTCAAAAACGCTTTTGCAATCGTTACAATAAAACTGTCTGACGAGCTGTGCAGTTCCAAATGGGGCCATGATTCTCACATTTTCTGATTCACAGAAGGAACAGAAGGGTGCTTCAGTTTTAGCCGACATTCGTAACCGCTCCTTCACCTTTTACTTGTTCAATTGTTTCTTGAAACCTTTTAACAAGGTTGTTTTGGACAACAAAGTTGCTTAACTCACTGTTTGATTCTACGTCTTTGATCCACTGTTCGACTTCAGGAAGAGCTTGGTTTAAGTCTTCTTTAAATTTCTTTGGTACACCACCTTCATCATTGATTAATTTTAGTGCCCATCCTTCAGAGAAGACACAATGCTCTTTATGCTCTAAATATAATTTGTTAATATTCGCTGCGATGTCCGCATCGCCTGAATCCATCATCGCTTCCATCACTACATCCATAGCCACGTTTACGGTATATAAATTGGCAATTAATTTAACCCAGCCATCAATCGCTCGAACTTCACTAAATGATTTTCCTGTTTCATTTGTGATTTCTGGCTTTTTCCCTTTAATTCCGTTTAAAGTAAATCCCCAATTGTATAATAAGCGTGCATGACCTAATTCACCTTGTGCCATTGCGACTGAGGCAAGTGTAGACTCAACGTCCGGACCACTAAAGCCAACCTCAACTAAGCGATCCCCTAAAACATATTTATTATCTGCGATTGTTTCAACCAATTGAATTAATGCGCTGTTACTCATACCACTTCAGCTCCTTTTACGCGAGATTGATAGTTCATAACCCCATCTGATAGTTTCACTTGTAAGAAATCGTCTTTTTTGACAACGAACATTTCAAACCAATCTTCTTCGTCATAGGTATAGTTGGCATACACTTTTGCTAAATTGTCTGAGTCAGCGTCGACAGATCCGATGAATAAAAGGTCATCCCCTCGTTTAATTCTTGTAAATACGTAATATTCAGACTTTTGATTTATCATTTCGTGCTTACCCCCCAATGTTTCAGCTGTTCTTTTGCTTTATCACTTAAACGGTCAACAGTCCAAGCCGGCTCCCAAACGACATTAATATTGACGCTTTGAACATCATCTTCTTCTAAAATGCGGTTTTCGATATCGCTTTCAATCCATTCCATACATGCACAAGAGGAAGCAGTGTAGGTCATTTTGATATCAACAGTTCCCTCATTTGCTTTAATATCGTAAATCAGACCCATATCGACGACACTAACTGGGAATTCTGGATCCATCACTTCAGTAAGCGCTTTCCAATATCTTTCTTCTGGTCTTGTTGCTGTTTCTGTCATCCTAAACCACTTCCTTCCTTAGATTTTCTAGCTCTAAATGTCCCTTTCTAACTCGTTCAACAAACTCTTTGTTTTGCGGGCCGCGTGCTTTAAATCGTTTGATTACGCCCTCCCAAGTATCTGGTTTATCAAAGTTCCATTTCTTGTTCTCAACATCAAATTCACATGGGAATGGTACTTCTAACACATACTTTTCTTGTTCTTCATCATAATGCGCTGGCACTTTGACGCCGATCTTTTCACAGAATGGTACGGCAGTTGATAACCAGACTTGACGCAGTTCATCATTTGTTTTTCCTTTTAAACTATAGTCTAATTGCGCTGACCGACTCTTCATTCCATCTGCAACACCGAAGAATTCAAGAGCCATTAGGAACATCCAATCAACCGCTTCTTGAACTTGTTTAGCAGTTTCAGGTTTCTTCATCGCATTTCTCATAATCACTTCACCATTACGAAGGTGGAATAGTTCTTCCTTATCTACTTTTACAAGTGCTCGTTTCCAAGGTCCGTATGTTGTGTGTTGGTATGCATCACCAAGAAGGGTATAGCCTGCACGGTCAAAAAATGCATTAAAGACACCTAGTTCAACCCAGTTATCAAGTTTGAAATCAAATGCATATGGATTTTTCCAACGGTTTGGCTCACGTCCAAACATTAAGCTTTGAACATCTTCCCCTAGGTCTTGTAATAAACGCCAAGCAATATGAGCATGACCAATTTCGTCTTGCATGACGGCAAGTGCTGTAATCTTCAAGTTTAGGCTTGGCGCTTCTTCATAGACCGTTAACAGTGGAGGAACACTTAATAATTCAGTGTCAGCTACGATCGTTAACGTCTGTTTTAGTGCCTGAAAATACTCATCATTCATATCTTCTTTTCCTTCTAAAATAAATCCCTTGTCAATTTTTTCTAATAATTCTTCCCTGTTCATAACATTACACCTCATTTATATGAATTTTATTATGTTTTTTATATGTCCGTCTGTATAACATAATATAAAGTAGTTCAAATATTCTGTCAAGTGAAAATATTAGATTTAGGCTTATCCTTTTTTGGATAAAGACTATGACTTAAGAAAACTGGGGTCCCTTTTTTTCATTTAAACCGTCTTTCTTCTTATATGGAGGTAGAGCGTAAATCTTACTAGAGAAATTAGATTTGCTATCTAAACAAGAAAATAGGTGTCTATTTTGTTAAAGAGTCTGTTCAAAAAGGGGTATTTTTTCCTTTTTAAACACTCACTTAAATAAAAAAATATCCAGTGTTCGGGATCGGTAGCTTCTTATATATAATCCCTTTTTTCATGATGACGAGATAGTTAACAACAAAAAAAAGTTATTAATATGAAAAACAAAGATAATGGAAGAAAAACAAAGGTATAAGGGTGTTAACCTCAGATAATCCCCTTATTTGGATATTTGAAAATTTTTAGAACATTATGTATATTATGTATAACAGACGAAAGAAAAAAAACCATAATACAAATTATTAGGAGGAATTTAATATGACAACAGCATCTTTAAATACGAAAACGCTTACGGTGAAAAAAGCAAATGGGATCGCAGAAGTGCATTTACATGTAAACAAAACAAACTCTTATGATTTGGAGTATTATCAAGATTTAAATGCAGCGATTGATGATATCCGTTTTGATAACGACATCAAAGTTGCGATTCTTATGAGTGATGTTCCAAAATTCTTCTCTGTAGGGGCAGACATCAATTTCTTAAAATCAGCTGAACCACGCTTTAAAACACAATTCTGCTTATTCTGTAATGAGACGTTAGATAAGATTGCACGCTCTCCACAAATTTGGATTGCATGTCTTGAAGGACATACAGTTGGTGGCGGATTAGAAATGGCACTTGCTTGTGACCTACGCTTCATGGGTGATCAAGCTGGACAAATCGGACTTCCAGAAGTAAGCCTTGGGGTACTAGCAGGTACAGGTGGTACACAACGTCTTGCACGTCAAGTGGGTCATTCAAAAGCATTAGACCTAAACATCACAGGTGAAACGGTATCTCCTCAAGAAGCAAAAGATATCAACCTTGTAGACCGTGTCTTCCCTCAAGAGGAAACACGTGAGAAAACGCTTGAATATGCAAGAAAGATTGTAAATAGCGCAACGTATGCAACATCAAATATTAAGCTATCGATCATGAACGGTAAAGAAATGCCATTAAACGTAGCGATCCGCTATGAAGGTGAACTTCAAAACTTATTATTCCGTTCACAAGACGCTCAAGAAGGTCTAAGTGCATTCATTGATAAGCGTCAACCTGAATTCAAAGGCGTGTAATTCGTTAAGGTTCATACTTAAAAGAATGGCGATATCGGTCAACAACTGGTATCGCCCTTTCTACTAGTTACAGCTGCAAAAAATGAAGCAGATAGGAGAGGGGGAAAAGTAGTGAGAAGCAATGAATTTCAACTACGAGTGAACTGGGGCGATACAGACAAAGCGGGGATCGTATACTATCCAAATTACTTTAAATGGTTTGATATCGCGGGCCACCAATTTTTTAGAAGCTGTGAGCTATCTCCGTTAGATTTAGAAGAAAAGCACGGAATCATTTTGCCACTACTTGATGTTCATTGTACATTTGAAAATCCATTATTATATGATGATATCATTACGATCAAAACATCTGTGGAAGAAATCAATAATAAAACCATTAAGTTATCCCATCAAATCTTTAAGGGCGATACTAGAACAGGTGTCGGTCATGAATTAAGAGGATGGGTGAAACAACAGGATAACGACATTAAGGCCGTGCCGATCCCAGAAGATGTGATTAGTATTTTAAATGAAGATATACAGAATATAAGTAGCAAAAATCCTTGGTTAAGCGCCTAGTTCCTCCTGAAATTTCAATTTAATAACTTTTATAAGAAAACAATTGCAAAACATTGAAAATTCATCTACGTTTATATCAGTGATAGAAATGAACTTAGTTTGGAGTGAAGACTGTTGAAGCCTAGGTCACTGATGTACACACTTTATGGGGAATATATTCAATATTATGGAGGAGAAATTTGGGTTGGAAGCTTAATTCAGTTAATGAGTAAGTTCGGTATCTCTGAATCTTCTGTTCGAGGCGCCATTTTTCGTATGGTGCAAAAAGATCTATTACAAGTAAGGAAGATCGGAAATAAAAGCTATTATACGGTTACTGAGATTGGAAATCGACGAGTGGAAGATGGGGTTAAAAGGGTTTATTCGATTAAGAACCATTATTGGGATGGCTATTGGAGAATCTTAACGTATTCGATTCCAGAGGAGAAGCGTGAATTACGAAACCAAATCCGAACAGAGTTGAACTGGACTGGCCTGGGGATGATTGCTAATAGCACATGGATTAGTCCAAACCCAGTCGAAAACCAAGTGCTTGAAATGATTCAAACATATGGTCTACAGGAATATACGACACTGTTTACGTCTTGTTCTATTCTTACACATGATAATGAAGATATCATCAGTAAAGGATGGGATTTAGATAGTATTGCCCGGGAGTACGATTCTTTTATTGACAAATACCGACCTATATTTGAAGAGTTACGTGAAAAGGGATTAAATAATGAATTAACCGATGAAGAGTGTTTTGTCAAACGGACAGAGCTTGTCCATGAATACCGTAAATTCTTATTTAAAGATCCAAGTTTCCCAAGTCAACTTTTACCAGATAATTGGTCGGGAACCAAAGCTTCTGAATTGTTTTATAATATTCATCAACTGTTATCAGAGCCATCCGTTCGCTTTTTTGAATCTTTATTTGAAGCTGCTCCTGATAAAGAGGTTCAACCAGATCGAGAAAAAGCGTTAAATCCTTTTGTTGCTATCTATTAATACCAGTGAAAGGAGAGACGATTATACAAACGAAAGTAGAAGAAAATGAACAGACAAATGTATACCTACCGCTATTTGCAAATGGCGGGATCGCATGGCTCTTTGGTGTCACAGGACCTTTACTATTAGTCATGCAGTCAGCGGAAATGGGGAATTTAAGTAGTGAGATTACAACATCATGGATTTTCTCTATTTATGTGGTCGGCGGATTCCTGACAGTTATTTTATCAATCTATTATCGTCAACCAATCGCTGCGGCCTTTTCTATTCCTGGGGCTGTCCTTGTGGGTACCTCTTTAATGAACCATTCTTTTTCAGATGTGGTCGGTGCCTACTTAGTTACGGGAATCTTCATATTGATACTAGGCTTATCTGGCGTGATTCATAAGGTGATGGAACGACTACCAACACCGATTATGATGGGGATGGTGTCTGGAGTTTTACTCCCCTTTGGAATTGATATCTTTCTATCCATTTCATCTGAACCAATAATAAACGGGATAGCATTTATCGTATTTTTAGTTATTTCTTATTTTAGTACATTAGCCAAGCGTCTCCCACCTATATTAGCTTCGATGATCGTAGCGGGTATTCTCGTATGGTTAGTTGAGCCGTTTCCACTCCATGATGTTTCGGTACATATCTCTCAACCCCAATTCTTTTTGCCTACATTTAATCTTCAGGCTATCGGAGAATTAGTGATTCCGCTCGCCTTAACAGTGATTGCGATCCAAAATTCACAAGGCATTGGGGTTTTAAAAAGTTTAGATTACACGCCACCCATCAATGGCATGACCAATTGGAGTGGTATTGGTTCGATCATTAATGGTTTTTTTGGTGCTCATTCTGCCTGTATTGCAGGGCCAATGACAGCCATTATCGCTGATGATTCCTCAGGAGCAAAAGAAAACCGTTATAAGTCAGGTGTGATTATGGGCGTGATGTGGATCATTTTTGGATTATTTGCATCCGTAGCGGTAGCTGTCATCAATATGATTCCAATTTCAATTATTCAGTTATTAGCCGGATTAGCCTTACTCAGCGTCTTAAAGAAAAGTCTAGAAATGAGCTTCGCAAATCGTTACAAAATGGGCGCTCTGTTTGCGTTTATGATCACCATGTCAGGTGTGACCTTCTTAAATATCGGTGCACCGTTTTGGGGGATTGTTGGGGGCGTTCTAATATCATTAATCTTTGAGAAGAATGATTTTAAACAACGTGCACTATCATAATTCAGAATATTCTTAATTTTATTTGTTTATTAGTGTTGAGTAACTAGATGTATTCGGATAAAAGTGGCTTCGAGGAAAACTAAGACAGTGAGGTGAATGCTATGATAATGAATCGAGTTTCTGACCTATTAGGTGTTCGGTACCCGATTATTGAAGGCGGGATGGCCTATGTCGGTAATGGAGAATTAGCAGCAGCTGTTTCAAATGCTGGTGGATTTGGACAAGTCGCAGTGTCAGGACGAAATCCCGATAATTTTAGAGAACAAATAAACATTGCTGCAACAAAAACAAAAAAGCCATTTGGCGTAAACATCCCGATTAGTGGCTATTTCTCCCACTACAATGAATACTTCGAGATTATTAAAGAGAATAAGGAACACCTTCATGCTGTTAGCTTAGGTTCTGGGGACCCGCGGCCGTTTATTCCATTTTTTAAAGAACTAGGGCTGAAAGTGATCGTCATTGTTGGGACGGTGAAACATGCCATCAATGCCGAAAAAGCTGGAGCAGACATCATTGTATGTGAGGGATTTGAGGCCGGTGGCAGAAATAGTCCTTATGAGCTAACCTTATTCAGTTTAGTTCCACAGGTGATAAAGGCAGTCAATGTACCTGTTGTCGCAGCTGGTGGGATTTCAGATGGATCAGGGATGGTGGCTGCGATGGCACTAGGAGCTGAAGGTGTACAACTAGGCACAAGATTTATTGCGACGAAAGAATGCCAAGCGCACGAGGATTATAAAAAGCTTTTAGTTGAAGCGAATGATCAATCAACGACTGTCATTGAGCGGAGCGTCGGTGGGGCCAATCGCGTGATCAAAAATGAGTATGTTCAACAAGTAGCTGAAGTTGAAAAAGGAAACCTCACTCCTGGAGAGCTCTACCCATATATTAGTGGATTTAAAAATAAAATCGCTGCGTTAGAAGGAAAGTTGGATGATGGTTGGGTTCATGCTGGCCAATCCGTCGGACTAATCGGTTCAATTGAAGGTGTTGAGGATGTCATTCAACAAATGGTACATGAAATGCAAGAAACAAAAGAGCGGCTTCAAGGATCTCTAGATAAACAACTTTTATAGATAACCAATGGAGGGAAAAGAATTATGAAAACGTATCAAAATATTAGCTTTGCTGTTGAGGAGAACATTGGATTTTTAACACTCAATCGACCACCATTAAATGTGTTAAACATGGAGATGATGGAGGAGATTGTTGATGTATTAAAGGATATCTGCGATCAACCTGGATTAAATGGGCTAGTGATTCGTGGGGAAGGAAAAGCGTTTTCAGCAGGTGTTGCGGTGGAAGATCATCTCGGTGATAAAGCGGAGCCAATGATCCATGTCTTCCATAAAATGTTTCATCTTCTCCTAAAAGTTCCATGTCCGACCATCGCTGTCGTTGAAGGCGCAGCACTCGGAGGAGGATGTGAAATCGCGACATTCTGTGATATTTCCATAGCGGCAGAAGAAGCCAAGTTTGGGCAACCAGAAATTAATCTTGGTTTATTTCCACCTGTCTCGGTTGTCGTCTTCCCATGGTTAACAGGGGTCAACAAGACCATGGAGTTGTTGTTAACGGGTAAAACAATAACCGCTCAAGAAGCTCAAGCATGTGGGCTTATTAATCAAGTGAAAAACAGAGACGAGCTAGAGGGAGAACTAGAGGAGTTACTAGCAAACCTACGAAGTAAAAGTCCATTGGCTCTACAAGTGACTCGACAAGCCGTACGTGAAGCGATGGCCACAACATTTGCAGCCTCATTAGGAAAGGTCGAGCAAATTTATTTAAATGATTTAATTGATACAGAAGATGCACAAGAAGGATTACATTCATTCTTAGAAAAAAGAAAACCTCAATGGAAAAACGCATAAGGGGTGAGAGCCTTTGAACATTCAAGAGATTAGGAAAGGGTTATATCGAATCGGTATTCCTGTTCCATTTCCAATGAAGTATGTGTATTGTTACCTCTTTCGATCGGGAAACGAGGCTGTCCTTCTTGATGTTGGTTTTAATTATCCGAAAGCCAAAGAAGCTTGGAATGATATTTTTCATGAGTTAGACCTTACGCCAACACAAATTAAAACGATTTATTTAACCCATTTTCACCCCGATCACTCGGGCCTTGCCGGATGGATGCAAGAGTTAACAGGGGCGCCCATTTATATGCATCTAATCGATATCGCGATGTTTAAGAGGGTTTGGGAAGAGGATAGTACGCAATCCATAAAAGTAGGTAATATGTCACTAGCCAACGGTGTTCCGAACCAATTATCAAAAGATATTGTCAAACATATGGATGACCTTCAAAAACACGTTCGTCCGCTTCCTATATTAACACCATTAAACGATTCACACGTAGTGATCGATGGAGATACTTGGGAAGTCATTCATACACCAGGACATAGTGATGGGCATATATGCTTTTATCAAAAAGACGAGCAGTTATTACTTGTTGGCGACCATATTTTAGATAAAATCACGCCGAATATTAGTCTGTGGCCAGAGTCAGATCCAAATCCTTTGGTGCACTATCTATCTTCCTTGGAAAAAGTAAGGCAGTTAGATGTGAGAATCGCATTATCTGCTCATGGCGATATCATTGAAGACGTATCTACACGTATCGATGAGTTAATTCGTCATCATCAATCCCGTTTAGACGGCATGCTAGGTGCGGTTCAAAAGTCGACAGCCTATGAAGTAGCTAAGGAAACCTTTGACTATAAAACGTTAACACCACATCAATGGCGATTCGCAATGGCTGAAACGTTAGCCCATCTTGAATACTTAGTGAATGACGGGAAGCTTACAAAGCACTATGTTGATGAATCTGTTAATGATCAAAATGAACCAATCCATTACTATGAATGTGTCTAATGGATAACTAATCGCTGATTTGTAACCCCTATATAACAATATAAATAACTTTTATGAGCATAGGATTGCTATTTCGTTGCCAATTCTATGCTTATTTTAGAGCAAATAACTTTTTAGTTCCGACCTATTTTAAAAATGTTATGACCTAGTTTACAGCCAGATAAACAACATTATAAACGTAAATAATATGCGGTCGTCAAAAAAACATAACAAAACCAATTGACAGAAAATTTATAATATTGTATATTTGCAATTGTAGACGAAAGTTTAAAAAACGTAATAGGATTTTCGTTTTGAGGTAACGATCTGTTAGGTGTCAACCGAACACGTTGAGAGGTGTAGGAGAAAATGAATATTACGACGATTGGAGTTATTGGATCGGGGACGATGGGAGCTGGGATTGCACAATTATCAGCACAGCAAGGATTTCAAGTGGTTCTTTACGACTTAAATCAAGAGATCCTTACCCAATCCCTTACGATTATATTTAAACGCTTAGATCGGTTGGTCGAGAAACAAAAGATTTCCGATGTGTCTTGTACGGCGATGAAAGAGAGCATTCGAACAACAACGGTGATTGCAGATTTGAATGAATGTCAGGTTATCATCGAAGCTGCCCCTGAGAAAATCGAGATCAAACGAGACATTTTTAAACAGTTAGAAGAGCATTGTTCACCCGAGACCATTTTTGCGACAAATACGTCATCCTTATCGGTGACTGAAATTGGAAGCCATGTCGAATCCCCTAGTCGGGTTGCGGGAATGCACTTTTTTAATCCTGCACCTTTGATGCCGTTGGTAGAACTTGTGAAAGGTATTCAGACATCACAAGAAACCATCGACATTCTTAAGGAACTAGCGACGTCCTTACATAAAAGCCCAGTCATCTGCGAAGATACACCTGGTTTTATCGTCAATCGAGTTGCTCGACCTTATTACAACGAAGCACTCAGAGTGATGAAGGATCAAATCGCATCCGTTGAGCAAGTCGACAACATCATGAAAAAAGCTGGGAAGTTTAAGATGGGACCGTTTGAACTGCAAGACTTAATCGGAATCGACGTGAACTTCGCAACAACGAAGACCGTTCATGGCAGCTTTTTTAATGAAAGTCGTTTTCGCCCTCATTATTACCAGGAACGAATGGTTCAATCGGGGCGGTTAGGTAGAAAGGCCAAAGGGGGATTTTATAGCTATGAGTCTTAATCTGATGATTCTAGGCGACAACCATTTATCTGAGGTACTAACTGATAAATTCTCAGAGATTGAGGATGTTCAAGTGATTGATAGCACTTCCCCTTTAGAAAGCAATATTGATGTTGTCATTGAAACAACAAATCTAGATATTGAAAAGAAAAAGCAACAATTACAATCGGTTGAACGTCATGTGTCTGCAAGCACTTTGATCCTCACAACAGTATTAGGAGTAACCGCAACTGAGGCGGCTTCTTGGTTAGAAACCCAAGAACGATTGGTAGGGTTTGCGACATTTTCCAACCTTGATGACATTGATTTAATTGAAATAACTCCAGCTTTACAAACAAAAGCAGCAAGCGTTGACCACGCTAAAGAAGTATTTGCGCGGATAGACAAAGAAACGGAAGAAGTTGAAGATGGAGTTGGACTTGTTTTCCCAAGAATTTTAGCGATGATTGTAAATGAATCAGCCTTTGCACTTGCAGAAGGAACGGCTTCCGCAAAAGACATAGACATCGCGATGAAACAAGGCACAAACTATCCGTTAGGGCCATTAGAGTGGGCTGAAAAAATAGGGATCGATGACGTTTATGCCATCCTTGTTGGCTTAAATCGAGATCTTGGTGAAGAAAGGTATCGTCCCGCTCCGCTGTTGAAAAAGTTAGTGCTTGCTGGTTGGACGGGTGAAACAGCCGGACAAGGGTTTTATTCCTTTCAAAACAGGGGCGAAAAGGAGAAAGTCAGATGAGCGAAGCAGTTATTGTTGATGCAGTACGAACACCCATCGGAAAATATATGGGGTCGTTAAAAGATACGCGAGCTGATGACTTAGCCGCCCATGTCATTCAAGAGATTTTAAAAAGAAATCCGATCAATCATGGTTTGATTGAAGATGTGCTCTTTGGTTGTACCAATCAGGCCGGTGAAGACAATCGAAATGTGGCACGTATGGGATTGTTATTAGCAGGTTTACCTGAAGCAGTTCCTGGTGTGACTGTCAACCGCCTATGTGCATCAGGATTGGAAGCAGTTAATCAAGCGACCGCAGCGATCAAATCGGGAATTGGTGATATATTTATCGCTGGTGGTACAGAAAATATGACGCGTGCCCCTTATGTCATGATGAAACCACAATTAGGTGGCCCAAGAGGAAATCAAACATTACATGATACAACCATAGGCTGGAGATTGGTTAATCCTAAACTGGCAGAAGCTTATCCACCCATTAGTCTAGGTGAAACAGCTGAGCTAGTGGCAGAAAAGTATCAGGTTTCAAGAGAAGAGCAAGATGAATTTGCTTGTATGAGTCAAGAAAAAGCAGATCAAGCGATTAGAAATGGCAAATTTACAGATGAAATTGTGCCAATTGGGGTCAAAACAGGGAAGAAAGAGTGGGGCACGTTCGAGCAAGACGAACATGTCAGAGCCAATACGACACAAGAAAAACTATCAACCTTAGCGCCCGCCTTTAAAGAAGGCGGTACAGTGACGGCTGGTAACTCCTCAGGAATTAACGATGGTGCAAGTGCATTGTTGATGATGAGCGAAGAAACAGCCGAACAATTAGAGTTAAAGCCTCTAGCAAGAGTCGTAACGTCAGCGGCAGCTGGTGTTGATCCGTCCTATATGGGGATCGGTCCTATCCCGGCGACACAAAAAGCTTTAAAAAGAGCAGGACTCTCAATAGGTGATATTGATTTAGTTGAAATTAATGAGGCCTTTGCCTCTCAGTCTATTGCTAGTGTTAGAGAATTAGGAATCGACCCGAACAAGGTGAATGTGAATGGCGGAGCGATTGCATTAGGTCACCCATTAGGGTGTAGTGGTGCAAGAATCGTGACGACTTTAGTTCATGAAATGAAGAAGACCGATTGTCGATATGGGTTAGCCACAATGTGTGTTGGAGTCGGTCAAGGTGTCGCAACAATTATTGAAAAGGTATAGGTGGGAGAATGATGTTAAAAGATACGTATCAATTATTAATCAATGGTGAGCACGTTGAAAGTAGTAACGGAGAGTTTTTTGAAGCGTATAACCCCGCTACAGGAGAAGTACTAGCACAAGTCGCAAAAGCAACAAAAGAAGATGTTGATAAAGCAGTTTCTGCTGCGAGAACAGCCTTCGATTCAGGTAAATGGCCAAAACAAACAGCAGCTAAACGCGCTCGTCTCTTAAATAAAATTGCAGACATTATGAGAAGTCGTTTTGAGGAGATTGTTCGCATCGAAGTGTTAAATAGCGGAAAAACAGTTGCTGCTGCTCAAGGGCAAGTAATGCAAGCGATTGAAGATTTTGAGTTCTATGCAGGTGTCGCTATAACTAGTGGTGGGAAAACAAATCCTGTCCCTAACGGATTCTTTAACTACACGTTAAAAGAACCTGTAGGCGTCTGTGCTCAAATTATTCCGTGGAACTACCCAATGATGATGGCTGCATGGAAGATTGCACCGGCATTAGCTGCTGGTTGTACAGTGGTCTTAAAACCCGCAAGCCATACACCAATTACCGCTTACATTCTAGCAGATATTTGTCATGAAGCGGGAGTACCTGCGGGGGTTGTCAATGTACTAACAGGTAGTGGCTCAGAAATTGGTCCTTACTTAACAGAACATGAAGACGTAGATAAAGTGGCCTTTACCGGGGAAACCGAAACAGGAAAAGACATTATGTCTAGGGCTTCAGATACATTAAAACGTGTCACACTAGAATTGGGTGGAAAATCGCCAAATATTGTTTTTGATGACTGTGATATTGATGGAGCTGTTGATGGTTCATTATTCGGTATCTTCTATAATACAGGGCAGTCATGTGAGGCAAGGTCTAGATTGTTTGTTCATGAAGATATCTATGATGAGTTTATGGATAAGTTTGTTAGCAAGGCGAAACAACTCCGTGTTGGTGATCCTTTTGATAAAAATACCCACATTGGGGCAGTCATCTCCGAAGGACACGAAAAAGTCATTGATGATTATGTGAAACTAGCAGTTGAAGAAGGCGGAGAAGTTGTTTATGGAGGGAAACGTCCAGAGGGTGAAGAATTTAAAGATGGTCATTGGTATTTACCAACGATTATTACAAATGTCACCAATGATATGAGAATTGCCCAGGAAGAAGTCTTTGGCCCAGTGGTTGTTGTGATGACATTTAAAGATGAGAAAGAAGTGCTACAACGTGCCAATGATTCTATTTTCGGCTTAGGATCAGCCGTCTGGACAAAAGACCATGGAAAAGCTCATCGTATAGCTGCTGGTTTAAAAGCAGGTATTGTCATGGTGAACAATCCAATCTCTGCGTTCCCAGGTACTCCATTTGGAGGCTATAAACAATCAGGGTTTGGTCGCGAGCTTTGTGTCGAAACTCTTGACCTTTACACGGAAACAAAGAGTGTACTCGCATATACAGGTGCCAAGCCAGTAAATATGTTTGGTTTATAAAATAAATCTGTACGTCGTTAACGAGCCTTTATAGCGTTACTATTTTACTTTTACCATTTAACAATATACACATATTTATAAATTTTCTTAAAGTCACAACCAGTTCAAGGGGTTAAACAACTGGATCTGGTTGTGATGCTCTTATAAATTATTGGAATATTTACAATAGTATCATTATTGATATTTGAATAAATTTTTATACATTTAGGAGGAATTTATTATGACAACAGCATCTTTAAATACGAAAACGCTTACGGTGAAAAAAGCAAATGGGATTGCAGAAGTGCATTTACATGTAAACAAAACAAACTCTTATGATTTGGAGTATTATCAAGATTTAAATGCAGCAATTGATGATATCCGTTTTGATAACGACATCAAAGTTGCGATTCTTATGAGTGATGTTCCGAAGTTCTTCTCTGTAGGGGCAGACATCAATTTCTTAAAATCAGCTGAACCACGCTTTAAAACACAATTCTGCTTATTCTGTAACGAGACGTTAGATAAAATTGCACGCTCTCCACAAATTTGGATTGCATGTCTTGAAGGACATACAGTTGGTGGCGGATTAGAAATGGCACTTGCTTGTGACTTACGTTTCATGGGTGATCAAGCTGGACAAATCGGACTTCCAGAAGTGAGCCTTGGGGTATTAGCAGGTACAGGTGGGACGCAACGTCTTGCACGTCAAGTGGGTCACTCAAAAGCATTAGACCTAAACATCACAGGTGAAACGGTATCTCCTCAAGAAGCAAAAGACATTAGCCTAGTAGACCGTGTCTTCCCTCAAGAGGAAACACGTGAGAAAACGCTTGAATATGCAAGAAAGATTGTAAATAGCGCAACGTATGCAACATCAAATATTAAGCTATCCATCATGAACGGTAAAGAAATGCCACTGAACGTAGCGATCCGTTATGAAGGTGAGCTTCAAAACCTACTATTCCGTTCACAAGACGCTCAAGAAGGTCTAAGTGCATTCATTGATAAGCGTCAACCTGAATTCAAAGGCGTGTAATGATTAAGGTTCACCTTTAAAAATAGATGGCGATATCGATGATAACCTATCGATATTGCCTTTCATCCATCTATAAAACGGGGGGAGAATATGTTAAAAACTGAATTAAATGTGAGAGGAATAAGCAGACATTATAATGCGGCCTTCAACTTTATTGATGAAAACATTAATAAAGGATTAGGAGATAAGGTTGCGATTTATTATAAAGACGAAGAAATCACATATAAGCAACTGCAAAATAAAGTCAATCAGTTTGGGAACGCTTTAAAAAACTTAAATATCGAAAATGAAAACCGAATCTTACTTCTTTGCTATGACTCTCCAGAGTTTATCGTTTCATTTTTTGGTTCGGTTAAGGTAGGGGCTGTGCCGATTCCAGTTAACTCAATGATGCAGCCAACAGATTATGAGTATTTCTTAAATAATAGCCGAGCAAAAGTGCTTGTTGTTCACGAAGAATTATGGGAGAACATTAAACATCTTCGCGATCGATTCTATTTCTTAAAAGATGTTATCGTAATTTCTGAAAGCGCCATCACAGGTGTGGATGTGATCGACTATCATGAACTCGTAAACAAAGCATCGACAACTTTGTCACCGTTCTTAACAACACAAGATGATCCTGCTTTTTGGCTCTATAGTTCAGGTAGTACAGGCAACCCAAAAGGCGTTATCCACTTGCAGAAAAACATGGAATCTGCGTTTCAAAACTATGCGAAAAACATCATTGAAATGACGGAGGATGACATTACATTCTCAGCTTCAAAGTTGTTTTTTGCGTATGGTTTAGGTAATGGCATGTACTTCCCATTAGGAGCCGGGGGTTCCACTGTCCTGATGCCAGAACGACCACTGCCAGAGAATGTACTTGACGCCATTGAAAAATACAAACCAACGATCTTCTTTGGCGTGCCTACATTATATGGAGCCATGATTAATCATATTAAAACAAGCGATAAATCCTATGATTTATCTTCAATCCGAGTTTGCGTCTCAGCCGGAGAAGCACTTCCAGACACCTTCGTCAAGCAGTGGAAAGAGCTCTTTGGGTTGGATATTTTAGATGGCATTGGTTCTACTGAGGCCTTACACATCTATCTATCAAATAAAGAAGGGGCGATTAAAGAAGGAAGTTCTGGCAGAGCCGTACCTGGCTATGATGTAAAAATTGTAAATGAGCAATCTGTTCCTGTCTCCGATAATGAAATTGGTGATTTGATCATTAAAGGAGATAGTATTGCATCAGGATATTGGAACAATTCATCAGAATCGAAAAAGAAATTCAATGGTGAGTGGCTCTATACAGGGGATAAGTATTACAAAGATGAAGACGGTTATTATTGGTACTGCGGCCGCTCCGACGACATGTTGAAGGTAGGCGGTATTTGGGTATCACCGGTTGAAATTGAGAATTGCTTAATCAAGAATGATAAAGTGCTAGAAGTCGCAGTTATTGGTGTGAAGAATGATAATAATTTAGAGCAACCGAAAGCTCTTATTGTCTTAAAAGAAGGAATTGCTCCGACAGACGAATTAAAAGCGGAGCTGAAAGCGTATGTTAAAGAGCATTTAGCTCCTTATAAATATCCACGAATTATTGAGTTTATATCGGATTTACCGAAAACACCAACAGGTAAAATCCAGAGATTTAAATTAAGAAATTCGTAATTGAGACAACATTTTCTAACCCATGTTTATGGGTTCCTTTTTTTTAAAGGACTAGTTAGACAAAGAGGTGATTGATTTGACCAATGCGAAAGCAGTGATTAGTGGGGTCGGCTCGTATGTACCGGAGAATCGGTTAACGAACTTTGATCTTGAAAAAATTATGGATACAAGCGATGAATGGATTATGGAAAGAACGGGGATCTCTGAGAGGCGCATTGTCGGCCCTAATGAAACGACATCAGACCTTGCTTATTATGCGAGTATCAATGCCTTAGAAAGCGCACGTTTACAACCAGAAGAACTTGACTTGATTATCGTGGCTACGGAAACGCCAGATCATATGTTTCCTCCTGTCGCTGCCCGACTGCAAAAGAAGCTAGGGTGTGCGAATATCGGCGCTTATGATGTCCATTCTACGTGTGTAGGTTTTATTTCGAGTCTACAAATTGCCGAGCAATACATTAAAAGCGGTAAGTTTGCGAATATTCTCGTTGTCGGCGCAGATACATTATCACGCATTGTCGACTATGATGATCGCTCCACAGCGATTCTATTTAGTGATGGGGCAGGCGCCTTTATTGTTTCAAAAAGCGAGCAACAAGATTGTGAAGGAATTATTTATTCCTCCATTCATTCTGATGGAACCTATTATAAAGATCTTTATGTCACGAATGTTGATCATCAAGAAAATCCAACGTTTGAAAAGCAAAAAATCATCATGAATGGAAGTAAAATCTTTAAATTAGCAGTACAAGGAATGACAGATAGCATTCGACAAACTCTAGCTACAACAGGATCGAACATTACAGATATTGATTGGCTTATTCCTCACCAAGCCAACCAACGAATCATGCTCGCTGTTGCTCGTAACTTGGAGATGCCATTAGAAAAGGTCGTCGATAATATTAAAAACTATGGTAATAATTCAGCAGCGACGATCCCGTTAGCTTTTGATACTGCATTAAAAAAGAATAAAATCGAACGTGGGGATCGACTTATGCTAACTGCTTTTGGTGGTGGGTTACTTTGGGGATCATTATATCTCGAATTTTAGCAAATGGTATATGTTATTTTACGTGACGCAACAAAAGTAAAATTATGTGATATTAACGGCCGTTAAAATATTGAAAAACACTCCAACAAAAGTTATAATTATATTTATATTTGTAATATTCTCAAAATTTTAAAAACTATAGGTGGTGGTAGCTTACTGGGTTGTCTTGAGGGTTATTGGAAGCGTTGTCATTTTAGAGGGGGAAATTACGAGTTGAGGTGATGATCGTTGAGAAAGAGTAAAATGAAGGTTTTGTGGTTCGCACTATTCTGTTTGATTTTAGCGGCTTGTTCTAGTGAAGGATCGTCGAACGAAGCTGACGATGCAATCGATGCTGATGAAGTTAGTGAAGATGCCATTAAAGTAGGTGCACTTCTCCCATATTCAGGGGTATATGCTTCTTTGGGGGAACACCTTACAAAAGGGATGGAGCTTTATTTTGATGAAGTAGACTGGGAGGTTAATGGCAAAGAAATTGTTTTACTGAAGGAAGACACTGAAGCTGATCCACAGAACTCTTTACGAAGAGCGAGAAGGCTAATCGATCAATACGAAGTTGATATTTTAACCGGACCAGTGAGTACCGCTGTTGCCTATGCCCTTCGTGATGAGGTTGATAGTAATCAAGTACCTTTCCTCGTTTCTCACGCTGGAGGAGATGATTTAACAAGAGACATGCGCAGTGACTACATATGGAGATCTTCATTTTCTTCATGGCAAATTGGTCACTCTCTCGGTGAGTGGGCTTATGAAAACGTAGGAGAAAAGATTTACGTTGCTGCTGCGGATTATGCATTTGGGCATGAAGTAGCCGCTGCATTTATGACCGCATTTGAAGAAGCAGGCGGAGAAATTATCGGGGAAGTCTACCCGCCATTAGGCAATAATGACTACGCTTCACATTTAACCCAAATTAATAGCTCTGATGCAGATGCTGTATATGCCTTTTTCGCAGGAAGCGATGCTGCTCGCTTCGTTCAACAGTATGACGAGTACGGGTTAAAAGACGAAATCCCACTCATTGGGGCTGGTTGGCTTGTAGGAGAAGATGTTCGTCCTGCTCAAGGTGATTCTCCAGAAGGTGCGATTGTATCAATTTTCTGGGACTACAACCTTGATACACCTGAAAATATCGCCTTTGTTGAAGCCTATGAGGCGAAATACGATGAGCGTCCAAGTATTGAATCTTTAGAAGGCTATGATGCTGCCCGAATTATCGTAGAAGCACTTGAGAGTATTGAAGGAGACACATCTGACCCAGATCAAATCGTTGAGGCGATTTCACAAGTAGAAATTGACAGCCCACGTGGTCACATCAGATTTGATCAAGATACTCATCATATTATCCAAAACATGTACATTACCGAGACAGTCATTGAAGATGGTCAAACGGAAAACTACGTCATTGATAGCGTAGAGGAAGTTATCGACCCAGGTGAATAAACAAAGGAAGCGTCTAGCCACTCTAGGCTAGACGCGTTATCTATCAATCTCTAATACATAGTAAGGGGGGACCAAGCATTGGATATTTTTGGCGTGGTAATCGTTAATGGATTATCTTATGGATTGTTATTATTCATCATTACATGTGGATTATCATTAGTATTTGGAATTATGGGGGTTCTCAACCTCGCACACGGATCGATGTATATGTTAGCCGCATATATGGCATATACGATTACAACTGTATTTGCTCCTAACTTTTGGGTTGCTCTATTAGTCGCACCGATTTTAGTTGGAATCATTGCTTTTGTTTTAGAGATTGTGTTGTTACGACCTACCTACCATCTCGGACATCTATCACAAGTATTGTTAACATTTGGCCTTGCTTACATTTTTCATGATTTAGCTCATTGGATTTGGGGTTCAAACGTTTTATCATTAAATGTTCCAGAAGTTCTATCAGGTTCGGTCTCTCTATTTGGTCAAACGTTTCCATTGTATCGCATTTCATTAATTGGTTTTGGGATTCTATTAGCGATTTTATTATGGTTGCTACAAGATAAGACCCGCTGGGGAGCGATCATTCGAGCTGGTTTAACGGACAAAGAAATGGTCAGTGGCTTAGGGATAAATATCAAGCTAGTCTTTACGGCAGTCTTTATCTTAGGTGGAATCTTAGCTGGAATTGGTGGTGTTGTTGCTGCACCGATCTTAGGATTGTTCCCTGGGATGGAATTTGAAATCCTAATTCTAGCCCTTGTCGTTCTCGTTATCGGCGGGTTAGGATCGATTGCCGGCACGTTTGTCGCTAGTATCCTTGTTGGGCTAGTTGAAGCATTCAGTAGCTTTTACTTTCCGCAAATTAGTTTGTTCGTCATTTTTGCACTGATGGCTCTTATTTTAATTGTTAGGCCAAATGGTTTATTAGGGAAGAAGGTGAGCGGATGACACGAAATAAAACGACTGTATTTCTCGTTACGATCGGTTTGTTATGTATCGCGCCTCTATTATTATCAAACTTTCAGGTGAGTATTTTAACGGAAATTCTAATCTTTGCTATCTTTGCTTTAAGTTTGAATATTCTAGTTGGCTACACTGGTTTAGTATCATTAGGGCATGCCGCCTTTTTTGCAGTCGGTGCCTACACCGCAGGAATCGTAGCAAAAAGTGTATCAACGAACCTAATTCTAACGCTACTCGCAGCTATCCTTATCTCAGTTATTGTCGCCGCAATTATTGGGTTTTTTAGTACAAAGGTAAGCGGTTTTTACTTCTTAATGTTAACGCTCGCGTTTTCGCAAATGATCTATTCGATCGTGCATCAATCATTTAACTTAACAGGTGGAACCAATGGTTTATCTGGGATTCCCAACCCGACAATTATCGGTGACGTGAGTTTCGCTAGTAACCTGTCAATCTATTTCCTTGTATTAGTTGGCTTTATTCTTGTTTGGCTATTCTTACGAACATTTTTAAAATCTCCCCTTGGTCAAATTTTAGTTGGGATCAGAGAAAACGAACCACGAATGAAAGCGATGGGCTATAACACGATGCTATACAAAAATTTAGCCTTTATTATCGCTGGTGGATTAGGTGGTGTGGCTGGTAGTCTCTATTCGTACTTTAATGGGTTTGTGGCGCCAAGTGAAGCGTACTGGACAATGTCTGGTCAAGTGTTGATTATGGTTTTAATCGGTGGAGCAGGTACCTTGATTGGCCCTGTATTGGGCGCAGCCTTTATTGTAGGTCTTGAAACGATTGTTAGTGCTTATACTGACCTCTTGATGCTCATTATCGGTTCGGTCTTTATCCTGTTTGTGATCTTTGCTCCAAAAGGAATTGTTGGAATTGCAACGAGCATTTACGAACGCTTTATGGAAAAAAGGCGAGCCATACACAAACAAACGCCTTCACCCAATGTCGTTAAAACGGTAGAAAAAGATTAATTGACTAATAAAGGTGGTGTGTTCTATGGATCTAGGTAATGCAACGAGCGTCGGCGGATTTCTGAATATTGATAAAATTGGTAAAAGTTTTGGCGGGTTAAAGATCTTAACAGATGTTTCCTTTTCTGTTTCAAAAGGGGAGAGAATTGGTATTATCGGCCCCAATGGTGCAGGGAAAACAACTTTATTTAATATGATTGCTGGTGAATTCCCACCTACGAACGGGGATATCTATTATGAAGGTGAGAACATTACTAAATTACCGAACTATAAGCGCGTTCGTAAAGGAATGGCACGAACTTTCCAGAAAAATAACTTACTGAATGACCTAACAGTACTAGATAACCTTTTACTCGTTTTACAAAAGAAAGTAGGGTTAGAAAAGGTTTGGTATAAACCGCGAACGAATAAGCGTTTTCCGGGTATCTATGACGAAGCCGATCGCTTGCTTGAAACATGGCAGCTTCAAGAACGCCGTGATACGGTCATCAATCGATTGTCATATGGCGAACAGCGACAGATTGAGATATTACTTGGGATCGCAACTGAGCCAAGAGTTTTGTTACTCGATGAGCCGACAGCCGGTATGTCCAATGCCGAAACCTCGTATATTTTAAATTTGTTAAATGACCTACCAAAGGACTTAACGTTATTAATCATTGAACATGACATGGATGTCCTCTTTAGTTTATCGGATCGCATCATCGTCCTCCACAATGGCGTTGTACTCGCAGAGGGAACCCCAGATCAAATTAAGAACGACCCAAGAGTGACGGAAGTATACTTTGGCAAGGAGGAGGTGGTCTAATGTTAAACGTCGATAACATTCATACGTATTACGGAGAAAGTCATATCTTGCAAGGTGTGTCTCTCGAGGTGAAAAAAGGCCAAATGTCAGTACTTCTCGGGAAGAACGGGATGGGGAAAACAACGACGATTCGTTCGATTCTCGGGTTCAATCCACCACGAACAGGTACAGTGACATTAGATCAACAAGAAATTCAAACAAATACGAGCTATCAAAATTCAAAACTAGGTGTAGGTATTGTCCCTCAAGGCAGGCGGATTTTTCCGAACTTATCTGTAAAGGAAAATCTAACGGTAACTGCAAGGCCAAGTGAGCATAGTGACTGGACGTTAGAAAAAATCTATGATTTATTTCCACGCCTAAAAGAGCGATCAAAATCAATGGGCGGAAATTTAAGTGGAGGAGAGCAGCAAATGCTTTCAATCGGGCGCGCTTTGATGACAAACCCGAAATTATTACTCCTTGATGAACCTTCGGAAGGGTTATCACCACTCATGGTTTCAGAAGTCATCCAAATTATTGAACGACTCAAGCAAGAAGGTCTTTCAATGTTAATGGTCGAACAGAACTTATCCATGGCCTTACGATTAGCAGACCATGTTTACATTTTAAATAAAGGTGAAATTGTCTTCGCTGGCACACCAGAAGAAGTCCACCAAGATGAAGCTGTACGAACTGAATACTTAGCATTGAGCTCATAAACCACTAGAAAACCCTTTTGCGCAAAAAGGGTTTTCTCCCTGTTCTTAAACAGTCTTCACATATAAGGTAAACAAAAGTCAATGCAGGATTTCCCAGAGGTTTATATAAACATAGCATTATGTTCATAAAAAAGGAGATGGGGATGTATGAAAACAAGGGTGACAGATATCTTTGGTATTGAATATCCAATCGTTCAAGGCGGCCTTGCCTATTTAGCTTATGCAGAACTTGCAGCGGCTGTATCAAATGCGGGTGGACTAGGGCAAATCACTGCCGCAACGTTAGGGACACCTGACAAGCTTCGTGAGGAAATACGCAAGGTCCGGACACTAACAAATAAACCGTTCGGGGTCAATTTTGCGATTGCTAGACATGACGGACGTTATAAGGAACTGCTTGAAGTTGCGATTGAAGAAAAAGTACCAGCGATCTCCGTGACCGGTGCGAATCCAAAACCAGTGTTTGAACGATTAGAAGGAGAGGATATTCGCACACTCGTGCTCGTTGCTGGCGTACGCCAAGCCGTCAAGGCGGAAGAACTGGGTGCGGATGCGGTGATGGCAGTTGGCCAAGAAGGTGGCGGGCACTTAGGTCGTGACGATATCGGAACGATGGTATTGATCCCACGGGTAGTTGATTCAGTTTCCATTCCTGTTCTAGCCAGTGGTGGGATTGGTGATGGACGAGGTTTATTAGCAGGGCTCTCTCTTGGAGCTGAGGGAATTGAAATGGGTACACGCTTTATTGCCACAAAAGAGTGCGTAGACGCCCATGAAGCCTATAAAAAAGCGATCCTTGAGTCAAAAGAGACGGATACCGTTATTATTAAGAGAACGTTAGGGGCCCCAGGACGCGTCCTCAACAGTGATTATGCGCAGACGATCATCGAGAAAGAGAAAAAGGGCGCGACTTACGAAGATCTTAAAGACTATATTAGCGGACAATCAAACTGTCGTTACATTTACGATGGCGATGAACACGAAGGTTTCGGTTGGGCTGGGCAAGTCATCGGACTCATCGATGAAGTCCCGACCGTTCAGGAATTATTTGATGACATGATTTCGACAGCAAAACAAGGGCAAAAGCGATTTTCGCAAATATTTGACTAAAAGTTAAAATCACCTACAGCTGGGGCTTCGTTTTGCCTGTTTGCTGTAGGTGATTTTTGATTTTTCAGCCTATATTTTTCTATAATTCTTTCAAATCTGACTCTTTTCTTCTCGTCCGCTTTCCGATATAATTAGTGTTAACTTAAAACGTTCGGAAAATGAAAAAAGAGACCCCCGCGTGTTATAGAGTGTTGGTAGCACTACTATAACCGTCAGCCGTATCTAGCCTACGGCAAACACCTGCGATAAGTCTCTTTTGATTTAGGTTTGTATAAATCTATTTTATACGATCCGTCAATCTAAATCAAGAGGGGGATTCTATCTATTATTAGCGATGTTTGCCAACTTCCTACGGTAAATGTCGCTTTTTTCGTTTCCAAAAAAATTGGAGGCGATTAGATATGACTGTTTTTATTGAGTCTGCTCAACTAAATGAAATGAATAGCTGTGAAAATCTAGCAAACAATGATAAAGAAAAGCAAGCTGTAAAACTTGTACTCTTACAATCCGTGAAAGAAGTCTATGGAGATATGTGGAACCGTCTACAAACAGGGACAAAGAAAGCGATCGACTTCATGTGTTGGTTCAGTTCAGAAAAAGGCTATGTTTTTGCGAGCCAAGAATATATCGCCAATCGTTACGGTATTAGCGATCGCACAATCCGACGTGTCATCGAAAAGTTGCATAAAAACGGTGTGATCGAAATCGCATACCGAAGAAATCCCAATGGGAACTCAAAAGGAAAGCCCATGTATTTCTTTACAACTCATGAGTATTACATGAGCGATTGGCACAAACTATTTACAGATGACCAAGAACATGTCCAAAAAGAAAATAGCGAAAAACCAGTGGTGACAAGGGATCAAGGCTCAAAAAAAGTTTCTACCAATCTATTACCTAAATCTATTATTAATAATCATTTAAATGTATTCACATCATTTATTAAATACGTTCCAAAGTCATTACAACGCTTTAAGAAGATCTTTGGTGAGAGTTTACGAGTACTTTGGCAGCGAGTTCATCGTGCCTACAAAAAGTTTGTGAAGTCTCATAACGTAAACCTTTCAAAAGAAGAAAGAGAATCTATTGGTTTAATATCTATTCAATCCTTAATAACCTACATAAAAAAAGGACAAGCACAGTCCCTGGAAGAACAATGCCGCCTTGTTTTTGCAATTGCAAGTAACCAATTTGAGCAGTTGATGTCTCATTCAAAAGCGCAGGAAATGACACCAGAAAAGGCCGATACATTTGAAGCTGCAAAAGAAAACGAACGCAAAAATCGCAAGAAAAAAGCGTCAAAGCGTGACAAGCTACCTAAATGGGTGACAGATGAGGAGAAGAATGACCCAGCCGAGGACAGTCAGTCGTTGCAGCAAGACAAAGAGCGGTTTGATCAGCTGATGGAGCAGTTACGAATGCGAAAACTAGCAGCGGAGAAGGGGTAAGTTTTACCGCTTACAAAGGGTAGAATATAGTACGAAAAGAATTGTTTATTTTGTTTATGTACTATTGAATTTATAAAATTTAATAGATCAACAACTCGTTTGATGGAATAGGTGACTTAATAGTCTGTTAATCAAAAGAGTCAGAATTTTGATTGACTTCCGAAATTTATTTAAATATAATGTGGTTATAGACGATATTAATAAACCTTGTTTTATATTATAGAACTAAGGTGAGGGTTTGTGAATCAAGTGATACGAGTATAGTTTTCGAGATAGTGCTATTGAAAAGTACCGAAATTACCATTTTGGAGGAGCGAAAGTGCCAATTATTCAATCTGTAGACCGAGCATTAAAAATTCTAGAATTATTTAATGAACATGAAACAGAATTAAAGATTACAGATATAAGTGAACGTTTACATCTTCATAAAAGTACTGTTCACTCTTTATTGAAAACGCTTCAATCCCACCGGTACATAGAGCAAAATCATGAAAGCGGTAAATATCGTTTAGGGATGAAGTTATTTGAACGTGGGAATTTTGTCTTGCAGACAATGGATGTTGGCAATCTAGCGAAACCTCATTTGCACACTATTTCAAAAGAAACTAGACAAACTGTTCATCTCGTGATTCTTGATGGTAAAGAAGGCGTCTATATCGATAAAGTTGAAGGACTTACCTCAAGTTCTCTTTATTCAAGAATAGGTCGAAGGATCCCAATTCATTGCAGTGCTGTTGGGAAAGCATTAGTGGCTTATAAATCAAAGAAAGTGTTAAATGAGATCTTAGATGACTATGATTTTATTCAACAAACACAGTATACGATTACATCGAATGAAGAGTTTTTAAAAGAATTAGAAACTGTTCGTCAAAAGGGATATTCTCAAGATAATCAGGAAAATGAGCTTGGGGTTCACTGCATAGCAATTCCGATTCGTAATCATACGGGTGAAGTTGTAGCGGCAATAAGTATTTCAAGTCCAGTGATGCGATTTAATGAAGAAGAGATGGCAAAGCATATTGAGATCCTTAAACGAGAAGCAAAGGCATTATCAAAAAAATTAGGGCATGGATTTGAGTAGTACTAAAATCCTTTAGGGATTTCTCTCCACTATTATCAAAACTGAGTTTTATATTATAAAACAAAATGGAGGTTACTATGAAAATTATACGATTTGAACAGAAACATTCTAATAAGACAATTCTTGCGGCAGTTACCGAGGACAGTAAAGTCTTTACTCTTCCTTATAGTACTTTACTAGAAGTGATAGAGGAAGCAAAAAGTAAAAGTATAACGACGGTTGAACTAATCACTGAGTTGATTAAAGATAGTTTACCTATAGATGAAAAATTAGAAGAGTTAGATCTTCTGGTTCCAATTGAGGCTCCAGAAGTTTGGGCGTCAGGTGTAACGTATCAAAAGAGTAAGGAAGCTCGAAATTTTGAGGCAACAAATGGAAAACTTGATGCTACAACTTTTTATGATAAAGTTTATGATGCAGAAAGACCGGAGATATTTTTAAAGTCAACAAAAGAACGAACAGTTGGCCCAAATCAAGACCTTTTCTTACGCAGTGATTCCGATTGGCAAATTCCTGAGCCAGAATTAGGACTTGTCCTAAATGGTGAAGGTGAAATTATTGGATATACAGTTGGTAATGATATGAGTTGCAGAGATATTGAGGGGGAAAATCCACTTTATTTACCACAAGCAAAAGTATGGGCTCGCTCTTGCTCGATTGGTCCAGCTATTCTTCTTTCAGAAAAAGTGAAAGATCCTTATAATTTTGAAATTATATGTAGAATTTATCGTAATGAAGAATTACAGTTTGAAGGAACAGCAAACACAGGACAATTAAAGCGTGGTTTTGAGGAGTTAGCAGGGTTTTTAAAGAGAGATAACATTCTTTTCCCTGGAACTGTTCTACTAACAGGAACGTGCATCGTCCCTCCAAATGAGTTTACACTAGCTGATAATGACCGAATTGAAATCGAGATTTCTGGTATTGGTGTACTAAAAAATGTTGTTAAAACTCAAGTTGCAAAATTGGCAAACTAAATAGTTAAACTATTAATCTTATATGTGATACTAGATCTTAATTAGGAGGAATATAAAAATGTCAACAAAAACAGACGTTAAAACATTTTTTAACTTTATAAACGGTTCATGGGTAGAGGGTTCTAGTTCTGAAGTGAAGGGAAGTATTAACCCAGCAAATAAAAATGAAGTAGTGGGTAATGTACAAATGTCTACTATTGAAGATTTAAACAATGCTGTAGATGCTGCTAGTGAAGCAAAGCAAGCATGGAAGGGACTTTCAGGAGCAGAAAGAGGTAACTACTTATTTAAAGTAGCTGATATTCTAGAGTCTCGCCTTGACGATATTGCTGAAACAATGACTCGTGAAATGGGAAAAACATTTCCTGAAGCAAAAGGTGAAACAGCTCGTGGTGTAGCGATATTACGTTATTATGCTGGGGAAGGGATGAGAAAGGTAGGGGATGTCATCCCATCAACTGATTCAGATGCACTGATGTTCACATCACGTGCTCCACTAGGCGTAGTCGGTGTTATTACACCATGGAACTTCCCAGTTGCTATTCCAATTTGGAAAATGGCACCTGCACTTATTTATGGAAACACTGTTATTATTAAACCAGCACAAGAAGCTGCTGTAACAGCTGCAAAAGTAATGGAATGCTTTGCGGAAGCAAACTTACCAAATGGTGTGGTAAACATGGTTACAGGATCAGGTTCTGTTATTGGTCAAGGTATTATAGATCATCCAGAAATTAATGGAATTACATTTACTGGATCAGATCAAGTTGGAAAACAAGTAGGTCAAGGTGCATTAGCTCGTGGAGCAAAGTATCAACTTGAAATGGGTGGTAAAAATCCTGTCATTGTTGCGGAAGATGCTGACCTAGATCTAGCGGTAGAAGCAACAATCAGTGGCGGACTTCGTTCAACTGGACAAAAATGTACAGCAACAAGTCGTGTGATTGTTCACAATGATGTATATGAAGAATTCAAAGAAAAACTTGTTGCTAAAGTAAAGGAAATCAAAGTTGGTAATGGGTTAGAAGAAGGTGTATGGATGGGACCTTGTGCAAGCGAAAGTCAGCTGAACACTGTTTTATCCTATATTGAAAAAGGAAAAGAAGAAGGTGCCCAGTTGCTAGTTGGTGGAAACCGTTATGTTGAAGGTGAATGCTCAAACGGATTCTATGTTGAACCAACAGTATTTGATGCTGTGGATAATCAAATGACAATTGCTCAAGAAGAAATATTCGGACCTGTTCTTGCGTTAATTAAAGCAGAGTCAAATGAGGAAGCTATTCAACTTGCTAACGACGTCAAGTTTGGATTGAGTGCATCTATCTTTACAACAAACATTCAAAAAATGCTTGATTTCATCGATGATATGGATGCAGGTCTTGTTCGTGTGAACTCAGAAAGTGCAGGGGTAGAGTTACAAGCGCCATTTGGAGGAATGAAACAATCAAGTTCTCACTCAAGAGAGCAAGGACAAGCGGCAATTGAATTCTTCACATCAATAAAAACAGTTTTTGTTAAAGGATAAAAAGATGCCCTTAGGGCATCTTTTTATATGAATTAAATTAAATATTTTAAATTCTAATTTGTTGAATTTTTATTAAATAAATGATAAATTGGGTTAGTGGTAGTACCATAATACCTATTGGTGTTATTAGATGGTTATTATATTCTATTGTTAAAAGCGCTTAAAAACTTGAAGGGATGAAATATATTACAAGGGAAAGTTCATCTAATAACTGGAGCAGATCCAGGAATTAGAGACGAGATTAGAAAAATAAAAGTGTTCTCTTTGCTAAAGTGTATTGAATTGAACATTATTCTCTGATTGCTTAACTACTGGTTGGAGGTAATTGAACATGAAATTTTTAACTTTTAAAAAAGGTGGCTTTTTGAAGTTAGGTATAAAAACAGATTTAGGTGTTTTAGATATTGAAAAAGCTGGTGCTTCATTTCAAACGGAATTACCAACTAAAATCGAAGATGTCATTAATAAAAAGGCTACATCCCTTGAAGACTTGGATGCTGTAAAGAAACAAGCCTTAGAAAGTAAAAATTGTGAGCTGTTTTTAGAGGAAGAGGAGTTTACTTTCGGTCCAGCTGTGACAAAACCAGGGAAAATCATCTGTGTCGGTCTGAATTATAAGAAACATGCACTAGAGTCTAATATGCCTTTACCTGAATATCCAATCCTATTTAATAAATTTGATAATACGATTTCAGCACATAACCAGGTAATTAATCTACCATTTAACTCAACAGAAAATGACTATGAAGCTGAACTTGCAATTGTAATAGGAAAAGAAGCTAAACGCGTCTCGACAGATGAGGCGTTAGATTATGTATTTGGTTATTGTAATGCCAATGATTTATCTTCACGAGATTTACAATTTCGTACCAATCAATGGTTATTGGGAAAGTGTTGCGATGGATTTAGCCCATTAGGTCCCTATTTAGTAACAAGTGACGAGATCGGGGACCCTAACCAATTACAGATCAAGGCTACTGTAAATGGCGAAGTTCGTCAACATTCTAATACATCAGATATGATTTTTAAGTGTAATGAAATCATTAGCTATATTTCTGATCATATGACGTTAAGACCAGGAGACGTCATTTTAACAGGTACTCCAGAAGGGGTAGCATTAGGCTTACCTGAGGGTGAAAGGGTGTACTTACAAAATGGTGACGAGGTTACCATTGAAATTGAGAAACTAGGTACACTTACAAATAAATTTAAACAAGAAGTGTAATCTGAAATGCCCTATTTTATCAATACAAAAGGCTGTCCAATGGGGACAGCCTTTTGTATTGTCAACTCTTATGCCAGTATTGTTTTACGGCTCTATAATATTTGTTGGGGTTTCGTGAAAATTTGGGCATAAAAAAACACGTAACTCTTACTGTCCTATATACTT
>NZ_JAHPIV010000014.1 GCF_019039105.1 Desertibacillus haloalkaliphilus | reverse complement strand
TGGTCAACGTATGATGATTATTATGGAACGACTACCATCGACGATGATGGTAGTGGGTATCCTGTCAATGAACGAGTTACTACTAGGACAACTCTTACTCCTCCATCAGGCTTTGGAGGAAATGTTAATGGAGAAAACACAAGAGTTAATGCTCAGTATGTAGACAATATTGAGTTGGTAACAGCTGACCCCGGTAATATTCAACCAGCGATGAACCCGAACATATCAGGGTTGAATCGAACAACCCATGATGTCGAGATTACAGGTAATGTTGGTGGTGATGTGTTCGGTAATTCGTATAACTGTAGTAACGGTTTAGAAGGGTTATTTTTCGAATTTCCAATTGAAGCAACTTGGACTGGTGAAGTTAATTACACCTACAGCATTGAGCTTGAACCTCATTATCAAAGTGTTGGAGAGGGAGAAACTAATCAATTCCACGCTTATGTTACAACACACTACCCAGACGGAAGTACAAACCGAAGTCGAGTTACCAATCGGTCTGAGACGACCTGGGATGTTTCAAATGGATTAGTAGCAAGTGTCGATCAATCGGGTGTTGTAACTGGAGTGTCTGAAGGTAGAACAGAAGTCAGTGCAACCTTTCAAGACCCTAACCGTGGTATTAACATAACAGCGACAGGAACTGTTGATGTGGATAGGGAAGCTGATCCACCACCATCTGAACCTGATCCGACACCGCCGAGTGGTAATATTAATGCTATTGCAACAGGACCTACCAATATTGAAGCAGGGCAAAGACTTGAATTAGATGGAACGAACTCAACATCTACCGGTGAAATCGTCGAGTGGCAATGGTATCGATACAATAATGGTGAAAAATCCGAGTTGAATTTTTATTATGATGGCGTAGACACTCCAAACTTAGTCCGTAATAACACGAGTAGATTAGTTACTCCACAAGATCGCACTTACCTTCTTGAAATCAAAGATTCTAATGGGAGAACAGATACAGATATACATACTGTAAGGATTGAAGAAGAAGTTCCAGACTATGTATTGGCTGATATTAGGTTTGAGCAGGAAACATTACCAAGTTCAGTAAATATCACTCAGGAGCAATATGAAGCAGATAAGGAAATGACGATTAGTGTGTGGGTAACGGCAGAACACTCACAGTATACAACGGGATCAAGAGCACCGATGTGGTTTTTTTCAGATGTGAATGCGTCTGATATAAGTGATGTTTTTCCAGCTTTAGGTGATGATAATCTTGACCATTCAAATTTTATAGAATACCGTAACCCTCCTTTAAACGGGATTAGTCCGGATTGGGATGATTCAACTATAAGAATGGATTTTACTTACAGGCCGAAATCTGACCCTTATATACGAGCAGGATTAGTTGTACGTTCTAATGTAACAAACCACGATCTATATGATCATGATATTGCTGTTTGGGAAGTCCCGATACCAACTTTTCCGTCATTGAGGATTGATCCACCTAAAAAGACGATTGAATCAGGAGAAACAGCTGATTATACAGCACTATATTCACCACCTGATCGTAACTGGGAAATGGTAGTAGATGATGCAGCTGAATGGACAGTTGAAGATGGAGAGATTGCTGAACATGTAGGAGATGGTCAATTTAAAGGACTCCAACCAGGAACAACAACGGTTACCGTTGAATACTCCGATGATTTTGATGAAGTATATGGGTTAACTGATACTGCAGTTTTAGATGTACTCCCAGGAAAGCCGGAAGCGATTATAGAAGGTCCATCCATTGAGTATATGCGGGAAACTGTAACATTTGATGGAAGCTCTTCAATTGCTAATGGTGGAGATATTGTTGAATACAGATGGACAATCGATAATGAAGTTGAATTAGAAGGGGAGACGATTGAATTGTCCTATGATAAGGAAGGGACTCATGAAATCGAATTAACGGTACGTAATGAGTACGATAAGACAGATACAACTGCAGTAACATTAGAGATCCTTCCAGACTATCCAGTAGCGGATATAGACACAAGAGGAAGCTTTAAAGAAAATCGCCGTGTTATTTTAGATGCGAGAAATTCAGTTGGTGCTGAAGCTACAGGACGTTTTGAAGTCGATCATTCACAAACGGAGTGGGAAATTACACCTTTAGATGGTCAAGATACGGATGGTATTTTTTATAAGCAGGAAACAGATGGTAGTAACGAAGTATTATTAGCCTTGTTTAGAGAGCGGGGAAAGTATCAGATTAGGAATCGTGTTGTAAATGAAAAGGGTGATCAATCGTTAGAGTGGTTTGAAACAACTATAGAAATTGAACCTGATTTACCACCCGAAATTGATTTTACTGTTACACCAACAGTTTACCGTGATCCTGACAATAATAATAATGCGACTGTAACTTTAACAGACCTTTCAGAGTCTCCAGATGGTGACTTTATTCAGCAGCGGATATGGAGTTACAGATATGATTCTAATAATGACGGTACATTTAATAATGAAGAGTGGATCATCATTGATCAATCTAATCTATCAGAACTTTCATTATCAGTAGAAAACGTTGGTTATTATGAAGTTAAGTTAGAAATTAAAGAAGGTTTTGGACAACCAACAATTGTAGAATTTATAAACGATAGTTTGTATAAGGAAGCTGAAACGACAAGAACGTTTAAAGTCGATAATAGAGCACCTTCGGTAGATTGGGGGTATTAAGATGGTACCAATATACAAAAAAATAGTAATGTTTTGGTTTTTGGCTGTTTTTATCTTCATCCTTCCTACTGTTGGGCAAGCATCTCAATTCTTTATGGTGTCGGGTGACTCTATGTCCCCGGCTCTCATTGATGGTGATATCGTACAAACTATCGAAGGTGAGAATTGGAAAGACGGTGATATTGTCATTGCGGAGATGACGAATGACGATATAGTTGTCAAAAGAATTGATGGTGACTACCTTGTTGGTGATCACTATGGGAATGCAAGATCATATCCTATTGATGAAGTAAACATATTAGGTAAGGTAAGTAAAGTAGATTCAAATCTTTTCAATGAAGAAAGTCTTTATTCTCTAGATACAGTTAAAGCAAGTGGAAACTATTATGGGAACTTTAATTATAATCGTACATTTGGTAGAGAAGTGAGAAATCGCATTGATTATTCCCATCATGAATATGGTAGTCGTTCTAGAACACAAAGGCTAACGTATCAAAGAATGATTTCTTTTGACTATGAGTATTTTGTGAACAACGGTTATTTGTATTATAACTCTGTTCGTAGCCGGAGCTGGAGTCCACCAACTGCAATCACTTCTTATAATGGTTCAACAGCAACTAATCCTAGAATAGATACAAGTACCTTAAGTGAGATGGAAGGAGAAGAAAGGACTCTTGCGAATAATTCGCGAGTTACTTTTTCACATGATGGTCAATCAACGAATACTACAGCTTGGGAATATACCTGGAAGTATAGGGTTGCAAATGCTCCTTCAACAAGTGATCGAATGAATCTTTATATAGATATACGAGACTCTTCGGGAAATTGGGTGCCTGCTCCGTCAGGTAGGGGGAAAGTTAAAGTAGAAGATCATATTCAAAGCGATGGACAAATTCATTTAAGGACAAGAAGTAGTGGTCGTTTTGATTTTAGGATCGAATTTGAGATGGATGCTACAGGATATCACTATCCTGGGTCTAATACAAACCATTCATCTTCGGGAGCAGCCACAGGGGGGGCGTTTAGCTTCAACCGATCGTTAAACATTGATACAGATATCCAAATGGAGATGTTAGAAGCTTTTCATCATGGCGATACACTTTTCTTAGAAACGACTTATCTTCCACCAGGAACAAGGATACAATTTAATGGTAGTAACTCTTATACGGTCGGAACAAATGACGCCATATACAATGGTGGAGTGCATATCAATACAGGTAATTTTTCAAATTCTGAAATTACAATTGCTGCTCATGATCCAATAGGAAATACAGGAGATGAGCTATTTGAAGGCGTAACACTAGATGTTGGACAGGGGTTAAATGAACCCCCTGAGTTAACTATCATATCACCATATGAAAACCAACGATTTTCAAAGGTAGAAGGTCACAGTAGTTTTGAAGTGACTGGTAATATTTTTGATCCCGATGATGATAGTGTAACGATTACGGCTAACATTGGTCATGTAAGTAATTCAACAGTGGTTCATAATACAGCAAATGAGCGTACATTCGAGATCCCTTTTGATTTGATTGATGATGATATTCCAAGTGGGATACAAACGATAGAAGTGGTTGCTGATGATGGAAATGGAGAAACGGATGTCGGTACTGTTACTATTGAGATTGTCGACTTAGCTCAAGATCATAACTATGTATTAGTGGATGAGCTGATCCTTTTCTTAAGCAGATATGAGGATATTGAAAATGATCACTTGTATCAAGAGCAATTTAAAGTAAAACATGATGATTCTTATTTCGAGAATTTTTCTAGAACTGTTCATTCACCAGAATCTGACTTATCTAGTCCCTATGAACAATCGATTAGTAAGGTGATTGATTACTCTGATCAATGGAGGGAACCAGAGGACTTCAACTTTTCAAAGGAACAAATTAAAGATGATACTACATGGTGGCATAATCAATTTCAAAGCGTAGGTCACTATGAAGTTCTATATCGTGCCAAGGATAGTCCGATAGATGATGATAATTTTGACGAATTTAGAAAATGGAGTGATCCCACTCCTACCTTAAATTTATATGTACACCGTAAGCCTGTGGCGAGTTTTGAACCCTATATCGATGAGGATACAGGAGAAGTTACCATTATAGACTTATCCTATGATCTAGATGAATACAGTCGTGGGGATCGAGGAATTAAACAGAAATGGTGGAGCTATCGAGAAGAAGGAACATATGAATGGATTAATGAAAAACCAACCAGTTTAGATCGGTTTAAAACATGGGAGATTCGGTTAAGAGTAGAAGATTATCAAGGGGCATTTGACACGCAAATACAAACTGTTAGTACAGATGCAATACCTAATTTACCTCCTGTTGCTGGTTTTTTACATGAAAATCCTTATGTAGTTGGTGAAATGGTAGAGTTAATTGCGGCCCCTGAAGATCCTGATGGTGATACATTAGAGATTACTTATACGATTGAAAAAGATGGTTCCGTTTTTGATGAAATATCAACAACTACCCATGATCCAATTGGTATTACTAATGGTGAGCCGTATTATTACAGCGCAGGGGCAACTCAAAATCACAAAGCGTATTTCCATGCTGATGAGGTTGGTACTTATAGAATTACTCAACATGTATCAGATGGTGAAGAATTCGATATGGCAACATCAACTCTTGAAGTTATTGATTTAGATATAACTGGATTCATCAAGCATATTGATAGATGGGAGCAGCACCATATTGAAAGAGGATGTGGAATCCCTTGTAATGAATTTTATAGTGGTGAAAAATGGTTGTTTGAAGCCGAGATTAGCGATTATCCTGTTTGGGAGGAAGCGAATATCGAACAAGTCCTTTTACGTTTTGTTGGTGAAAGGGAGATTGGTTCTACTGTATCAATAGGCCATGATTATTCAGAGCCTAATGGGCCGAGTAGAGCTTCACCGATTGTACTTAAACGAAGAGACGAATCCAATGTGTTTGAAGGAGAATTTTATGAAGATTGGATGACCACACCTTCTGAGCGTTTTAAAACAGGATCAATAGTAGAATTTGAATTTGAAGTTATTTATGAAAAGATGCAGGATGATGGACATATTAACCGACAAGTGCGGTATGATTATGATGATATTTTAATCATTGGCAGCAGTTACGAGGCGTTTGATTATCATCGTAAATATTAAGGATTATTATAAATTCTTTGGTTTATCGACTTCCAAGAGTTGTAAGGATTGCATGAATGCTATAGAAGTGTAATCTTTTGAATTTAACTATTTCCATTCCTGTTATCCATCTATATAAATATTCGAATAATCTATTGTTGAGTGTATGCGTATTATGTTATTCTATTAATAAGTAAATATCGGATAAAAAGGGACGCCCCTAATAAGTTTCATAGGTAGAATACCTGTGTCTTATTAGGGGCGTTTTTTTGTGACAAAGGCGGGATGGGATTGGAAAGAGTGCAGCATATAAAGACTCATTGGAGAGTGCTGTTATTGATATGTATTTTGTTGTTGTCTTTATTTGTCCCTTACTTAAATGGGAATCAAGTACAGGCTTCAACGCAGATGATTACATATACCGTTACAGGAGAGACAAATAATAACCCAGGCTTTTATCTTTGTCGTGCGCCCTCAGGTGAAGTGTGGTCAACGTATGATGATTATTATGGAACGACTACCATCGACGATGATGGTAGTGGGTATCCTGTCAATGAACGAGTTACTACTAGGACAACTCTTACTCCTCCATCAGGCTTTGGAGGAAATGTTAATGGAGAAAACACAAGAGTTAATGCTCAGTATGTAGACAATATTGAGTTGGTAACAGCTGACCCCGGTAATATTCAACCAGCGATGAACCCGAACATATCAGGGTTGAATCGAACAACCCATGATGTAGAGATAACGGGTAATGTTGGTGGTGACGTGATTGGTAATCCATATAGTTGTAGTAACGATTTGGAAGGTCTCTTTTTCGAATTTCCAATTGAAGCAACATGGACTGGTGATATTAATTATACCTACAGCATTGAACTTGAACCTTATTACCAAAGTGTTGGCAAGGGAGAAGCTACTCAATTCCACGCTTATGTTACAACACACTACCCAGACGGAAGTACAAACCGAAGTCGAGTTACCAATCGGTCAGAAACAACTTGGGATATTGCAAATACGTCTATTGCTAGTGTAGATCAAACAGGTATCGTTACTGGAATGTCAAAAGGTCAAACAGAGGTTAGTGCAACCTTTCAAGATCCAAATCGTGGAATAGATATAACAGCGACAGGTATTGTTGATGTGGAGGGTGAAGATCCACCACCTCCAACGCCATCTGAACCTGATCCGGGTACGGGAAGTGGATCAATTAATGCAGTTGCAAAAGGTCCTAGCAGTATAGAAGTAGGGCAGCGTCTTGAATTAGATGGGAATGATTCAACGTCATCAGGTGAAATTGTGGAGTGGAAATGGTATCGATACAATAATGGAGATAAAACGGAACTGAATTTTTATTATGACGGGGTAGATACTCCTGACCTCGTTCGAACGAATACAACTAGGTTAGTGACACCGCAAAATCGTACGTACCTCCTTGAAATCACCGACTCTAATGGAAATACAGATACAGATACTCACACCGTAAGTATTCAAGAGGAGGTACCGGATTATGTCCGTGCAGACATTAGGTTTGAGGAAGAAGTATTACCTAACTCAGTTAATATTACACAGGAACAATATGAAGCTGACGAAGAAATGACTATTAACTTATGGGTAACTGCTGAAAACTCAGAGTATTCAAGAGGGAATCGAGCGCCGATGTGGTTCTTTTCAGATACAACCCTTGAAGATATCGAACATTCATATCCTGAACTACATGATGATTCATACAATCATCCAAATTTTGTAGATTTTCTAAATCCACCGTTAAGTGACGATGGTTTAACTCCTGATTGGGATGATTCAACGATTAACATGGAATTTACATTCAGACCGCAATCTGATCCTTATGTTAGAGCGGGGCTGATTACAAGAACCAGTGTAAGTAATATTGATTTGTATGATCATGATGTTGCCATATGGGAAGTACCCATTCCTTCGTTCCCTTCGCTACGGATTGATCCACCTGAAATAACAGTTCAATCAGGTGAAACAGCAGATTATACTGCATATTACTCCCCACCTGATTATAGTTGGGAAATGACGGTTGATAGAAATGCTGAATGGACAATTGAAGATGAAACCATCGCCAGACATGTAGGAGAAGGAGAATTTGAAGGTCTACGCCCCGGTACTACAACAGTAAAGGTTGAATACTCAGATGAGTTTGATGATGTACACGGACTAACAGACACAGCTATTTTAAACGTTGAAGTCAATCCTGATATGCCTGTGGCAAAGATTGATGTCCCAGACCCTGTATATATTGGACAAGAATTTAGCATCGACGGAAGCGAGTCTTATTCTACTCATGGAGATATAACGAATTATGATTGGAATATAAATAGCTCTCGGAGAGTCAATGTTGAGCAAAATAAGCCGATCATAGATGTCCAATACACATATATCAATGGGAATGATGAGGAATTCGTTGAGGTTGAATTAGAAGTGACAGATGAGATTGAATATACAGATACAGCAGCGGAATCATTTACGATATTGCACCCTGAGCCGGTAGCTGAAATAGAAATACGTGAGATGGATGACTATCGCTTGATTCAACATGTGACCGATCACGATGACGTCTTGCAGGGGAACCGTCTTGATATTTTCGGTGAATATCATATGAATGACAACCCTTATAGTGATCTTGAATCAGTCAAATGGGTTGTTTTCGATGAAGAGGGTAATGTCTATGAATCGTATGCTGGTGAATTGGATGGTGAAGCTAGTGAACTGTACTTTGATGAAACTGGTGAATTTACAGTTGTATTGACGGTTGAAGAAACCTATGGGAAAGCAGCAACTGATTCCATTACTTTTAATGTTATTCCAGATATACCTACAGCTGTTATTGATATTGATCAAGGAACAAAAAAAGAATACCGAAGAATTGACTTTAGTGCATATCGATCAGAAGGGTCTTCTACCGGACGATATGAGGTTGATCATTCGTTGAATGAATGGCGCTTTACACCGATAGATCATGAGGGTGAAACCAAAATCTATAATCCTGAACCAACGAAGGAGATTATACAAAGCCTATTTACCAATGAAGGAGATTATACAGTAGAGCTTAGAGTCACAAATGAAGTCGGTAATCATTCAGAGTGGACGGAAACAACGATCAATATAGTACCTGACCTACCTCCAAGTATTAGTCTGTTTACAGATAGTCCGGTGTTTAGAGAGCAATCAGGCGACAAAGCATACCTTTCTGCGATTGTAGATGCCGATTCCATCGATGGTGATGAAATTGAAAATATAAGTTGGCGATATAAATATAATGCAAATAAAGATGGTGCATTTGATGAAGTCGATTGGATTCCTCTACCGGAGTATGATGATGAACGATCAATACAAATCCCTGTTACAGAAGAACCGATCGTAGGTCAATACCTAATAGAAGTCACAGTTGAAGAAGAATATGGACAGCAAACGATCATAAATGAGTATGGGGAAGAAATTTGTGATGAAACTCGTTGTCCACGACAATCTGAGACAGATACAGAAACAGTCGGTGTCGATAATATAGAACCTTTTGTTGGTTTTGATAACCTCATGTTGCGACAAAACATTCAACTAGTAGTTATCGAGGGAAGCGAACTTAACATCGTGAACCTTGAAGATTTACTTCAAGAACATATAAGACAGCGGTTAATCGAACGAAATATTGTACCATCGATTGAACAATATAAAGAATGAATAATAGGTAAGTGCCTCCTTTTTGTTAATATGATCAAGAGATAAAAAGGAGGTGCTGCCAGTGTTATATCACTGGACAAGAAATGGATAATCAATTAATAAAAGCGTTTATTTATTATTTATCAACAGACAAAGGACTTCGAGCCAAAACTGTAAAAGCATATGAATCTGATCTAATATTATTTAGCAATTTCGGAACAATTTAACCAAAAGCTTTGGAGATATCTGAAGATGATGTGCGGAGTTATAAATCGTACCTCTATTCGAACAAAAGATTAGCTCCTTTTACTATTAATCTTCGATTAGTAAGGATATCAAATTGTTCTGATCTCACCAATATTGAAAAAATTAAATTGCCGAAGAGAATACCTATTCTATTAAGTGAAACAGACGCAAAGTTCTAGTTAGGCGGTATCCTGATTAAAGGGGTTTATGGTAAACGTGGCTTTGCTATATTTTGCACTTTCATTTTATGAGGAGGTCGTGCTTAACATTTCTCCGAAAAAGCGGTGTAGATATATTCACATTACAAAAGATTAGCGTTCATGCTGACGTAAAAACATTGCAGCACTATATTCATGTAGACGAAACTGAACTATATGATATGATGCTATGGTTAAACATCCACTTTCGCGAGGTGGATTGAATATAGACAATATTAATATCTTCCGAAAATTATAATTTAATGGGGGAAAGCCCCCATTAAATTTTTATATATAGATCTTCGGATAACGGCTATTTTGCGCAGGCAGAAACTACTTATTTTGAGGGAGAGGATATTAACATAAGTTATAAAAGATTCTATTTACTGGACACTTGAAGAGGATTAGGATCTTGGATATAAGGTGTCAGGAAATAAAGTAAGAGATTTAAGTGGGACGTCAGGTGACAATGTATATTGTACGAGATATTACAAAGGTATAGAGGTCGTTGATACTGAACAAAAATTATTTGAAGGCATAGAGCCGACTTGCTTCGAAGAATTAGAAGTTGGTGAAACATATTTTTCTTCATCTATTGATGGAACAACTTTGAGAGTACATAAAATTGTTCTATGGATATTAATGTGGTAACTGGTAATTTGAGAGCGCGTCACCATTCGCGGATACAAAATCTTGACACTGGTATTTTCGAAACATCTGATTTAAACGAGACCCCCTAGTATATGTAGCAGGGGAAGATAATGTTGACTTGACGGAGATAATAAATCAGTCAAATTATTGGACTTTTAGAAATGATTTCGAATTAGGATAAAGTCATGGCTAATGAAGAATCAGAGAACGCTTCCATAAGATATCATATTAGTCATGATAGTTGTACTCATTTTTTAAAAGAGTCAAGGTTTGTAGATACAGAAAATCGGCTTTTTGAATTTATAGAACTGACTTGTATATCAGAATTAGAGGTTGATGAAACATATTTCAACAGGAGAACCAATAATATCGTAAGTGTTTTAAGAATTGACTCTGTGGAATACAGTGATAGATTTAGTGCCGAGGACAGGTGGAGCATACTAACTTTTGCTAGGATAAAAAATTTAGATGCAGAAACATTTGACCACTATGTTTATTTTGAACGTAAACCAATATAAACTTAGCTACACCTGCGAATAATCCGGGCTTATACAGTACCTAAATAGCATTTAAGAATAATTACAAGTGAGTAACCACATATTCCCTATTAAAAGGAACATAACTCGACCCTGATGAGTTGAGATTACATACAATATAAACCTATTATGATAGAAATAACCTATAAGAAGGTGGAGATATGGTACATAAAAACAAAAAAGTAAAAAAAACCATGTTAATACTTATCATTCTAGTAAGTATCTTGATTCCAATGGATAACGGCCATTTTGCGCAGGCAGAAACTATTTATTTTGAGGGAGAGGATATTAACATAACAGAAGTTATAAAAGATTCTATTTACTGGACATTTGAAGAGGATTATGATCTTGGATATAAGGTGTCAGGAAATGCAACAATGGAAAATACTTGGCGGTGGGGGTTCCCTAATACTAGATGTAGATTCTATAAAGGTATCAAATTCGTAGATAGTGCAGACACTCATTTTCAATATGTTGACCCTGTATGTACGGAAGATCTAAAAATTGGAGAAAACTATTTTACTCGTATCGGGAACCGTTTTGTTGTTGCGAAAATAGATTCAGTAACTAGGACAGATATAGATCGGTGGGAAGTCTCATATTATAACAGAACATTTGATTTAGATGAGGAAACTTTTGTAAATGGTATAAGGTTTAAACAAATAAATTGGAATCCTATTGTAGATGTATCAACACCTGCAAATAATACGGGCTTATCAGAAGTTAATGGATATAATCAATTTGATATTACGGGGAGCGTTAGTGACGAAGATGATGGAGACGAAGTCACCGTGAAATACAGTATTGACGGGGTTTCCAACCATCAGGAACAGAGTCTTTTCTCATATGTTTCAAATGGTTCATCAATATCATTCTCTGAATCAATTACAATTGATTCAAATTTTCCTGAAGGAAATCATACATTAAAAGTATGGGCTGAGGATCATCATGGAGGAATTTCTAATGTTAGAGAAAGAAACTTTTTCGTTGATAAATCACCTCCCAGCATTAATATAAGTATTTCAGATGGGGAAGTTTATGAAGAATATCCTACTGTTATTTTTTCAGCTAGTGATACTGGTGGATCTGGTTTAGAAACTGGATACCCTAAGGCGACTTTAAATGGACAAACTATTGCTTCGGGAACAGAAGTGGATGTTGATGGTGATCATACATTGGAGGTAACAGCAAAAGATAAAGTCGGGAATGAACAAGTAAAGACGGTTGAATTTCAAATTAATACATCTTCAATTGCTAAAATTATCAATTCTGTAGATTGGGATATGAACAAAGATGGTCGGTATGCTGTTGTAATAGCCGATAATGAAAAAAAGGATTTTACTCCTGGTGATGACAATTATAACGCTTTAATAAAAGAACTAGATTATAATAATGTCACTTTTTTTGGTTTGGGTACTCCCAATAATGAAGCTCAAATTGAAGAGTTTATTACTAGTACTAATAATGATGGATCTTTTATCGATAATAGTAATATCGATACGGCACTAAATCAATTAGCTGATATGATAATCGATCAGATGATTAAAAGCCAAGATTTTGGTGAAATTACTCTTTTGCTTGAGGAAGAGTTTTCTGTTTCAACAGAATATGAAGATAATGAAGGTGACCCTAAATTTGATGAACGTTTTCGTTTTGAACATGACCAAAATTACTATGAAAATCCTACAGGACCTCATGAACAAAGGGATACTTGGATGGACAGTATGTTACCTTATTTTAATGAAGTGGGTAAATATACACTAAACTATCAGGCAAAAGATGATCCAGCTCCTGGTATGGACTCAGCTTCTGGATTTGATCAATACCGTAAATGGTCAAATATCGCAGATAATGCAGTTGTCTACGCACATCGACCTCCTGTAGCTGACTTTGAACCGTATTTGATAGAACAAGATGATGGCAGCTATGAATTAATGATTATTGATAACTCCTATGATTTAGATGCATATTCTCAAGGACAACGAGGAATTATGGAAAAGAATTGGAGATATAGAGAAGTTGGAGGGAATTGGGAATCGACTGGTCAGGCGCAGCCAACACTAGATGATCTATCGGAAAATGGAGAATACGAGATTGAACTTATGGTTGAAGATTTTCAAGGCGCGTTTGATACGCATAGGGAAAAGTTAAAAATCGTAACTGAGTTGCCCAACTTACCACCTACAGCAGGATTCATCCATAAAAGTCCACATGTGGTTGGTGAAAGTGTACCTTTAACCTCTTTAGCTTATGATCCAAATGGTGATACCTTAGAAATTAATTATGAAATAATAACTCCTTCCGGAGAGGTAGTTTCGATACCTAGAGGTTATCATGATCCAATCGATGAAATAGATGGAGATTATATTTATTATCAACCAGGGTCAACTCAAAATTTTGTTCGTAACTTTATTGCTGATGAAGTAGGTTTTTATGAGATTACACAATATGTTTCTGATGGTCAGGAAAGTGATGTTTCAACTTCAATAGTAGAAATCATAGATCTAACTATATTAGGCTATGTAAATCATACTGAACGTTGGAGTGAAATACATGCCGAACGAGAATGTGCCGATGGACCTTGCCCAGAGTATGAATTCTATTCTGGAGAAAAATTCATATTTAAAGCTGAGATCGATGATTATCCTGTGTATGAGGATGGAGGAATAGAGCAGGTTCTTGTTCGTTTTACAGGAGAAAGAAAAGATGGTAACACTATTTCTATAGGCCATAATATTTCTGATACAGGTGATAATCAACGAGATCCAATACCTCTTACACGGGTAGGGAGTTCAAATACATTTGTGGGAGAATTTTATGAAGAGTGGATGACTGATCCTATGAGGCGTTTCAAGACAGGTTCGACTGTTGATTTTCAATTTGAAGTTACCTATGAAGAAGTGCAAGAGGATGGTCATATTAATGAACAAGTTAGATTTGATGATGATCAAATACTAATCATTGGTAGTATTTATGAGGCGTTTGATTATCATCGTAAATATTAGAAGTCGTGTAAACAACACACAAAAAAACAAGTCGTAGCAGAATGGCTTGTTTTTTGTGTTGTTTACTATAAAATTAGGTCTAGTCAATTTAAATTAATAAATGATATCATTGTTATTAAATGTAAGGAGTAAGATCGTCGTTTATTGAAATATTTATCATGTTAATTATGTCATATACCTAACTGACCAATTTGTCCTAAATGTTAAATTAAAGTGTATATATCATCATTTTATCATATGTGTTTGTTACCCTTATTTTAGATAATTTAGATTTTACGAACAGATTATTTATATAAGGGGACGATGGCTATGAAAATTAGGGAGAGAGTACTGTTTATGAAAATGGAAATGAATTATTTCTATGATAAATCATATGTATACTTAGATGAGGAAACGGTATTAGAAGTAAGAACATTAACGGTAGAGCGTCTTACGAAAAATGAGGAAAGCTCTAATAGAAATATGGATATTAAAATGTCTAATACAAAGGAATATTCTTCATCATATTTATCACCAAATGTATGGGAAGAAGTTAAAAATAAAAAGCATATCCAATGTACTGCTAGAATAAACTTAACGACATTTAATAGTCTTATAAAAGATAACACAAACTTATTTGAAATAGATGAGGTAGAGGAATTAGACCTTTTTAAAAATAAACAAAATCATATAATATAGTTGTGAAAAGGGGAAAGTTTTTGTATACTTTTGGTAGATTACATTAACTTTTTTCTTTTTTATTTTGCAACTCATTCCTGAGTTCGCAGCATTTATTCGAGAAGTAAAACCTTTTGGGTTTAGATTAGTCAATAGAACCTACAACACGTTTGTCCAAACGTATGTCTGTCTATTGATTGGAATCTAACTCAAAAGGTTTTTTTTATACCTTTTTGGAGGTGAGTGTTTGTAGAGGGCTAAGAATCAAAAGGTTTTGATTGAGAGAGTGTGTTTAAACGTTTTAGAAAGGGAGTGTATGTAGTGTTTACATTAACAGTTATGATTGATCGATCTCCAAGTGAGGTTGCCGAGAGTGTTCGCGGATTAGGGTTTCAAGTAAAAAAAGAGGGATTGGAATTAAATGTAGATGGGCATGTGTTTCGAATTCAACCATTTAAATATCAAGATCATCGAGTTCGGAATTATGGTTATCGTATTTGTTTTGATATGTCGATAGAGAGTGGGGCATATTTCTTTGAAACAACGTTTGGTCACCTACAACCGCATGTACAAGCGATTGAATATGACCTAGACGTAGAGGATTGTAGTCAGATGAACTGGAACAAAGAATTAATAGCTAAAGGGTATCGTCAAGTCGATGCACGTGGCATTTATTCTTCAGGTTCAGTTGGGATTGTTGTTTTGGATGAATGTGTGAACATGCAAGTTCGCTCTGTTCGTCGAAAATCATTGAATTTAAATAAGAGTTTACATGAGATCATGAGTGTTCGGGATGAGATACACCCTCCAGTGAACCATCATGATCTTTTTTCATTTGTTGAAGAGGAGGATATGGCGATATGAGAGGCAATTATATTGATTTTTATACGAAACGTTCAAAGTATACCGTTTCAGAGGATTCAGTTTTCAAAGACGGTGAATGTATTGCAGCTGGTCAAGTGACGATTATTCAGCTGTTGCAGGGGGAAGAATCGTATCTTTCTATCCTGGAAAACGAATATATTCCTCCAACCATTTTGAAAACAGAACGAGTTGAAGCGGTTCTCCCTAGTGATGAACATTTGGCTGGGGTAGCTATACGAAAACGCTATGAAAGTGTGGTTGAATCGATATGAGATTATCAGATTGTTTAAGAGAGTTAGCTGAAAAAGAAATAGAGCGTGGAGAAATTGATTACATCCATCAATGTTTAGTGACACCAACCAATATTCAAAAACGTCCCTATGAGTGGTTGTTAGACGGGTTTACATATGAAGATTGGGTGAGACTAGCAAAGCTTTCACAGCGTTATCGACACTCTTGGTTTTATTTGACTTCAATAGAAGGCGATGGAAAGATGTTAAAGTGTTATCGTTTGAGAAAGGATCGAAAGATGTCTATCAGCAAAATGAACATGGTGAAATTCGGTTCGTCGAACTTCCGAAAGTGATTTAATAGATAAAAACGGAGGATGATCTAATGAGAGCTTTATATACAGAGGAAATTGCCGTGTGTTTTAATAGTGAGGTTATTAATACGTTGTGTCAACTAGCTGATCGTTATGAGGATGATGAGTTTAAGGAAATGTTATTGCACACAATGCGTAACAGCTGTGACCTAACAAGTTAAGGAAATGTTATTGCACACAATGCGTAACAGCTGTGACCTAACAAGTCCATTGAACCGACAACAACGAGAAGCCTATGAGAGAGTGAAAAAGGATTTACTTGGTCAAGGGGGTTGTATTGATGCCCAATATGTCTAAACTCATTCGAAAGATAAATTGTGCAGACAGTGATTATCAAATCTTCACACTTCTTGATCGATTATCCGAAAAACAGCTAAAAGCGTTATTTTTAAGCTATATTGCAACTCATAAGGGAATGGAATAGATACGAATGGGGGGTGTTCATTACCCCCTTTTTTTGATTGAAAGCAAAAAGAAAACTATGGTATAATTTAATTATATTTACTTAACTTATTTACTTTATTTTTGCGACTCATTATCGAGTTTGCAGCATTTTATTGGAGCAGTGCGGTCTCTTGGACTGATTTTTTTAAAGAATTTTTAGACCTACTACAAGTATGTCTTTTTCTTTAAAGAATCTTTCCAAGGGGCCTTTTTTGCGTTCAAAAAATCTTTTTGGAAAGGGTGTATGTGTGATGAGTGCTTTAAAACAAGAGGTAAAGTCATTATTAATTGAGGGGAAATTTGCTAGAAGGAAATTTGCTGAAATTACAATTGGGTCAAAAGGTGAAACAGTCTATTTTGATTGTAAAACGAAAGATCGAACAAAAGCCATTAAGGAAGTTGATCGATTTATCGATTGTATGAAAAAAGAGTATGGAAAAGAATCAACGATTATTTGGAAATTTCGAGATGAAGATATCTATTATATGGGGACGTCAGAGGATCACAAAAAGCCTTTTGCGACTCGTGTAAAAGAGCAGTTTCTCGATTTTTTCGACTTAAGGTAATCTACGAGAGTATGTAAGGATTATGTTTTTGAGAGGAAACCAGTATGTAGGCTAATGTAGCTTATGTAGTGGTTATTTTTATTAACTATATTAGAGAGGATGCTTTAAATGATTAATCGTGTTTGTTTAGTAGGTAGATTGACGAAAGACCCAGAGCTGAAATACACACCAAACGGGGTTGCTGTTGCTAATTTCGTATTAGCTGTAAACCGTCCATTTTCGAATCAGCAGGGTGAACGTGATGCTGATTTTATTCAAATTGTAGTATGGCGTAAACAAGCTGAAAATGCTGCTCAATTCCTTAAAAAAGGAAATTTAGCAGGTGTAGACGGTCGAATCCAGACGCGTTCTTATGAAAATAATGAAGGGCGTCGAGTGTTTGTTGTCGAGGTGGTTGCTGAAAGTGTACAATTCCTTGAACCAAAAGGAAGTAACGGACAGCATGGTAATAATAATCAAGGTGGTCTGAGTCCAAGCGGCAATCACGATCCATTTGCTAATAGTGGTGGACCGATTGACATTGGTGATGCTGATTTGCCTTTTTGAGAAGTTGATACGTTGATTTAAAGGCTTAATAAGAGATTTTAAGGATTAAAAAGAGGGCTGATTGTGGTGCAACCATGCAACACATGGGGTTCTCTTTTTTAGTTAAAAGAGAGGGGTTTTTCTAATGAATATGACAATTAAAGGTTTAGCAAAGTACTTAGTAAATCGTACGTTTATTCCATATCAGTATTTTGAGGTTGGGTCACTCTTATTACTAAATATTTCGTTATCTGATGATCCGAATCGACACCAAGAATATGAGGTGTTCAAGCGGCATGATGAGACGAAAATGTTTTATAAATGTGATCAAGTGACGGTTTCTATGATGGATGAGGTTGCTCTTAACGAACTGCTGATGGAGTATGATCAGACAGCAATAGAAGATTTAACCGTTTGTTGGGGTGATCAGCCTTTACTTGACTTGCCTTTACTCGTTAAGAGAAAGGAAGTTTATACATTTGGGAGAAATTTCATTTACTTTGATAACTTTGAACGGTTTAAAGGTGAATTTGCTAAGTTTGAGCGAGCGTATTAACGGTTTGATTGATTATAAGGAGGATTATTTTGGTTAACAGAAGAGGTACGGTCACAAAGTATAACCGAATCAGAGAATCACGAAAGTCCAATCGGTTGAAGGCTACTCTAATCGCTGAAAAGTTAGGTGTTTCACTTCAATATTATTATGACTTGGAAAAAGGTAAGAGGAATTTGAGTGCTGATATCGCCGTAAAGTTATCTAACATTTTTGGCGTTTCTACAGATTATTTATTAGGCATGTCAGATATACCCAAATGTGATGATGGATGTCTACATTCGATGATCGATGAACATATATATTTATCGAATTTTAAAAGGGTTACAAGGAACGTAGTTGGCGAGAAAGTCTATGAATTGATCATGATAGAAATGGAGATCGAGGATTAAAAGTAGATTTATTGGTATTAATGAAATTGATCTAGGAGGTTGCTGGTATGTTTAATACAAGATCCATTGATGAGAATATGAAAGTGACTCAACGTTTAAAAGGTGGGGAAAAAATCCTTTTAACGAGTGAACATTTAGTCGAATTTAAAGGTTTAAAAGAGAATGGAGATATGATTGTAAAACTCAAAAATAAGCTTTATAAGGTTGGAGTGGAAAGGTATCGATGTACTCTTGAAGAATTACGGGAGTACTTAAAAACGTTGAAACCTGGTGACCTTATAAAAGTATCAACCGGTGAAACTGTTAAATTTATTAAAGTAAACAGAACCAAGTTTCTTGCTAAGGAAGGGAATGCAGAATATTTGTATCCTATTCCAATTTTCACAGAGTTGATTCAACGGAAACAAGAGAGTGGCCGAGAGAAAAAGATCAAAGCGTTAGCTCTAAAGTATAAAGGTGTTACCATTCAAACGAGTTGGGGGCCTTCTGTGATTGGTGAGCTGACACCTTGTGAAGAGAGCGTATTCTTATATGAGTTTGGTGAAGAACTCTATAGTTTGTCGCTAGAAGACTTTATGTCTGAATTATCGAGTGACATGAATCATTTAGAGTTGTAATCCATTCATAGGATGATAGATTGGAGGTTAAGTATGTTTCGATTTCTTTTTAAAAAGAAGAGAGTAACATTGTTTTCGTATCGAAATGAACTGCGATCACTTAATCAATCCATTGAGCGTGCAACAGATGAGGTTGATGCTGCATGGGTTGAGGAACTGATGGAGGAAAAGTACCGATTAATGGAGAGAGTGAAATGAATACTTTAAGAAATTGAACATGGGTACGAGAGGTTTAAAAAGGCACGTCGGAGAAACCGTTAGTTACAGGTATAGAAAATAGGTTAAGACTCATTAAATAATAAACTGAAAGGGAGGGAAGCTCTCTTCGTGATTGATTGCGAAGGGACTCTCCCTTCCTTTCGATTATGATAGAGCGATTGAGAATGACAAGAGTTACAAATGTTCGTAAAGATACTGAGGTGTTGAAGAAGCATTATGAAACGAAAGGGATTTCGTTGTCACTTGCTGAACTTGATGTGAAGGTGAATGTCAGTTTAGATGATGATACGAAAAAACTTTATCAAAAGTTTGTGAATGCGATTAAACGGAAGATACAGATTCCGAGTATGCAGTCGTTACAAACGTTTATTCATCAAGTTTCATTTGGTCAATATCGTATCGATTGTCAGGTATATGAGGATCAGGGGAGTACCGCTGATTATTACCTTCGATTACTGGCCTCTTGTTCAGATTCGACTAAAGAATCTGAGGTTCGTGATCATGTACCTTTAGAAGTGACGGTTAGGAACCATGAAGGTAGTGATACTGGTTATTCATTGCTTCATGGAACATTTAGCAAACGTAAAATAAAAGGTACGAAGGTTCACGGTGTCAAGTGGAAAATGAAAAGCGGGATAAGTTATACCGCTTTGTATGATATGAAAACGTTACTTGCTGAAACGTTAATCCATAATGCACTTGATCAATTTGCGGTTGAAAATAAAGACCTTTTACAATATCAAGTCGTCAAACACTTCTTGTTAAAAGATCAACGTCATCCTGTCAGACGTCAAAAGAACGAGATTACGATTCCTTCAAATCATACGATGGCAGGGGAATGGAAAAGAATTGTAAAGAGTCAATGCCGAGATATCAGTGAGGATTGTTTTATTGAGAATGATGCGTTAAATGAATATCTCCCAATCTTTCAACTTGCAGAGGTTGGCGATGTTGATATTAAGCAGTATAAGATGTTTATCCTGCCCGAATTTTTGCATCAAATGGATTACCTTCGGTTGAAAACCAAACATGAGGTAGAGCAATCAAAAGACTATGCCAAGTCTTATCAAACCAAAAAGCACATCACCAAAGAAAAGCGTGAACGAATGGATAATAATGAGTTTTTACGTCGATTTGGTTTTGTTGAACTTGATAATGATGTGTGTATGGATAAGTTTGCGACGGTTGAAAAGGACTTTTTAGAATTATTGAATCATGTTTATATGCCTGATTGTCGAGAAGGTAACAATAAACATTCGTTTAGGATTCGTAAGCTTGGAAAACAGCGGGCAGCCGGACTTTATTACCCTGCTCCTATTCGATCCCTAAATTTTGACCTTAGCCATCCTTCTGCATTTGTCCATGAACTAGGGCATTTGTTAGATAATGAGCTTTCATCTAAACCGAACAGCTTATTAAGTGAACAGATGGATTTTCGACCTGTTCTTGATCAGTATGTTCAACAGGTGACCGATAAGGTTAAGCGATTAGATAAGAATGATCCGTTTCGTCAGCAGTGGGAAGGGAAATCTAAGTTCAATGGCAGTTATTATTGTATGCCGACTGAAGTTTTTGCCCGTTGTTATGAGGTTTATGTTTGGAACAAAGGGATACGCTCCTCTTTATTAAAAAAAGATTACTCTGATAAAATCATTTATATGCTCGAAGATACGTTTGTAGAGCAAGTCAAATCTTATTTTGACTCACTCTTTTCCTTCTTTGAACCCAGTCAAACAGAGACTACTGAAGAAGGAGAGCAAACGGAGTCGGATGATCATGATGATAAAGAGTTGTTTCCAGAGATCCAAAAAGCACTAGAGGGAAAGACGCTGAAAGGTGTTTGTGATCAACTTGGAGTGTTAGTAGAACGAGCGAAATGGACGATTTATAAGAGGGGTTATGATTCTGTAGAGAAATATTACCGATGGAAAGAGGTTTTAGACCAAGTGACTCCTCTTTATCGGGAATATAAGGATAGAGAATCGAAATCCATTCAACGTGCTCATCAAAAAGTTTTAGATTACTTTAAGCAGAGTGAATTCAAAGCCACGCACCATCTTGAAGGTAAGGATGTAGAAGTTGTCGAGCATTTTTATGAGCATAGTCAAAAGGCAGGTTATATTTTCCGTGATGAAGAGGATAACGTGATTATTGATGCGTTAGGAAATTCTCTTTATGATGGTGTGCCGCTTGATGATGATCGTTATGGACATCCGTTTCGGAAAGGCATGAGGCTAGTTTATAAAGAGGATATGGATAAAAAAATTGAATGGAAAGTTGTAAAAGCGACGGAAAAAGTCATTATTATTCAAAATAAAAGTGGATTGCAACAGTATGTAAAGCCTAATGAAGCGAAGAAAAGTTATGAAATCATCTCCCCTCGCGGTGAAAAGAAGGTAGCTTCAGCACCCACTGATTCACACAAGCCGAATGAATTACTGACGAATGATCGTGTACCGAAACAATTGTCACTTTTCGATTTCTGTTAAAGAGCGTTTTAGAGTTTTATAGATTAATGGATAGAGAGTTTAAGCAGAAAAAGTTAGCGATTGATATTATCGTTTCTTTTTCTGCTTTTCTATTTTATAGGAGGAATATTAATGAATCACTTTGATATTGAGGCCGTTAAGAAAGAAAGAAGTTTCTTTAAAAAGTTAAGGGAAAAATCGTTTAAGACAGGAACAGGTAGGGTCAATGAAATTGTTACCCTGTCGAGTACGTATATAGAGATTAAGAGTTTGAACGGAAAAAAGAAAAATCGAATCTCTCGTAAAAAGTTAAAGGCGGCCATTAGCTCGATGCTGTATCGTCGAACATCAAACAGAGCTGAACTTGAGAAATTTAGCAAGTTTAATTCTGCGTTATTTGGCTTACTAAGGATGATTTTCATCAAGATTGCAAAGATCAGCAAAACAGCTACTGGGGCGTTACGATTAAGCATTAAAGGAACGAGATTTTTCTTTTCTGGCTTATCAAAAGCGGGGAGAAAGGACATTTCATTAATTAAAAATAATGAAGCTTTGTTCATATTGCTCCATTATTTTGATATCCGTAAATCGAAAACCGACAGGTGGAGGCAGTTAGTTGAGGATGACTTTAAAGGTAAAATTCTTTTGGATAGCGGGGCGTATTCACTCTTTAATGCTCAAAGGAAGGGATTACAAGTCTCATCTATTGATGCAAAAGAGTACGCTGCGTTTATTCATCGGCACAAGGATATCCTTTTTGATTATGTAAATCTAGATGTTATTCCACAATCTGATTCAGCAGCATCCATTCGGCAGGCAGAAAAGGAAGCTCAATGTAACTTTGAATACCTGAGAAATGAAGGGTTATCTCCTGTTCCAGTCTTTAATTGTAAATATGATTGGGATGTATTAGAAAAGATGATCGAAGCAGCCTTCTTAGGGAGAAATAAAAAGGTTTCATTTTTCCAAGAGCTAAAGAGTCGTTACCCAGCCATTAATCTCCATGTGCTAGGAAATGCGAGTTCAAGCATTTGGACCAATGATTTCTTTTCTAGTGATTCATCAGCATGGATAAGAGGGAGAATCCCTGATCGTAATGGCCGGTTTACACTCTACACTCCAAGTGGACAATCACAATCACCTTTAGAGTGGAAGTCTCACGATTGTTTGTCGTTTAATATTCGGACGTTGGCTAGGGCTGAATTTTCTTATAAGGAAGATCTGCAGTTCTCATTACCGCTAACATTTGGAGGTAGTGCTCATGAAGTCATATAAGGGAAGAGAGCCGAAAGTTGGTATGAGAGTTCAGGTGTATCGTAATCTGAATGTGCCAGGAGTGGCTTATTCTATAAAGTCTCAAAAATCTCCACAACATGTTTTGGGTCATGCACGTAGTGTTCATCTTAAAGATGTGACGTTTGTGGTGAATCAAAAAGGGCGTGAAAAGACGATAAGTGAAGGAAGAAAGCGAGTTCATGCTTTCTTAGTCGGTACATTGGTGTCATGGGAAGAAGATTATTCAGCGTTTGATCAAAAGGTCTATTATGATCCTTATCAGACAGAGTATTTTACGTTAGTTTCATCGGGAGAACCGTTAGAGACAGCAATGGAGGCAGTTTGTAAAGATAAGCATACGTTTATCAAGGATTGTTTATATGTGATAGGGGAGGATGTTTAATATGAAGAATGAACAATATAAATTTAGTGTTAAATATAAAAATGATTTGAAGAATGGTAAGGAATTTGATTATGCAGGCATTGATGAAGTGGCTGTAACAAGTATTGCAGGTCCGATGGTAGCGGCAGTTGTTGTTCTTCCAAAAGATCATGGAATTAAAGAGTTACCATTAGATTCTAAAGTTTTATTACCCAAAACTCTTCAATCGCTAGCGAAGAAAATTGAGGAGGAAGCTTTGTTTTTAAGCATTTATAAAATTAATGCTCAAAAGGTGGATGAACTTGGGATGAATAGGTCTCAGAGGAGATTATGGCAGTCTTGTGCGAATAGTTTGAGGGGTTCTATGAGAGGTGGCAGTAAATATAAACGTAGACGTGGTAAAGTGAAACGTAATATACCAATTGTGATCGATGGTAATCATAAGATTCCGAGTGTGGATAATCAAGAAGCCATACCTAAAGCTGATTCGATCTATGATAATGTATCAGCAGCGTCGATAGTTGCAAAAAACTGGTATGATAAAGAAATGATTCGTTTAGGTGAGATTTACGATAGGTATAACTTTCAACAACATAAAGGGTATCCTACAAAGGGTCACTTAAAACAGGTGCTCACGTTTGGTGTATGTGATGTACATCGTAAGAGAATGGCAGAACGTGCATTGAACAATCCAAAGAAAAAGAAGAGTAAAGTCTCCTATTCTATGGTGCAATTAAAGCAGTTGTTTTCACAAATGGCAACCATTTTAAGAGAAAAGCCCGAAGTTGTGAATCCTCAATCTCTTCAGTTCTTGAGGCAAATGTGGTTGAAAGTCTTCAAGGAAAATCAACTACCTACCGAGAGGCAACAATGGTATATTCAGATGTGTTTCAATCAAATTAGAGTTTCTTTATAATGAAAATGACAAAGATCATGCTCCTAGTAATACTAGGGGCTGTTCTTGTATGGAGTGTCTTATAATAAGTCGAATAACTAGGAGTGTAATTATGACTGAAAAAGGTAAAGTTATTCATATAAACCAAATCCCCCGACCTGTTCCCCAAAGACCGATGAAAGAGATTATTAACGAACGGCAAAGGAAACGTAAGGAACTTATTGAGAAGGTAAAAAAGAAAACACGTTAAGTTGTGGCTATACGTCTATTCGAAATGTCGAATAACGAAAATATTGTAATGTTTTCCCTCTTTCGTTATAATACAACTATATTTAATTACTCTTTTATTCTTTTTATTTATTGCGACTCATTATGGGTCCGCAGCATTTGATGACTAGTATGGCGTTCTTTTGGGACGATTAGTAGACTTATGTATCACGTTTATACGCGATACGTGCGTCTAATTTCTGATCTTTCAAAGAACGCCTTTTTTGCGTTCCTAGATGAGTGGTGCGAACGATTATTTAATATGAGAGGTTTTTCAAACGAGAGCAAAAGGTTTATTTCCTTATGGTCTCGTTTTTTATATAGATACATTTGAAAGAGAGAGGTGAAATTAGCTTTAGCATGTGATGTTTAGAAAGAGTGTGTGTATGAATTAAATTTTTTTAGAGAGGGTGTTTGTAATGGCTAGACTAGCGAGTCAAGCAAAAGGTGGTTTTTATGCTACTGAACAATACGAGGTTCATAATGTCGCAAGGGGGCTACAATTTGAATCGAAAAAGAGTTCAGATCTAATCAATATGCTTGATCCGTGTGCAGGGGAAGGTGTCGCTTTACAGACGTTAGCTGATGCAATGGCTACCAAAGGGGCGAAACCAGTTTCGTACGGGATTGAGCTTGAAAAAGACCGAGCAAAAGCTTCGAGTGAGCGGCTGGACCATGTGGTATGTGATGGATATGAAAATGTGAGGACAGAAGCGAATTATACAGCAATGTGGTTAAACCCGCCTTACGACGAAGTCTTTCACGAAAGAACAGAACTTCGTTTCTTACGAACGTTGACAAGTAAAAGTAAAAACGTATTAGTACCGAAAGGTTTACTAATGTTTTGTGTACCACAATACGTTTTAAAGCCTTGTGCGACGATTCTATCGTCACGGTTTCATGATGTGAAAGTCTATCGATTTACCGATGACCATTACCCAATTTTTAAGCAAGTGGTGGTTTTTGGCTATTTTGGACGACCATCCAGCGAGGAACGTAAGAAAACGAATAAGTACCTTCGTGAAATCAGTGGTGAGGGTCCAGAAGTGTTGCCAACGACGGATGAAATTACGGATGGAGAGTTCGTTGTATGTGATTCGGAAGATTCGATTCAACTTTTCAGAGCAGGTCGTTTGAATATCAGTGAGTTAGCTAAAGATTTAGCGTCGAGCACATTGAAAGCAGAGGCAGAAAAACGATTTTCTCCATCTGAACATCAAGTCTCGATGAAAAACCCAATACTGCCTTTAAAACCAACGCATGGTGGAATTGCTGTTGCAAGCGGTGCGATAGGTGGAAATATGGGTTCGCATATGATCACTGGTATTACAAAACAGGTAACGGAAAAGAAAAACATCACAAATGATGAGGGACAAACCACTCATGAAGAATACACGAAGCATTATAAATCAGTGGTTCGGGTCTTTTCACCCGAATATGGCGTAACAGATTTAGAGTAGCAAAGCATTTGCTTTTATATAGATGAAAATGAAGTAGTAAAAAGGAGGGATTGCCCTCTGACTTATGATGATGGTCAGAGGGTTTCCCCCTCCGACTATTCATTTCATAGGTCAAGGCGAATGATATGAGTATGAATGTTTCTATGAGAGCGCAAGACAGACATTTTGATGCAACACTTCACTTTTTAGTGGTTGATCCACTGGAGGATAAAAACCGAGTGATTGCTGCATCTTATGTTGGAATTCCAGAGGCGACAACGGCTGTTACAGCTGGCTTTATTGAAAATCGCCCACTGTTTATAGACAATGAAGAGTATTTTCGATCCTTACATCCATATAGACGCCTTGAGAGGAAAATTGGTGAAGGTGATGTTGTTCATGGGATGGTTTATAATTCCTTAGCTACCATACAAGGGATTGAAGAGCAATTAGAGTCAGATAAAAGCGATACGGGCTATATCATCGCTTTAGATGGCGACGTTGAAAAAGCAGTGTCTCATCATGTGCAAGCGCGTTTCGGGTTACCGAAAGAGTGGCTTGAACACTATAATGAATTATTTAGTGACAAGGTGAGTCAACTGCAAGTGATCCAAAATCCTGATTTAACAACGTTATGGCCAGATATGAAAGCATGTCGCTTTGACGGTAATGAAAATGAAGTGCTAGAAGTCATTTCAGAAGAATTATCGTATATGAAAAAAATCATGGAGGAAGAACGGGAGAACGGAACAGCTGTAGGTGAAATGAATAATGTTCTTATACGCAGAGGTTGTCGGTTAATCATACCGAAAACAACGGTTCAAGGACGTTTTAATCCTGAGTGGGGAATGAAAGACTATATGCTCAATAACTCCGAAGTATTTGGGAAGTTATTGGCAAAATTGAAACCCCGTCACCAAGTCGGTGACCCGATTGATCCTGCTATTGGGACAACAATGAAGCGGATTCCATTCCCAGCACAGGCTAACATGATTCAGGCACTTGTAAACACACTAGATTATGAAACTAGTGTGATTTGCTCGGGTGACATGGGAACTGGGAAGTCGATCATTTCTACAGGTGTAACAACAGTTCTTCATGAACGTCGCAAGCAAAACGGCGCAAATCGTGGAACGGCGGTTTTATTATCAGCTCCAGGTATCACGTTGAAAAAATGGCGATCAAAAGAGATTTTGCCTACGCTGCCACACGCAAAGGTTCATATCATTAATAATTCCAATGAGGCTTTACAACTCTATCGAAAAGTACGGAATGGCTATCAACCCCAAGGATTAGAGTTTTATTTAGTTGGGATTGATAAAGCGAAAATGAGTCCAGAACCGTACTTTGGCGGTGTATGGAAACGAGTGAAAGGCACGAAATCTGAATATGGGTGGCATTGTCCTGATTGTGGTAATCAACTCATGAAAACGGTGGATGAGGAAATCCAACCGCTTGAATGGGGTGATTTAGCATATGGATGGCCGCCGTCTCATGAAGAGATCGAAGAAGCTCGTATGGGTGGAAAGCTTGGACCCAATGGTTTGATTGAAGGGCAAAAAGTTAAATGGCGTAAGTCTAGACGAGTAAAGAAATGTACTCATAATACGAATTTTTATAAAAATGAACCTGAAAAGGAAGAGTTTTTACAAGATCTTAAGGAACATGAGAGTGAGTGCCATACAAAGCTGTGGAGACCCGCGATTAAAAAGCGTGGGGAGACACGTATTCGTAAGCGCACAAACATCTCTAATGTTTTAAGGCGTATGAATGGCTGGTTTGACTTGTTTATCATGGATGAGGTGCACCAAGCAAAAGCTGGTGACTCAGGACGTGGTGATGCGTTTGCTCAAATGGTCAAAGCGGCAAAGAAGAATTTACTACTGACTGGAACTCTAACGACAGGTAAATCGACGAGTATTAAGGAGATTCTTTGGAGAACCGATGCGAAGTCACTACTTGAAGTTGATGTCAATCATAAAACGGGTGATATCACGTGGGCGGAACGATATGGGAAGCTTAAGCAAGTGGTGAAGTTAGACGACGAAGAAGAAACCGGTTGGACCACTCGCAGAAAGCGTAAAGCTCAAATGCCTACGGAGGAACCTGGGATTGCACCACAAATGACAACGCAATTCTTGTTACACAAGGCAGGGTTTTTAGAACTTGGTGATATGGGACTTCCATTGGTTGAACTTAAGGAGATGCCTATTTTCATAGATTTTGATCGTGAGCACGGTTCCTATTATCACAGCTTTCACGAAGAACTACACAAGCGTTGTAGTCTAGCTGCGATGGCTGGTGCAAAAGGAGCATTCTCAAAATTTATCCCCGCCACCATCAACTATGCTGATCGTCCAGACTTAGGTGCTTATGTACAGTTTGGGGATGATGATGATGGCGATGTCATTGGTGCTCCATCAATTGATGGACGTCATGCAAAAGAAAGAGAATTAATTAAGCTTGTGAAAAAAGAGCTTCGTGAGAATCGTCGTTGCGTCGTGTTCACTCAATATACAGGCAAATTTGGTATTAACGAACGGATTCAAGAGGTTTTAAGAGAAGAAGGGATTACGTGTCGTATTCTGAACGAGACGAATACCGATAAACGTTCAGATCGATTGGAAGAATTAAAAGAAGCGGAAATTCCAGTGGTCATCTGTAATATGGGATTAGTTGAGGTCGGTTTGGATCTATTATACTGGCCATCTATCATTTACTATCGTGCGCTCTGTTCTCAGACAATCCCTGTAGAAATATGAGGTAAAACTGAGGGTATCGAATCTGATACTAACTTTGTATCTGAATAGATAGGGGGAGTTCCTATCCGAGATTGAATGCTAGCAATCTTGCCCTAATACTCCGACGTGCGTCCTATTCTTATTAATAGGAGGTTCGAAGCTCGGTGAAGGCGGTGAAACACAGACCTGAGAAGTGGTTAGTAAAGTAATCGGGGGGCTATAAAATCACTATGCTTACTCATCAGGAATCCTCGTATGTACGGCTCGAAAGATGATGTATTACCGAATTAAAGGTAGTAGCTCCCAAAGGAGTTTAGCCGTGGACAAAGTATTGGTAGTTGCTTTGTCTGCACCTTTCTTCTAAAAGAAATGTGTCTTTAATCCGGCTAGCAGTGGATAAAAAGATGGCTAACGGGTCATAGAGGAGAGCTAAGGTGATTATGTAAAGCTAGGATACAAGGAACAGAGGAACTTCGGAAGAGTATGAGTAGGTGAATGAGCACCCAAGACTCTAAGTAATAGGAAATGATTACTGTATCCGAAGGACGGGAGCCCGTAGTAATGAGGAAGCACTTGTAATGAGTGTGGAGTGAAGGGGCATAGTCGTTGTTTACCTGACTAACACGTTAACCTGTTTAGGAAGCCGTTGTGCAAACCTGACTAAAACCAATAAAACCATCCAAAGGAGGTGGTTGCATTGGCTCAAAAATTAAACTATCCGAAATCAGAGAGTGAACTCCAAACAATAGTAGACACCTTCTTCACGAAAGCTAAAGAAGGAAAAGAGAGTGGAAGAATATTCGCATTTAAAGGTTTACTAGAAATTATAAATTCAGACGTAGTGATCCTAACGGCAATCCACAATATCAAAGGAAACCAAGGTAGCCAAACACCAGGTTCAGATGGAGAGAATATGCAAGAGGATATTCTAAAGAAGGATTATAACGAAGTAATTGAAAGGGTTAAATCAACTCTAATAAATTACAAACCACGACCGGTTAGAAGAGTTTTCATTCCGAAACCGGGAACAAGTGAAAAACGACCTCTAGGCATACCATCTATCATAGACAGAATCATACAAGAATGTGTAAGGATTGTCATTGAACCTATCGTAGAAGCACAATTCTTTGCACACTCATATGGTTTTCGTCCCATGAGAAGTGCACAAATGGCTATCGAAAGAACAACTGATATTGTCCGCAAAACTGGTTGTTACTGGGTAGTAGAAGGCGATATAAGTAAATTCTTTGACAACGTAAATCACCGTATACTCCTTAAGAAGTTATGGGGTATGGGTATACGGGATAAAAGGGTACTTATGATCATTAAATCAATGCTAGAAGCGGGAATTATGAACGAGGTTCAGAAAAACGAAATAGGGACACCTCAGGGTGGTATTATCTCCCCACTTCTAGCCAATGTGTATCTTGACAAGTTTGATAACTGGATAACAAGAGAGTGGGAAGAGAAACGAACCAAACACCAATACAGTACAGCTAGCAAAAGAAATAGAGCTCTAAGAAATGGTGGAGATCGTTTTAAACCTGCATACTTAATTAGATACGCAGATGATTGGATATTAATAACTAACTCAAAAAGAAATGCAGAAAAGTGGAAATATCGCATTGCCAAATACCTTAAAAGCAACCTAAAGCTGGATTTGTCCGAAGATAAAACGCATATCACTAATATCAAGAAGAAACCCATTCGATTCCTAGGATTCACTTTTAAAGTGATTAAAGGTAAATCACGAAGCGGATATATAAACCTGATGAGAGTAAACTGAAACCGAAGTTGAAAATGATAAGGAAAGACATTGTAGCTCTTAAAAAGGAGAAAGATAAGAAGAGATTAATACACAAAATCAACCTTATTAACTCCAAAATTAAAGGGCTCCACAACTATTATGAATGTGCGACTTATGTCAACGTCATATTCAATAGATATGCACGACATATTTATGATGCAGCCTATTGGACACTGCGGAGACATGGCGGGAAACTTATGCCAGCGAACAAGGTAGATAACTTAAGGTCAGTTCATCAGTCATACACCACCAAAATACCTTCTATAAGGTACGGTGAAATGACTATAGGTATCACACATCTTTTCTTTGTGAAGTACACTACTACTCGACTAAAGAACCAAAAGGAAACTCCTTACTCTTCGGAAGGGAGAAAACTTCACGAAAGAAGAACGGGGAAAATCCCTTTACTCAAAAGAGCCGATGAACTCCTTAATACAACCTTGTCCGAACGTATCGCTTACGGGCAAACAAGAAGTTTATACAACTTCGAGTACTTTCTCAACAGAGCGTACACATTCAATAGAGATAAAGGGAAATGCAGAGTCTGCGGTGAGAAAATCGAAGGGTTTAATCTAACGACACATCATATCAATCCCAGACTACCAACAGATAAGGTAAACAAGGTATCTAACCTTGCAACACTGCATATACAATGTCACTCCAAAATTCACAATGACAAAGACTATTCTAAGTTAGGGATTAAAGTTTGGAAGAAGATTCTCAATTTCCGAGAAAAGTTAACGGAGGAAGTCAAATAGGGCAACTGGTTTAAGTCAACCAGTTATGAAACGACGATGGGGCGCCGTATGAAGGGAAACCTTCACGTACGGTGCGAGCCGGGGGAAAAGAGATCCTAATAGGTAATGCTAAGGATATCTCTTACCTATCGGACCCGAAATGGGTAAATGCTACCCCTAATCCTCCCTAGTATTACTAGAAGGATTAGGGATGCATTACACAGCTAGATTATCAAATCTCTAAGATTCGTCAATCTAGCAGACGCGCGTGGCGCATTGGGCAGGATCAAGAGTGTCGCGTATACTACCTGGTGTATAACGGCAGTCAACAGATGGCGCAATTTTTAAAGATTATGAGTGCGAGAGGACATGCTCTATTAACGGAAGGTCGACTAGACAAGAGTGAACTAGCTCAATATAGTCGTGACGGTCAATCCTCGCTAGCATCCGATTTAGCTGATTGTTTTGCCTCGTCTGATGTTGCAAATGCTTGGACGGAGCTTGCAGCAAAGGATTTAGAAGATGTCGAAACGGTCAACGAGTCGGAGTTTAAAGATGTTCTATCTTCTAGAATGAAGGCTCTAGCGAGTCAAACCTTACGTATGTGTGGGATTGATCCAGAATCTAGTGATGATATTAGCATCAAAGACCAAATCATCTCATGGATTGAATCTACGCTTACATCGGTTCCAACCAAAAATGTGTTACTGAAGAAACTTGATGAAGTCGTGGACAAGGTTCAAGGTGGCATCCCTGGATTTTCGGTTCAGAATGGCATCCTGAAAGTTGATATGGTCGAAGCATTTGGTTTTACTTCAGCCCCGGATGGACAAATTCTTTATCACTTAACAGGTGATGAACAGCCGGAGGAACAAGACAATGCGTTTCGTCTTGTAGAAGCAGAAGTGAAGACAAAAAAGCGAAAGAAAACTGATGCGATTGAAGGACAATTGGCATTTGAGCTCATTTTTGACGAATGATTTTTAAATAATGGGAGGACGTTTTTCATGTATATATTGGTATCAGATTTAATAGCAATGGTGGCAATCACTTTTTACTACATCTTGGAATGGTACTGGATTGAAATAAATTTAAAGGCTTACTACGAAAAAGATAGTAAAAAGGAAACGAAATTAACAGATGCCGTAGGTTATGATCGTGAATTAATCGGTAAACTCTCATATTTACCTGATGGTTCTATCGATGCGTCAAGTTATAACGACCATTTCCATACGGTTGTTGAACCTAATTTCATGTCAGAATCCAGGGAAAAACATGTTGAACATTCTTCCATAGAAGAGGGGACAGGAGCTGACCAGCTTCTGTCTGATCTTCAAAACGATTTGATGGAAGATAGTGAATCTGTAGATCGGAAAGAACAGGAGCATGGGTATGTGGTACTTAGTGAAACGATTGAGGATGATGAGTTGTTAGATGAGTTATTGAATGAGGAAATGTCAGGAGAAGAAAAGAGTCATGATTTGTCAGGTTTACCTACTAGTAGTGTTAGTGAAACGAAACAATTAATTTTAGATAAGGATGTAAGTATTGATCAAGGAGACAAAGTAGGGCGAACAGGCCAAGTAGAGAGGGATATTGAAGAAGAGGATACCTCCTTCTTTTACATTTATGAAGAGGACATTTTAGATGAGAGTGAAAGCGAGAATGAAGAAAGATGGGCTCCGCTACCAGCAGACCTTGTTGATCATTTTTCGACCGCATATGTTGCTGATTCAAAGCAGGGAAATCAGCGATGGTTTGGCCGTGTGATTGGTAAACAAGGACATCACATTCATTTTGTAGATGAGAGTCAAAGAGTGTGGATTGAAATTGGGAAGTATAAAGTGGATCGCCTTCAGATTGACTCGTTAATTGGCCTCGATGTGACAAGGGATGGGGATGAAATTATCGCTAAAAACCTTGTCGTGGTTGAAGATAAAGAAATGGGGTTGATGAAGGCATCATCAGAATAAGAGGTTGCGACATATGTCGCCCTCTTCCTCAAAGATCCAAAAGAATTCGAGTAGGAACTTTGTCACTCAATATTGGGTATTTAAGGAAGAGGGGGGTAATTTAACCTCAACTTAGCAACTTAAAATAAGGTGGTGTTTGTCGAAATATATATGTAATATGTCGAAAAAAGTCTGTTAAATGAATGGTTTTCTAAAGTGAAAAAAATTATTCATTCTTTATGACTAATTTGGTTAAAAAACCATAGTTTAGGAAGAATTACCTAATATAAAAATTTCACTTATGATAAAATTTTTAATTGTCAACCAAAGAAGGGGGAACTTTGTATGATATTGTCGATAGAAAAAATCGAAGAATTAGTAAATGGATTAAAACAAAACGACATTGCTGTTAGTGAGGTAATGATGGAATACAGTCACCGCGAGGATCAAAACAGCTTTGCATTGCTTAAACCGAGAGGGCCAAAAGGAATCAGTTCTCGAGATGATTACTATGAAAATGTGTTCAATGAAATGGATTATGCGAACAATTATTGGTTTCATTTATTAACCAACCTTGTTCGTACAGATCTCAGCTTAAAAGTGAATACCTTAGCTACTGGCGAAATTGACCATTCTAGAATTTCTGCACGCATTAATATTGGTATCGATAAACGCAAAAAAGAAGAATGGTATGGATTTATATATAATGAATTTAGTCGATTGTTGGTTCTATCTAAATTCGCAAATCAAGTGACGTTTGTTGGACATCGGGGTACGCTATGTAACGTGTATTTGGATTTGGAGATTAATGGTTATGAAATTCCGAAACTAGTTAATGAAACCGAAAAGGTGAATCAGCAACTACTAGACCAGTGGACAGGAGTCTTAAATCATGTTAAACATTGGGCGGATAAAGAACAGTATTATACATACGAAATTCCTATCATTTGTGAAAAAATGAGATTTGATATTGCAAACCAAATGTTACAAGTAAAATCTTCAAAGAATGATCTTCTACCGGAAGAAAAATTGCTCAACCGCGAAACCAAGGAGTTGGTTAATCGGTGAAAATTTTATTTTCTGGCTTAGTAGCTATTTTCTTTCTATTTTCATTCCAATTACCGATGTTTGCGGAAGGATTTGACGTAAACACTTATAATCAGTCGGTCAATTCAAATGAGTCCATAACGGATGAAGGTCCATTGTCCTCTTTTACAAACTCTGTTAGCGGATGGATGCCATCCGCTTATACGATTGGCGTTAATGTTATTACGTTAATCTTCATTGCAGGTGTAATTGGCATGATTATGTCTATGATTTTACGAAATGGTGAATGGATGAAATGGGCAACCAATACGATGATTTTTTCATTCATTGCAATTTTAATTATTCGAGTAGGGCCTGTTTTTCTCTTGACAGGAACTTTAACAGATTTTACACTATTAGTAAGTGATGTTGTTCTTCTTTTGCAAGAGGTAAGTTTGTACTTGGCATTTGGGATGTTTTTAGTTGCAGCTATCGTTAAGATGTTTTATCAAATGCATGATCATCAAGACTACTTTCGATGGCAACGAGGGCTGAAAATCGGTGCTTTTTTAATGGGAACCTTATCCTTATTTATCCCTTATGTATTTCACGTCATTTAAAAAAACGGGGAGGGATCTAAGATGAATGATCTTGAATTAGTTGTCGATAATCATAAAAAAACAGGTGGTAATGAAATGAAGAAAACATGCCGTACGCATTGCTCTTATTTTGATAAAAAAACAAGTGAGTGTGGCATTTATCATAATGTTGAGGTTGATTCTCCACGTACCCCTCTCCGATGTTCGAAATTTGATGGGAAGGATAAAGGAGATCACCCATTAAGTAAGTACAAATTCACGTATCTTGATGATGAGTATGATATTGATTTTGAGGATGCGAACTTTCTGTTTGAGTTTATGGGTGAAGCGAACCGTGGTCAAGAAGACATGAATTATCCAGAACAACCAAGTACTCATCAGGTACATAAAGATGCTTATTGGTATGTTGCACCGGATCGGTCATTTGGCTGCTGGATCATTAATCATTATCCTCGTAAATTCATGCCGGTAACAGTTAGAGAAAACGTTCAAAAGGGATGGTTATCGACTATTTATAAATCCTTGGTGCCACTCCACGATCACAAGGCTTCTGAATCGTTACGCTCAAACATTTGCTGGTATGTGAACGACAAGGGTTTCGGTCAATATGTATTAGTGGTTAACGGAAAGATTCAAATGATTTCAGCGCCGAAACCGACAGATTGGTCTTATCCAACTTACTAAATGGAGAGGGGTTTTACGATGGTGAATCATAAAGAGGTTGTTATGAAAGAGTATGGGATTAAAGAAAAGGATATTTTACCTTTGGTCGAAAATGAAAACGTTGAATCTGCTTTCTTAATTAATGGTAAGACATCGTATGATGTGATCACGGTAGGGGCAATGGTCCATGAGGATGTATCTACAAACGTTCTATATCATTTTTCTAAAGAAGACCCATTTGAAGCAATGAAAGGCCTTTACCAAGTACTAAGTGAGAATAAACAGTGGGTTGTTCCTGATCTACTTGAGCATATGGCACAAGCAAAGGAAGCCATTGGCGAATTAGATCAACATCTCTCGCAAATCAAATAATTGATAACAAAAGGGGGAATCGATGCTAGTGTTAGCTGGTCGATTCCTTTTGTTTTAATACATGTCAAAAGGGGTGGTAGGTTTGGAACAAATAGACCTAATCGATTGGTTTGAAGATCAAGAAGATATTCAAGATATCAATCAGAAGAAACACATAGATGCTGAGGTTCAAGAAATGGTATCACCAATGGCCATTAACGATGAATTAGATATTGGAGATCGAGTAAAAGCTATCAAACCTACGGCAGACATGGATAGCGAGGACTATTATTACTTAGATCGATTCAAGGGGAAAAAGGGTGTTGTCACTCACCTATATCGCAACAAAGTTGTCTCTTACCAGGTTGAGTTTGGGTGTGATGTAGGTGTGTTTCATAGGGACGATTTAATCGCTGTATAGTGGGGAACTCATTTTTAATCAGTCGAAACGAGAGAAAGCAAAGATTAGAACATGATTAATTTTAGCGATAGTGAGTAGATGTTCGTACGTTGTAATTATTAAGTGAATAGGAAGGGGAGCACTGATGATAAAAGAGACATTTGTAACATTCGGATTCCTTTTATTAAGTATGATTTCAGTTTCAATGCTATTAGTTGCACCAATTGTAGCTTCTCAATTCGAAAACGATTTAGTGAAAATGGGAGTGGTACTGATAGCGGTGATGATCATTATCCTTCCATTTGTTATAGGTGAAATCAGGAATAATAAGTATTAACTAGATATATTTTGGAAATCAGTTAAAAACTTTGATATGATAGATTTACATCCAATTTTACTTTGTACTTTATTTTTTGCGACCAAACATTGGTCAGCAGCATTTGTTTTTTTGAGAAATGGAGCCTTTTGGGTTCATGAAGTTTAGATGACTTGTTACAAGTCTGTCTATCTTTTTGAATTCAAAAGGCTTTTTTTGTGTGTTTAAAACTTTTTAGGGAGGATGTTTTGATGAGTGTATTTGTGATGTTTCCTAAGCTGTTAACAGAGAAGACGTTGTTATGTGCGTTGAAAAGCGTATCAGAGCGACTAAAAAGGCAAAATAACAACATCGTCCAAGAGGTTTCCTATGATCAAATGAATCGTTTATCGTTCGATGTCTCGAATAAAGGGGGGCCATTGGCGCAACAAGGATCAGATATGGATAGCTTATTTGCATTTGTTGAGCCTGCTAACAACGTGGAGGTTAAAACAAGAGAAGAGGGAGATCTAGTCATTGTAGATTGTATGTTTATTGAAGGTAATGTTGCTTCTGATGTTAGTGTTGCGATTGATAAAGTGGTTCAAACCGTATTTGATCAATGCAGTACAGGTGCTCTTGTTCAGGGTTTTACAGCTGATGAAGGTTCTTTTTCTGTTACAATGAAATCTGTTCAACAACCTGTAAAGGAGCATGTAGAGCCAGTGAAAACAACCACGGAAGATGATTGTAAAGAGAAGTTATTATTGATTGATGGAAGCAATCTATTGGCTAAAGGCTACTTTGCCACCTCATGGAGAGGGGATTTAAAACCGAATTCTAATGGCCTTTATACAAATGGTGTTTATGTCTTCATGAAATCACTCTTTCGCTTAATACGGCAATATGAGCCTACCCATGTCATCACTTGCTGGGATCGAGACTCCAAAAAGACGTTTAGAAAACAAATGTATCCTGAGTACAAGGCTGGAAGAGAAAGTGACGAAGAATTAAAACAGCAATTTCCTCTTTGCGAAACGCTGTTACACGCCATGAATGTGCCTTACTTCTCCCATGAGACGTGGGAAGCTGATGATTACATTGGAACTCTTGCTACTCAATGGAAAAAACACCATGATGGTGAGGTATTGATTGCATCAAGTGATAAGGACTTATTCCAATTGTTAGATGATCGAACTCACCAATTGTTTAAGCGTCAAGGTGAAGACGAGTCCATGTTTACAGCTGCTGACTTCCAAAAGCAATATGGCATCGCCACGAGCCAGTGGTTAACTGCTAAAGCGATACTCGGTGATAAGTCGGATAATATTCCAGGTATTAAAGGTGTTGGTGAGAAGTTTTTACCTGCCTTAGCTGATTATAAGATATTTCACATTGAAGATTTGTACAATGATGAAGTAATCGAAGCATTAAAAGAGAGTCCGTATAAACGTTATGTTAACAAGATTGAAGGGTCTAAAGAGGTTGCTGAACTAAGTTATGAGCTTTCTAAAATCGTTTGTGACATTGAAGGTTGCCAAGTGGATTTTAACGATCTCGTATTAAATGTCAATAAAGAAGCAATGGAAGTGCAACTTGAAGAATTAGAGTTAACAAAGTTAATTGGAGAATTTTAAGGAGGTTTTTTGATGGATCACTTAGACTTATTTAGCTTTACTGAAATCGACATGAGCGGTCATGAAGAGAGTCATGATGAAAGAGGGACGGATCAACGTACAACAGCGAATGATGCTAGTCCACAGGGAGATTTTAAAAGGAATGAGATGGTTTATTATTCGAGTGGGTATTCGAGTAATAAGGAGATCTTAACGAATTTCTTACACTTTTATAATGAAAGTGGTTCCTTATCAGCCATTCGTATGGATGGAGCATATACCGTTGTTCTAACGAGTGCTTTAAGGAAGGTTGATTAATCGTATCTATAGAACAAACTCACCCTAAACGATGATCAATCGGGGTGAGTTTTTTTATGGGAGAAAATATAGTCTTGTTTTCTCAACATAACCAATTATGTTATAATGAAGTTATCTATTAATTATCTTATTTACTTTATTTCTTGCGACATCAAGCGATGTCTGCAGCATGTGTTTTTGATTTCAACGCGCTCTTTTGGAGTGAACTTTTTTAGAACAGACTAGCACACACTACAAGTCTGTCTATTTACGTTCGTTCTGAAAGGGCGCTTTTTTGCGTTCTTTTACGAAATGGGTGGACACCACGGTCTTTGATCGTGTGTTTATATAGTTTCATATTGAGAGGAGTTGATTCTATGTACAATCGTCAAGATTTTAAACAACGTTTGACGTTGGGGAATGTTTTATTGGGTTGTATGGCGTTTGTGGTGCTTATGTTTATGTTCATGACACCCTACACGCTAGTAAAGCTAGGACTTACATTTGTTTTTATTGTAGCACTAGTTTTATGGGGAGTATTTAATTTGGCTATGGTTGTGCTTCGTATGCATGAAGCCTTGCAAAAACCATGAGAGATGGAAAGTACGAATCTATGATTTTAGGTTCGTGCTTTTTTTATTGAACATTTTAGAAAGGGTGTTTTGTTATGAGTGTAGATTTTGAGAGTTTTAATCGAGAGTTTTTCGAGAGTGTTGAAGGTAGTCAAGAGATCCACTGGTTTAACAAAAAAGGGGTTTGGTCTTTGAATGAGTACGTAAATGCTGAAATTTATGTCATCACCAATGGTGTTCATGGAACCTATCGAGGATTTTCAGTATCGATCATTCATAAAACAAACGGCTGCATCACATCACATGTCTTCTTATTCGATGAATACATGAAGAAACGGGATGATGAACGGAACGACTACAATGGTGGTTTTTCCATCGTTGAAGATTGTTGCAGGCAAGGGACAGCTGATTGGTATATTGCCAGACCAAGCGTAAGAGAAGTTGAAGCAATGGCTCACCAAATCAATGTCTATCTGAACTTTTGGCGTTAATTTGAGAGTTTGAACTTTTTAGAGAGGATGATTTGAAATGAATATGACGGTATATCAAGTGACGGAGCGAGTAGATACTTGCCCAGCTTGTCATGGGATTGGAGAGTTTTTAATGAATGCACATTCTGAACATGGTATTATAGCTTGTTATGAAAGGCCATGTGCACGATGTGGTGGATTTGCTGAAATCACCTTTACAGAATGGTTTATTGAGCGTTGTGCGTCATGTGAGGAAGAATATGAAGTGATCGATGCTCCATTTCAATTGAGCAAAGAGGATAAGGCATTTATTGAAGAACATGGCTACCGTATCGGTAAGTGTAACACGTGTTACTAGAGGTAAGATAGCGATAGTAAGAATGATAAATCAATAGAAGGGGGGATTTCCCATCTGCAGAAGCGGAGGGGATCTCCTCTCATTCTGTTGATGGGATATAAATATGGAACATATCGATTTATTTGAGGTGTTTGAAGACATTGAAATGGAGCAATTGCAACAAGAATCGGACGAAGAAATGACTCCAGATCAACTGGTTACTGGTGATATTGTCCGTTTTAAAGATAATCTTGGGAAGTATCGAGAAGGAATCTTTGTTACTAAAGGTTTTTGGGATGGTCGTGATCAAGGGAACGAGGTTTTCTACTATTTCGAGGTTAAGGAGGATGATCGATCCTTTTTTATGGAGATTAACCCTTACCGCAACAAATGGGTAAAAATCGGTCATGACGATGACTATTGTCCTCCATCGAAACTTGATGTGAAGGAACGTCTTATAAAAGCGTTAAAACTGTTACCATTCGAAAAGCGACTCGATTGTTACAAGTGGTGGTTTACCAATCAGTATCCGCATCTCTCCTATGAATACCATCCACTTATTAGTCAGGCCTGGGATGATGCTCTTATTGAAATTAGTACAGAGGAAGAGGCTGCCGAATCCTTTAAAAAGGATGGGCATATCTATAAGTTTCCTCGCTCAGTAAAAGAGTGGTTAAAAGATATTTTTGAATCTGACTGTTCATTATTTGAAGTCGAGAGTAAATTTGATGAGATTAGAACACTGCGTTGGATTGAGAAAGAGGGTGACATGCACCTGCTTTGTCAATTGAACAAGCGTGATTACACCTTTTATAAACACCTATTGTCGCATTATATAGAGAATGCAAAGTCGTTTAAGAATTTTCTTGTTTTCTGCGGGAAATGGGGAGTTTTACGTAACTATGTAGGTGAAGATAGCAATCGATTTAACATTAATATCTATAAGAAAAAGTTTAATACAGATGAGTTGAACGGGATTTTGTGGCAAATAGAAGAATAGATAAGGGAGGTGAGCCCTCAGGTATAAGAGGGGGCTTTCCTCTCTTATATTGTATGGGCGTATTATGGACAAAATACAGGTGATTAAAGAACATTTAAGAGAGATTTATTTACTAGATAAAAAAGAATGGATGTTGATGATTTCATACGGGAAAGACTCTAGCTTTCTAGCTACATTGGTTTGTGAAATGTTAGAGGACTTGCCAACCCATCAAAGGAATAAAAAGGTGCATTTTATTACATCGGATACCTTAGCGGAAACACCAATGATGAGTGATTTTGTTCGTCGTAGCAATCAATCGGTGAATGACTATGCAATGGCTAATAAACTGCCTATGGTTGGACATTTAGTTTACCCTGATGTTGAGAACGACTATTTCTATCAGACGTTAGCCAAAGGGAATCCAACACCCGTTAGTAATTTAGGCAGATGGTGTACGAGCCGATTGAAACAGAAGCCGACGCAACAGAAGATACAAGAGATCTTGTCACAGTTGGATCGCTCGGTTGAAATGGTGGAACTTAATGGTGAAGTTGATGAGTACGATTGTTATATGCTACTAGGTGTACGAGAAGAAGAATCGGCAAGGCGCAAGTCATCTATTGAAAAGCATCAAATTGATGATAGTTTTTCACGTCATTCTGATTATCCGAATCAAATCCGAGTCTATAATCCTATTCGATTTGTGACATCTGACGAGCTTTGGTTTTATCTGGCTGAACGCCACATCTTTCCTTGGGGGATCGAAGTTCAAGACATGCAGATTCAATATGGTGAGAACTTTCTTGAGTGTGGCATTCAACATAGTTCACAGCAGGAATCATCTTGTGGTTCGAAAAATTCAAGAAGCGGTTGTTGGACGTGTAGCATGGTGAAGAAAGATAAAATGCTCTATCAGCTGATTGATGAGGGGTACTCGGATATGGAGTATTTACTAGAATGGAAAGAGACGATGATGCAACTCCGAAACGATATTCGTTACCGTGAGCCTGTCAAACGTAATAAGGTGAAACAGCAGCAGAAACGGTTGAACCATCAGCGTGATAACCAGCATATGGATCTGTTTTCAAGTGTTGTTGATACGAATGTATCTCATTACTTTGAAAATAAAAAGCTTCGCGAATATGACACTTATGATCGTGCTAATGATACAGAGTACGAACCAGGATCATTAGCGATCCAAGGCAGAAAGTTGATGTTGCAAAAGTTGCTTTATATTCAAGAGGTTATTGGTCAAACGTTGATACGTGATGAAGTTGTACACGCAATTATAGAGACGTGGCAAGACGAGGGTTACAACCTATCGTTGGAAGATTGTCCAGCTCAAGACTTCACCTATGATGGTGCATTAGTTCTTGAAGGTGACGGATCGTTAAATATAAGGGAAACAACGAATCCTTATCCTGTTTTTACGTTAAATCGTGATTTCTCACAGGGACGTGACGAGTTGATCGAATACCTAAATGATAGAAAGAAGAAAAAGAACGAGAGTATTTATTACTTCCTCTCTAATGTTGATATGGGAGAGAAAGAACAATTCGCATGGAACGTCGGCATATTTGTCATTTGTCATCGTGATATCCAAACAGAAGAACAAGCAAATCAATACCTTGATGATTGGATCTATGAACCGCAAGTGCCGAATGAACCCCCAATGGATTGGGATGCATTTGCCAAGCGTTATTACGATGCTGCTAGGGAGTTAGTGAAAGACCCAGAGTATGATATAGAGAGCTTACAGAAGATTAATCAAATACTGGTGACATTAGGATACGAAACGGTAAAACCGTATCGCAAAGACAATGATATGGATTACTGTGTTGATTTGTTGGAGATTATATAAAGAATTATAGGAGGATGTTTATCGATGAAGAAATTTAGAACTTCTAGAGATGTAGTCGAAAATTTAATCAATCTAGATTATGAGTTATCGAATATGAATATCTCACAAAAAATCGAGATTGTTATTTTTGGGGGGACTGCAATATTGTTAAGGGATAGTAATCGTTTTACAAGTGATATAGATGCTATCATTAACCTAGAAAAAGAAGACTTACGGGTACGTAAAGTATTACATCAGTTCTCTGTAAATGAAAATATGAGAAGTGTAATGGAAGTTCCTCCATTTGAAGATTTTTATCCTAGGTCGGTACCTTTAAGTATTCCTCTTAAAAATTTAGTCGTTCGTGTACCAATAGTTGAGGACTTAATTATCTCTAAATTATTTTCTAGTCGTCAATCTGAGCAGGATGAAAAAGATTTGATTGAAACAGAATTGTTGGATCAAGCAAATATGAATAAATTATGGGATATGTATGAAGAATATAAAAAAGATGTATTTTTTCCAATGAATCGGTATAATAGTCTTGAGAACATATTAGAAAAGCGTAACGAATTTAAAAAACGAAAGAAGTGATAAGAATGGACTTAAAAACATTCTTTGAAAAAGTGGAACAAGAACAAAAATATTTAGCTGGTGGTGATTATTCTTTTGAGGAATTGTTGAGAATTAGCCGGAAGAACCACCGAATCAGAAAAGTTTTTGTTTTTTATGCTTTATCTAATAGAGAGTATTTCAATAAATTTTCCCTTTTGTCTTCTAGGACTTATTTTGTTCGGCGACTAAAGGATGGTCTTTTAAAAGCATTAATGCAAGTGGAAAGAAATGAAATGAATCGAATTGAAGCCATTCAATTAGCGAGGTTGTTAAAGCTGAAATTTTTCAAAAATGATACCGTAGTCTATCATCAGTCTTCGAATGCCTTAGCCGAAGATTTTGAAAAGTTTTTAACTACATTGGTTAATGAGTATGAATCTGGACGTAACGACTCAAAAGAGAGGCAAACTTACCGACAGAATGTTTTGAAAGCGGTTGATATGAATAATTTATTTGCAAATTTAAAATAAAAATCCAAGCATCTCATTCTTGAGGTGCTCGGATTTATTTATTAAGCATTCTCTTTTATGTTGTTGTCGCTTTTTTCTAGAATCCCTCTACGTTGTGCTCTACCTATAATTTTCATAAACCCTTCATAGTCTTCTTTAATCTCATCGTACTCTTGCTTCATATCTTTTAGTTGTTTCTTAAGTACTTTGTTTTCTTCTTCTAACTCATTCAACCGTTTCTTTCTGTCTTCCTCTCGTTCAGTTTTTACGAGATTCTCAATGATCTGATTCACAAGTGAGGCCTGTTCTTCCGTTAATCCTTCTATATTGATCGTTGAAAATGTTTTATCATTAGTTGTAGCGGTAAACGTAACGTTATTATCGCTGTTGATCGTAGTTGCCTCATCTATTTCTGTTTGAACGATGTCCTCTTCTTGATCACTATCATTCGCCTTTTTACGTTTTATCAATTTGTTTCGATGCGTTTTCGCTAATTCCATCGCCGATTTATACTGTTTGCGAACCGTGTGATTCCAACGAAAACCACATGCGGATGAACTTCTTTCTAGTTTTTCTCCCACTTCTGCAAACGCACGTAATTGAGTACTTCCTGTTCGTATATGTCGCAATACCGTTTCGGCTAGCATTAAATCATCTTCATGTGTCCAGCTATCACTTCTTTTTTTCTTATTAGTCATATATTTCACTCCTTGTTCAACTGATTTTCCGTCTTTTTTAGCTACCAATAGTAATGGTCAAATCGAAGACTAGTTATACGAATGGGTCTATATTTTAATGTGATTGACAAATGAGTTTGTATTAGTATACGATTTTATTAATGGAATATTACCAATAGATGGGACGCCCCACTGGTAGTGTAGAAAAAACAACTTTCGAAAGTTGTTTAGTTTTCTATGCTCTCAGTGGGGCTTTTTGTTGTTTGAGGGGTGGTATGTAGTTGATCTATTAATATGCTAGTGTTTGTGTCTAAAAATGAAAATAAATAGAAGGGTGGAGTAATGTATGGCAAGAATCGTAGTAACTGATGACGCAATGTTCATGAGGATGCAATTAAAAGATATGTTAACCCAAGCTGGCCATGAAGTCGTGGGAGAAGCTGAGAATGGGTTGCAGTCTGTAGAGCAATTTAAAATGGAACAACCAGATCTAGTAACAATGGACATAACAATGCCAGAGATGGACGGGATTGAGGCGTTAAAAAAGATTAAAGAAATCGATGCAAATGCGAAAGTTATTATGTGTTCTGCAATGGGTCAACAAGGAAAAGTCGTAGATGCCATTAAGGCAGGTGCTTCAGATTTTGTTGTAAAGCCTTTAAAGGAAGATCGAGTTAACGAAGCTGTGCAGAAGGCGTTAGGATAAGGGGGAAGATCGGATGAAAAAAATAATTTTAGTGTTATGGGTAGCTACTAGTCTATTAACTGGCTGTTTCGGTTCTTCGGATGACTCCCAAGAACAGTCGAACTCTGTAAATAACTACGTTACATCATTTCAAGAAATTATCGATGAGTCTAATCAATTGTTGTCACAATATAGAGAAAACCTTGACAAACTGTATACCAATGAGGTCTCCGAAAATCAATTTGCTAGCATTGTAAAGAACATGGTACCTAAATCAAGAGAGATAGGTACTGGGTTAGATGATCAGTTGTATACAGTTGATAACTCATTGTACGACTTTCATCGGGACGTCATTAGACTTGTGAATGATCAGCATCAGTTGTTCTTAAAAACATTAGAAGAAGCTAATGAAGAGAGTGAAATGAATAGAGATACTCTATATGATGATTATCACAAAATCAAAGAAATCCAGACTGAACTAGTGGAACAACTTAAAGCATTGACGCTAGGTGGAGCAGAATAAATGCCGTTTATGAGTGGATCAAATATAGTATTTGGTCCATTTTTATATGCATTAAGAGAATGATCAATAATAAATCATTAATAATGTATTTATTTCCACTTCTAAAAGAACCCACGTTCGTATATAATAAAAGAACATAAGTTCTGTTCGGAAGGTGGATTGCGTGGTTATGAAAAAAAAGGTCATTTTTCTTGTCGATATGGAATCCTTCTATGCCAGTGTGGAGAAAGCTGATAACTCTACATACAGAGACAGACCAGTCGTCGTTTCCGGTGATCCTGAACGTCGCTCGGGCGTCATTTTAGCTGCATGTCCGTTAGCTAAACGAGAGGGGATAAAAAACGGTGAAAGGTTATGGGAAGCGCAACAAAAGTGTCCAGAAGCGATTGTTGTTCGACCACGTATGCAACGGTATATTGATGTTTCTTTGCAGATCACTGAGATTCTTGAACAATTCACAGATCTAGTTGAGCCGTTTTCCATCGACGAGGTGTTTGTTGACGTGACTGGTAGCCAACGACTATTCGGTGGTCCTCACTCTATCGCAAGGCAGATGCAAAAAGAAATTATGGACGTGACAGGCGTTCGAGCCAGAGTCGGGATAGGCACTAATAAGGTTTTAGCTAAGACGGCGTGCGACAATTTTGCTAAAAAAAATAAGAACGGGATTTTTGAATTGACGGAAGGTAACTTAAAAGAACATGCGTGGCCATTACCAGTTGGGAAGTTGTTTGGCGTTGGAAGTCGTATGGAACGTCACTTTTTACGATTAGGGATTCGCACGATTGGGCATTTGGCAAACTTTCCAGTAGAGCAGCTAAAGAAAAAATGGGGAGTGAACGGTCAAGTTCTCTGGATGACCGCTAATGGTAAAGACCATTCACCAGTTACTACAACTTCTCACGACGGTCAAAAGGCGATTGGTCATGGCTTGACGCTACCTAGAGACTATTCGACGGAAGATGATATTAAGGTAGTACTACTTGAACTATGTGAAGAAGTATGTCGTAGGGCAAGAGATGCCAATGTGATGGGTTCAACCATTTCGGTTAGTAGTCGCGGTGCCGATTTCAATCATCCAACGGGGTTTCATCGGCAAGTGAAGCTGCTTGATGCCACGAACAATACAATGGAAATGTTCACGTATGCGTGGAGGCTATTTCTTAAACATTGGGATCGTCAGCCCATTCGTAGAATCGGTGTTAACATGTCCAGTTTTGGTCGTGATAATGCTTGGCAATTGAGCCTATTTGAAAACCGTGAAAACAAACGTGAGATTGGCTATGTGATGGATCATATTAAAGATCGGTTTGGGGCGACAGCCATCATGAGAGCATCATCATTAAAGGCGGCAGGGCAAGCGTTTGAAAGAGCTGAAAAGATTGGAGGACATTATCGATGAATGAAGAGTTAAGAAGAGGGAACATTCTTTGGGAGTCAAGTCGTATGTTCTTACCGGAACACAAGGAAGCATTAATGAAAAAGAAGCTTGAAAAAAAGGAATATACCCCTCCTGAGTTAGATGAAGACCAGTTTGAAGAAATGAATCGCATCCTGATGGAGTCGATTGAACTGGACAACGCAGTTACGGTCACATATACAGAACAGTTTGGTGAGACGAGTTTTTGGGGGTGGGTGACAAAAGTGGACCCGGTTACTAAAACAATAAAACTGATTAATGATGAAGATCACTTAATCCTATCATTCGATAAGATTATTGAAGTTGACTAAAAAAGTCGGAGCACTAGCTCCGACGAATGACTAAATCCCATTTTGTCTCAACCCTATAGTTTTATTGTTCTAATTGTATGATGAGGAAAGTTAATCGTGTTTATAAAGTAATGAATTTAAGTAAAATGACTATAGGAACTCTACGAACGATGGAATCCTCAGCAAACCATTTTTTGTTAGATTTCTGTACTTAACTCGGCAACTAACACCTGGGTATATGTAAGCGATCTGGTCTTTTTCTTCTTTCTTCATATCTTTAACCATTTGATAGAATTGTTTTCTGTCCTTCGTAGGCATAAACTCCATCACCCCAAGAAAACGCTTGTCGTTGATATCTGAAAGGATAAGGCCGAACACCCCCTTTTTATACCCAGTGATGATTACATCTAAATAAGAATAATTGATACACTTTAGCCAGCTGCTCGATCTTTTTCCTATCTCATATGTAGAATGAATGTCCTTAAAAACACACCCTTCCAATTGATTCTCTTTACATAGATTGAAAAAGCTTTTCCCATTTCCAATCATCCACTTGATTTTTGCTATTTTGTTCGTATCCTGTGGAATGATCGTATCTAACAATGCCTTTCTTTCAAGATACGGCAGGGATGTCACTTGTTTTCCTTTGTAGTAAATGACGTCAAAAACAACATACTGAACGGGGATTGTCTTTGAGTATCGTCTAGTCCGAAATCGACGCATAACCGCCTCGAAATCAGGTTTCCCTTGGTTATCAAGGGCGATAATCTCACCGTCTAATATCGTGTCTGAGGGAATAGAAAGTATTTGTTTCTCATCAAACATCGTAGTTACGTCATTTTGATGTCTTGTATAAATGCTAACCTTAGAGTTATAGGTACTATAAATAGCCCTAAAACCATCCATCTTTAGCTCAACAGCATATTGTTTATTATCATCCTCGAAAGGCTCATTAACCATTTCTAGAAGCATCGGTCGAATCATTCGATCACCTCATGTTAGAGGTTCCCTTATGTTACAGCTAATATAGATTAATTAGAAAAGTTTAAAAGGATTTTGGGGAAATTTGTAAAAGTAAGTAGAGAAAGAAAACAAGGGAGGGGAAAGCATGAACAAGTTAGCAAAGGTATGTTTACTACCTTTAATGGCTCTAATGATCCTTTTGCCACAAGATGCGCAAGCGCAAGGTGTATCCGTCATTATTGATGACGTTGCGCAGGATTATAGTCAACCGCCGGTCATTAAAGACGGAAGTACCTTAGTACCATTGAGAGGAATATTCGAGACATTAGGTGCGGATGTAAATTGGAATCAACTAGAACAAAAGGTGACAGCTACTCAAGATCAAACAACAATAGAGTTAGTGATAGGGTCCGGGACCGCTACGATTAACAATCAAGAACACCAGTTATCGGTACCAGGGCAAATCGTTAACAACAGCACAATGGTTCCTTTACGCTTTGTTAGTGAAGCATTAGGGGCGGAAGTCAGTTGGGATCAATCGACAAAAACAGTAAATATCACATCATCGAGCAACGATGGATCATCTGTAGTGACAAATGATGATATGGAGATCCACTTTCTAGACGTAGGACAGGGTGATTCAACATTGGTCATTCTACCTAATGATAAGACACTTCTTATTGACGCTGGGTCACGTTCAGCAGGGGAGAAGATCGTTTCCTATTTAAAGAAAGCTGGTATAACGACCATTGATTACGCCGTTGCTACACATCCTCATGAAGATCATATTGGTGGATTTATCGATGTATTTAATGAGTTTGAAGTGAAAAACGTTTTAGATAGTGGGTATGTACATACGACACTTACCTTTGAGAATTATCTTGATTTCATTTATGACAACGATATCGGATTTGAAGTTGCTGAGAGAGGTGCTACAATCGATTTAGACCCAGGCATTGATATAACTGTATTAACGGATGGGGCAGACGAAAACAGCATTGGACACGCACATGATTTTTCCGTATCGTTATACATTGAATATAATGATTTTAGTGCCATTTTTACAGGAGACGCTGAAACGGAATTAGAATCTGACATGGTAAATCATTATGGTGATCAGTTGAACGCACAGATTTATCAAGTGGGGCATCATGGGTCAAACACTTCATCTACTCAGTTGTTTCTTGACCATGTTCAGCCAGAGATTGCATACTTCTCATTTGGAGAAGGTAATGCCTATGGTCATCCTCATGATGAAGTCGTTCAACGTATGGCAGCCATGAACATCGAAATGTACTATGCGACGCAAGGGGACTTGATCGTAACGACTAATGGAAAGAACTATTCAACGAATCAGGAACCTCAATCGATCGAAATCGATGATGCAAAAAAAGATGCTGATGAATCAGAGGAGCATACGGGTCTAATTAACATTAATACGGCTGATAAGGAATTGTTGCAAGAAATTACGGGTGTTGGTCCAGCTATTGCAAAGCGAATCATTGAATACCGTGAAAACAATGGTCCATTTGAGCGTATTGAGCAAATCATGAATGTGAGTGGGATTGCAGAAGGTCGTTTTGCAGATATGAAAGATGAAATTACGGTATAATAAGTGTAACAGACTGATACCGGATTAGATGAAAGATCACACAGATTTAAAATAATGTCGCGTAGTATTACCCCTTTGGATTTTCTAAAGGGGTGTTTCCACGTAAGACTTACTTAATTAAGCGGTTCAGTGTAAGCTGAATCCTTATGAAAAAGGTAATAGTGGGCAGTAATGTGGATTAAGAAAGTCATCGTCTTTACTGTGTAGTAGACTTTTTACTGGGCAACAAATGTCTTTGTTCATGAAATAAAGTACTTTATTAAAAAGGTTTTATTTGTCGTGTAGGTGTTACAATAGGTCCATATTTTGGAATGAAACGATTTTCAAATCATGGGATTTTAAAATAGTTGGTTTTAAGTTAAAGGAAAGTTATCCTAAAAGTGAAGAATTAATAAAAGAGAGGATACAAACCCTCTACATAAAAATTTTTTTGAATAAAACCACAAATTTATTATCAAATGGTATAAAATGGGTGATAGGTCCTTGTTCGGACTAGGGAGGAAGGTATAATGAATTTCAAGGAAGCGATCTTCGTGTTATATGACCTGGGTATTTCTTTGTCTGCACTTAGTAAAATATATAAGGAAGCCAATGAAGAACAGGTACATGAGATTCTCGAAGGAGATTTTCTAAGTGTGCAATTTTCACTAGGAGCTTTTAGTGATAAAGATATTGACCTACTTTCTTCCAAAGAATCTGTTGATAAAAGCAAGGCTTACATATCAAAGCTGTTAATTGAGTTCTCAATAAAAAAAATACACTATTTCTTTTATTATGATAAGGAATTCCCTAAAATGTTAAAGGGAATTTCGTCTCCTCCTTTTCTTATTTTTACAAAGGGTAATCTGAGTTTGTTAGAAGAGAATTTTATATGTTCCATTGTCGGAACAAGAAAACCAACAAATCATACGTTAAAACAAATAGAAGAGAGTGTCAAGGAAATGGTTGCTGCTGGCGTAGTGGTAGCCAGCGGTCTAGCTTTAGGCACAGACATTCACGCACATCGAAGTACATTAAAAAATAAAGGTAAGACTCTAGCTGTACTTCCTTCACCTTTAGACAATATAACGCCTAAAAGTCACATAGCTGACGCTAACGAAATAATTGATAAAGATGGTTTATTAATCAGTGAGTATTATAAAAGAGGATCATTCTTTAGAAAAGCTAATTATGTCGATCGCAACAGAATCATTTCTGGTTTAAGTAATGCTGTCTTGATAGCAGAGTGCTCAGAGAAAAGTGGTACTATGCACACTGCGCGATTTGCATATAAACAAAACAGACCTCTCTATTGTTTTAACAACGAGTCTTCTGGTGTTCAGAAAATCCTAAATAGTAATACGGCAAGGATTTATAAGAACATAACTGACTTACATATCTAATATTTACAAAGGGGAGGTAAGGGCTTGGAAAAAAATGTTGTGTTAACTAGACTTACTGTTTTTAATGAAAGTTTCCAGATGTATGACGGTATTAAGGAGCTCTTTGAATCATTAAATAGTGAAGGTCATAATTTAATTGTAATTTCTCATGATCAACAAAGTATTGCAATTATGCAAAGATTCTTCCAAAAAAATTTTCAATTTGATGTTCGTTGCGAGTTTCGTAGATTTATTCGTGTAATTGTTGATGAAACAAATGCAAAAGATTATATCTTAGTTGGGAGCAGTAATGATGACTTAGTGCTAGCTGCCAACAAGAGAATGTTAATCATTAATCCTGGGTGGAGTGTAAAGCAAGATGAGAAACCGGCACGATACGGTATAACACTTAATACACCATTCCAGTTACTCGAAGCAATTAGACTGATTGCAAACCAAAATAAGTGGTACTTCAAGTTAGAAGTTCCTGATGCAACTCAAGTTTTGGCATTAACTTCCGCGAATACGATGAATAGGGATGTAGAATATACAGAGCGTCAAATCTTAGACGGTTTTGAAGGATTATTAAAAGCTGGAGATCGAAAGTATTTCAATACTCTGTACTTTCATTTGATTTCTGGCGTTATGAAAAATCCAGAGTTGCGAAATGTTGAGTTATGGGGGACTTTCCCAACATCCAGTGGTACAGTAAATGAGGAGCTAGAAGAATTAAAAGAAAGATGTCGTTATTTAACAGGAAGAAGAATGACTGAGCCTTTATTTATTAGACATACAAAAGTAGAAAAAAGTCGCAATACATCCCCAGATACCCGTTTGAATCAAGGGTGTAAAAAACACTTTGACTCGGTAATTCTGAATCCATACTACAACTCAAGTAGAATTCGAGGTAAAGTAGTTTGTGTTCTGGATGATTATCTGACCAATGGTATATCATTTGAATCAGCAAGAAACTTATTGCTTCAAGCAGGTGCAAGAAAAGTGATCTTATTGGCGTTAGGCCGATATAGAAGAGGGTCTCAAGGAGTATATCAACAAGAAGTTTATAACTTAACGGGTAGGATTAATAAACCGGGATATAATTATGAACTTGTTTCTAGAAGAAATTTAGTAGGTACATATGACCCTGAAGCAAGAGATGAGGTAAATCGTATTTATGAAATTCTAAATGGATAATGAATACTTTTTATGGATACGGATTCTAAATACTAACAGTTTCTATTTTCGAGTACAAAAAGTTAAATAAGATGTTAATTAGCAGTCAGATTCATATATGATTTTGACTGCTTCTTTTTGCTAATCCATATGTTAAAAACGATGACAATTATCTTAACGAACGAATTTCTTATTTATTAAATCTAAATCGCATTGGTAGATATTTCTGTTGAAAATAAGAAAGAGGTTCTTCAACTAACTAAGTTTATTAGTGGAACAAGATGAACAACTAATAAAGAGCCTAAGTCAATTAATAATTGGATTGAGAAAGCACATAATTAATTGTTTCTATCTTCAATTAACGGTATTTAATTGAACAAGAAAATACATAAATTTAGCTGATTCATTTGTTGCACAGTGTACTGCGCATTCAAATTACATTATCTGACTAACTCTGTGAAAGAATGTACTTAACGTACGAACGGGTAACTGCTTTATTTAAAAGATCGGTTCCTAAACTTAAAGGAAAGAATCTTTCTATGCTCTTTTTGCTTAACGTTGCAAATACGCAATTTCCTGACGTTACCCCTTTTTGCAAATTAATTTAATAATTGTGAATTCGAGCACAGATTCTAAATACATTTCCTGCTAAATTATAATTGTCGAAAGGGAAATGCGACAGTGAGAAGGGGGAAGGAGGGAAGAGAAGAGGATAGCTTTGGGCGGCTGTCTTTTTCTCGTTTGTCGGACCAGTGCAATCATAACTGATTTCGATGAATGATCACGTTATCCTCATCGGGCCTTTTTAGGTATGACGAACTGTGATTGTTTTGTTGCTCGATCAATCACTCATATAATTGTTAAAAGCTTAATAATAAATAGAACAATTTTGACAATATATCTCCATCTATCACTATCCTTAGTATGATATTTTTGTTAAAATAAGTTTCGTATCTTTAAAACTGTCATGAAATAAAATTTGAGAGGCATAGTTAGTTATGAATCAAAGTGAGCGATTACTAGAAGAAATAGATATGATGAGAGAGAAGTTAGTGAACTACGGTTTGAACTATGGTTTAGGCCACGAAAAGACATTGGAATATAGCCAATACTTAGATGCACTTTTAAACGAGTACATGATGAACTAAAGTGGCAGATGAACCAGTGTCGCAACTGTTAGCAATGAGTGTGTTTGAGGTCATTTTCAAGAACTATCTTTCGGATGAAATGACAGAAAGAAGAACATGATAGAGTGATACAAATTCGTTGATGATTCGGAGCATATAACTGATCGAAAAACAGCCGGATTCTAATTAGAAATCGGCTGTTTTTAAGGTCGTGTCGAAATAGGTTCTTAATGGAATTCATTTATTATAGCTGATTAAATAGACTTTTAAAGCTCCTCAGTTTCCACTAACATTGTCCAACCAGACTTGTATTTACAACAGTAATTAAATGCAATGCCTCCCAGTTTTTATGTCGGAATTTTTCTTATTATTTGCGGGAGAATTGGTACATTAATTGTTCAAGGTGTTCTAAACTATACTACATAGCTTCATGACTTACTCAAGGATAGTTCAAAAGAATTTTTCAGGTTTCTAAAAATCATTTACAAAATTTTCGAATATCTCGATTATGTGTTTATTATTAGTATCAAAGGAAGTGTTTTGGGGATATAAAATCTCTCCTAATTGAATGTTGATATCTTCTATAGAATCATGTAATGAACTGGACTTTTCTAAATTATGATCATCCGAGGTAATATAATTTAAGTTTTTATTCAATGTTTGAATAAAAACTTGATAAGAACGATTAACGTCTTCATCCATAAATGAAATAACTTCTAGTTTAGGAAGAGAATCCTTTAATTTGGTTTGGTCTATGTCCTTTTTGCCTAACTCATTTTCTATGTCATCTAATGATAACATTAAACTTCTTAATTGCTGAAACATTATTCTCTCTTCGATGCTGGTTATTTTATTATTTAAATCAATGTTTTGTTTTGCAAAATATGCAGTAGTTAACGCCATGATGCAAGTTGCAATTACTAGGATTCCTATTATTGATTTTTTTATCACTTGATTGCAACTCCTAACATACAGTTTATTTTTAGAAAAAAGAGTGTTTCAAAGAACACTCTTTTTTTCATTAATCATACCAGACAGTTACATTACCATCTACTATTACATATTCTCGATAGTTACCAACAATTTCGTAGTTCAGCCAAGTGTTTACATCCACTTCAATATATCCATAAGAGTTACGAGGAGTATCTGAATTGAATATGTAATCTTGTTGGGTTAATATACCTTCATCATTGTTACCCTCTTCATAGTTTCTTGCACCTTTTAACCACCAATAATATTCAACTGATTGAGGATTGGAATAACCTGGTTCAGTAACATCTGTATCTGATGTTTTTACATCTATCTCAAAGTCTTCACCTTTTATTGTAAAAGGGATTGTCATAGTTTCATCGCTGTCATCCGCAGGTTTGATTGAATTAAAAGTAGAATAAGCTGGTGCATCACCCTCTGAGAACGCTCTATAAATACCTACACGAGTAATCTCATTTTCACTTTGTTCAGCCAAATCAATTGCGTCACTTTCTTTAGTCCATAATCTTGTAATCCAAGGAGTAGATTCTGTCCGGTTTTTATACCCTTGAACTTCCAATTTTAATCCTTTTTTAGACAATCCTATTAATGTATCAAAATTTGACTTACTTGAAATTTGAAACATTGGATTTAACTCGTCTTTTATTACTTCTCTTTTTTTACCTGAAACAGAGCTGCCATCTAAATGAATTGTAAATGGGTTAATTCTGTTATTCTCATCATCTGTTTCGAAAATATTAATTGATGCCTCATCACCCTCTAAAAGAAACAGTTCAAATTTTAGTTCCCCTTTATTTACATCTCCTCGATAACCAGTATATCCGTTTTCTTCAAATTCCTCTTTAGACGATAGGCGATACGTAGTTTTGCCTTCTTGTGAATCAACACGGATATTCCCACTAACTCCATTTTCACTTATAACAACGTCAGCTTCAACAGGAAGCCCTTTTTGTTCTATGGTGCTTACTAACTCTTCAGAAATTCGTTCTTCCGTATGTTGAATAACATTAACATACCCTGATTCCTCCAATTTTCTCGTTTCATCATTACTGGCAAGAACACCAATAGAAGATAGAGCGAAAACTAGTCCCATAGAAAATATTGCTTTTTTTAACAAAATACCCCTCCTAATCTATTAATACGAGTTCATTTTACACATTTTATTTACCACTATCAACCTAAATTGGTTATATTTTCAACTACAGGAAATAAAAACTACGGATATCTTCCACTCGCAAAATAAAATCTTTTTTGTTCATAGGAAAAAAGCGATGACGGTTCCTATTTGACATATGTTGCCGAACATCCTAGCATTGGTTCGATTCAATACATTAGTTTGTGTGGAAGGAGATGACCATGTGTTAGTGGCTGTACGTATTACCAAAATTTATGAGGACGTTGTTTGTTATGTCAGATGAAAAGGTCAAAGGATACAAGAAAAAAGGTGCACTCAAAAAATATTGAAAAAGACCATCGGAACTGGGTTTAAAAGCCTCTTGATCAGTTTATAGAATATGGCCACGAATACGAAACGTACCCAGAATCACCTAACGGCGACTAAATCTTTAATAAGTGAACCGAAGAAGGCTCTTAATGACAAATCAGTACTAAACATAGGAGACATATAATTCAATCCCTTGATAAATAGTCTTTTAGAGTATGTATTATAATTCTTTATACCCCATACCCCACATCCCATCTCCTCCCTCTCATCCTCTGCCTATGCTCACATGCTACCCCACCACGCATAGACTTCTATCCGTTTATCCATCCATTCACCCTAACTACCCTCTATTCTTTTCCCAATATGCACAGCATAACCTTTCAACTCATCGCACCCCATCCCACACGCGAACGACCACCCACACCATCAAACCAAAAAGTAAATGTGTACGTACTCAGTCACTTCGTAACGTAACAATAAATTGAAAACGTACCTAGTAAAACAAGCACTTGGAATGGTTGCTGAAGGAATAGGATGAGTGTGAATAGCGATGGAGGGGTGGAGAGCCGCATGTCGAAATTTGTGTGTTTTTTTGGATGGGAAGGGAGGAACTAGGAGGTGGTGTGTAGAATGTATACTCTATAAGACTATATAATAATGGAACAATATAGAAGTAAGGAGAATCAATTTAAGATGAAAAAGAATATTACGATGATTTCTGATTGCCTTACAACACGAACTCACTTCCGAAATTATTTTCAAAAAGAGTTTACAGTCACTAGCTTGTCGTCGAAAAAAATAGAAGATGCTGAGGTGTCGGGGGATAACCACATGGATGCTTTCGTGATTCATGATGTTCAAGGGAGCGAGAAGACCACTCTTCTCCTTCATACCATTCGTCAATCTCATCCAAATACATTCATCTATGTGCTATCACAATTGATGGATAACGAGTGTGTGAGGACGTTCATTTACGAAGGCGCTGATGGATTTTTCACGTTAGATCAAAGCTTTTCAGTCTTTAGTCGTCTGAAAGAATGTATCCATCAAGGATATGCTTATCTGGATGAGCATTCCTTGCCCTTCATCTGGAATGAATGTCTGCAATTGATACATGGACCAAAGAACCCTGAATGGAAGCGTGAGCCTTTGCCTCTAAAAAATGAGCTCTTTTCTAAACGAGAAACCATCATCCTATACCTCATATGCAATGGTTTAACCAATGATGAAGTCGCTCAAACTCTGTTCCTTAGCAAACATACCGTTTATACGCATGTTCGAAATGTAATCAAAAAACTCAATGTGCCTGATCGTACAGCAGCCATTGTCATGGCCATTAAAAACGAATGGATCACTCTTTATTCAAACAAGGAGGAATTAGAACAATCGGTCATCTTACATGAACAAGCGGACGTTAAAATGCAACCATAAGGTGGTGAACATAATGGAAAAACAACAAGCTCTTACTCAACAAGAGTTCTACAAACTATTTATCTTAAAAGAGTTGCAACGGTTTGATCAAAGTGTGTCGGACATGTATGAGTCCTTGCATCGAGAGTTTCCTCACAAACCGCATAGCCGTAATCACTTCTTTGTCTCAGCATCCAAACTCAAAGATAACCATGAAATCGTCCTTGCTTACCAGGAAGGGAGAAACAAGGTCTATACGGTTACAACGAAAGGAAAGCAACTCTACGACTCTTATATCAAGCAATTTAAGGATCGGTTTCTTGCCCTTAAAAAAGTAGCCGACCGCTTTGTCTATGAGATCTCTGGAACCGGTAAAGCCGTACCCGTTGGAGAGGTTAGTGATGAAGACCGCAACTTTTTCAGTACACTTGTCTCAGTCAAAGACGTCGTTCGCTATGTTCTACTAAAACAAGCGATGAATCAGCCCGTCATTGTCATTAGCGAAACTCAAGAATACATTAAAGACCGATTCGGATGGTCAAGCAGTAAAGCTTTTATCTATAATATCGCTCATGAAATGGAAGAGGATGAAACTGGACCCTTAATCCTTGGTCGGTGGGGGAGTGAACGTCGCTTTAAGCGTGAGTACCGTATTCAACCTCGTGGCAACGAAGTGTTTAAGCAAATTGCGGATGCGGCGGAGACAAATGTACGTCAGGCCCAGCATTTTTTAGGAGATGCGTTGAAACTATTTGAATCATAGATTTTATAATCATCGAACTAACTATTACATTTTTGGTTACAAAGGACAGGTGAGAGAACAATGGTAGACATTAACCGCGTAACCATATCGGGACGATTGGTCGCTGATCCCGAACTACATTATACCGAATCACAAGTCGCCATCTGTCGCTTCACAGTGGCTTCAGATCGAGACTATCAAACGAAGAAAGGGGATCGTGCTGATTTTATCCCCGTCCTTGTTTGGCGAGCATATGGGGAACGGTGCGCCAATAATTTAGAAAAGGGACAAGAAGTGATCATCGATGGGAAGATCCGGTCTAGAAATGGGACTGATCAACAAGGGGATAAAAGGACATTCATCGAGCTTCATGCGGAACAAATCAAGTTTGGAGCAAAAGTTAAATAATAACCCGTGGTTCTACAGACTTTAAGGAGTGTTTTATGGAAAATTTTTTTAGAAGTTTTTATATCTTGGTTGATATTCTTTTCACCGATCCTTTAATTCTAGTTTTTCTAATAACACTCATATTAATGGTTATAATTGCCACTGTTATAGGAATAATTCGAGATCGGTTGTATCACCAGAGGTTATTATCATCTGGCATTTTAGAAGTAGATAAGATGAACGGAAGACAGTTTGAAGAATTTTTAGGTGCTCACTTTAGGGATGATGGATATCATGTAAAGTTCACACCGAAATCTCGTGATTATGGTGCCGATCTCATTATTAAAAAAAGAAACGAGAAGATAGTTGTACAAGCCAAACGTTATAAGAAAAATGCTGTTGGTATTAAAGCTGTTCAAGAGGTTTATGCAGCGAAAAACTATTACAATGCTAATCATGCTTGGGTCATAACGAACAACACTTTTTCTTCACCAGCTCAAAAACTTGCAAAAAAGAATGGCGTAAAATTAATCCCTAGAGATCAGTTAATTGATCTTCTTAATAAAAAAGCTAGTTAAGAGACAAGGATGTTTGAATAATGGATACATATTCTAACAATCAATTATATAAAGACATAGTTAGGGAATTACGAGAGCCATTCCCTCCTGGAACCGTTCAATCACGAAACAATAATCCTCACAGCCAATACATCCCTGCACAAGCCTACGAGGAACGTCTTGAAGAAGTCGCAGACATGTATTGGTCTTGGTCGTTAAAAGGCGAACCGATCATTTATGAGCGTGAAAACGAAGTTCAAATCACTGGTACATTAAAGATAGTTGATGCTGAGCGCGATGGGACCGGTTTTGCGACGTTTCAACGATTTCCAGAGGGGAAGATCAAGAACCTTAAATATGCGATTCGTGCTGCGGCCCAAGATGCCTTACGCGATGCGTGTGATCACTTTCAGATGGGTTGGGTGAATCTTGGGAAGAATTCGCATACAGGAAATAAAGTAAAACCAAAATCTAGCGAAATTTCTAGTAACCAAAATGAGAATAAATCCTGCATGGTTTGTAAAGTTAAATTAACACAAAAAGAAGTTGATATATTGAGAGATAATGGAATCAAATTATGGTATTGTAGCAATCATTTGCCAAAGCATTTGGTTAAGTAATTCTATTAATAAATAACAGGCACTTATTGAACAGACAGATATTAGTTAAATTTTAGGGCAATAAAAATGGTAGGAGGAGGTTAAGATGAACAAAATTCTTTTTTTCTTTTGTAATCTAATAGCTGTTATAGGAATTTTTATATTGTTAATAACAAATATTTTGAATGAAGTATTTCCTATAATGGGACGGGTTGCTTTTCAGGCTGCGATGGCAGGAAGCTATTCCCCAAGTGACTATACAGTTAATTTCACTGTGATCAACCTATTTGCTTTTTTATTAATTCTGATAGGTGTGGTAACAGGTTATAAGATTTATAAAAAGTGATATTTTTGATGCCGAAAACCACTCTTTTGTATGCTCGTTGCGTAGGATATACGAAAAGTAGAAAAAGGATGGTACTAAATGAGTCATATACCGATCACTGGATTAATCTTCTCTGATGGTGAAGGTTCTCTCCATTCACATCACCTTTATATTACGATTTGGGATGGCAAGTCCCTTCACACTCATGAGCTTAAAGCGGTTACGTCATTTGATGTTGGTCATGATCACCGCTATGCTGCAACAACTGAACCCTCCCGATCGGTATTCAGCACACCCATCACTTTAATACCTTTACGACGTTTGATAATGGTCATAAACAAGTTATTCGGGGTGATACAAGACCAGCAACTTTTGTTCCAGGCGGGGGACATTACCACGAATTAGAGGAGTTACCTCGATTGATGGTATGGAACCGCATAGACACAAATATGAAGGCCGAACAAGTTTGTAAATTAGTTAATTAAGCCAACCTTAACAGTATAAAAATTTTGTCTGGAGAAGGGGAGACAAAGGAAATAATGAAATATTTTCAGAAACTTGGGAACCGGGAGGTGAGTTGGAAAGGAGACCGGTATCCCAAGTTAAATAAATAAAGAACGATCCTATTATATGCAGATATCTAAAATAAATGTACTTCCTGAAGGTTATTAAAGCTGTTAAAGTAAATAAATCAGGTGTTTCCTCATTAAAAAGGCAATGTTTATGAATATTTTTAAATAAAAAGCTCTAAGAATAATTCGTTTTTAACTGTTTAATCTAATCACCTGAGAGGGTGATTCAAATGATAAAGAAGTTCTTTTAGTCGTTCTTTTAACATGTATATTATGCTTATCGGGCTTTAATAATAATCCAGAGGAATTAGAGATAATGTCTGTCATCCATACGATGGTTACTGCAATAAATGAACAAGATCCAGAGACCTATATAAGTGTTTTAAACGATTATTTCATATTAGTGACGTATGGTAGCAAGGAGTACATTAGACAGAATATAGATCAAATTGGAACTATAAATTCAGTAAGATTACATGTTAAAGCTATTAGCTCCTATTATTCGATTGTAGAATATAGGTTAAAATATACAGAAAAGGACGGCCAAGAAATAAAATTTAAAGGTGAAATCATATTAGAGAGAACAATAGATAATGAATGGAAAATTTATTTTGTATCTGAAGAAATAGTTGTATAATAGATTTTATTAGGCGAAACAGTTACTCTACGGAGACGGTTTCGCAGTGGGCATACAACCTCAAACATTAACAGCAGTGATCCACTATAACAGAAAAGTAATATATTTAATAAAATTTACCCAAAGACAGCTAACCGTTTAGTGAATACAACATATGCTAAAGTGTATTAACTAAAAGGAGCTAAATTTATGGATCACCGTTATTTGACTGACGTAAACCGAACCCCAACCTCTTTTCCCAGTCAACCATTTTACTTTTCCCCCGAAACTTATCAATTAAAACATCACACTTTGTCTACGGTAGAACCAATCGTTCAATACGGGCTAAAGGAAGCCCAAGTGACTTCATATGTACATGCCATGAGAGAAGTTGCTGCAATAAGTTATTTAATGGGCAGAGGTTATAATACCAAAACAGCTCACGAGATTGTTGAATCTTGGGAAGTAAATGAAATGTTTTAATGTAGGCGGATAAATAACTCTTAGATGCAGGACAGGGTAATGTAACCCTGTCTTTATTTTTCAAAGCAGGAAGTTAGCTAGCATAACTAGTTATTAGGTTTTACAAATGTTTGTGGAAATAGGAAATGTTTTATGTACTAAATTGGACAGCATAAGAATGCCATTAAAAATTTCACTGTTATGTCCGTAATAGAGGTACCATTTTATTACACACAAAAAATTAATTATAAGGAAAAATGATTAACGATTTTTTCTTATACTTAACGTAGGCGTAAAAAATTGATCGAATATCATAATACTCATTTTGTTCTAATTCCCTTTTTAACCACTCTTCTGTTTTATTAATAAAAATAAGATTTTCATGCTTAATATTTCCATCTTCAATAACAGTTATAGGAAAGTCTGAGTGTTCAATATCTAGGTTTAAATCCTTTGGTGTTAAAGGCCGTAAATTATTTTTAGGGAGTACACTTATTTCTCCATTTGGTTCTAAAATAGCATACTGGATACCTTGAATATCTGGGTAACCCGCTGATCGAACTGTAGATAATAATTCCGTTAAAGAATAACGAAGTTGTTTTAAATTTTTTTGTATGATCTCCCCATCTTTTATTAAAATAGTGGGATGGCCTATGATGAAATGACGTAATTGCTCATTTAAACTTACTCTAGATAACAACATATAAAATCCGCCAATGATTGTAATACATATGACTGCATGAAGGAACCCTTGAATGTTTACGGCCCCTAATGCTGCGTATGATAAAAAAATTATTGTGACTAGATCATAGGCAGTCCACTGTGATAATAAAGTTTTACCTAGTAGACGCATAATAGTAAAAACCAGTATAAATAAACCGGATAATTTTATCGTTTCCATGACCATGAATACTACCTCTCTTACACAATAGCTCAATACTAATTTTTTTAGGGATAACCTTTGTAAAAATATACCTTTATATTTTCGGTTCTGTTTGAAATTGTGTTTTGTTCTTTTCTTCTAAATAGACTTTATCCAACCTATAAATTCTTCCCATGATATGTTCGGAAATTTTAAGATAATCAGTAGTATTGAATTCTCTAACATCCGCTAGCGGTCCGATAATGACTTTAACTGGCTGTCGAAAACCTCTTCCGACCTCAGTAATTGCTATTGGTAAAATAGGAGCTTCAGTATTGTATGTAAAGAAGCCAACCCCTTTTTTAGGTTTTACTCTCTTACCATTTTTACACCGTGTCCCCTCTGGGAATATTCCATAAACATTACCATTCCTAATCAGATGTAAAGAGTGACGAACCGGGCGAATGACCATACCACTTTGACGGTTAACTGGAATAACATTCATTTGGTTAAAGAACCATCGTAAAAGTCTGTATTTAAATAGTTCCTGTTTTGCCAAAAAGTGGATTTTCCTTGATGAGAGCCCGATTAACAAAATGGGATCATAATTGCTTGTATGGTTGGCTGCAATAATAACAGGGCCTTCTCTAGGAATATTCTCAATACCGTATACCTCCAACTTAAATTTAAAATAAATGATTACTTTTGCAATGAATTGAAAAAAGTTATAGATCATGTTTATTTCACCTTATTTACTCTTGTGAGTTGATTTGTTGTGTTACCTGTCTGAAGGGGATTTTATAGTAAAAAAATTGGTAATCAATAGGTGTACTGTTATGCCATAGAGGAGGCACTGCAAACATATCGGTTGATTTTTTAAATATGAGCGATGAACTTAGTGGTTATGTTCACCCGCTTTAGGATTTCCAAAAGATTTTAATTTCAAACCTTATAAACACGTGAATAATTCGCATTTATTTTACAAATATTGTATTTTGTAACTGATGAATCTTTAAATGTAAGGAGAATGTGTATGAATTACGAAAAGTTAATTGTTCCTACAGTAATTAGAAAAAAAGGGGACCATTTTAATTTAGAGGAGATGAGTAAGTTGTTTGAAAAACCCCTTCTTCACCGTCAAGTTCATGGCGATGAAGTTTATGTACCACTTGATACGAAGAGGCTGTGGGGATTCTAACGACAAATAATATCGAAAAATATAAATAACTAAAGCTAGATAACATAAAGGGGAGTTTGAAAATAAAAAAATCATATGTACTTAACTTTTTACTGATCTCTATCATCTTTACGATATATAAGTTGCCAACCTGGGTTATACCTCCTACCTATAGATAAATCTGGTTAGGGTAATAGTCAAAACCAGCAAGCTACTATAATTAGACTCGATTTAGGGAACTACGATTACTTCCTTTAATCTGGTTTTCTTTGTCATGAAATATAAAACTCCTGTTTCATGAAAACTGGGCGCTTGCCGTTGCGGGCATCAAAATAACACATAGACTGAACTTGACTTTAGTTATTTAAAGGAGGAGAGGGTACGAATGTATTATTATTATCCAATGACATCTCAGATGCCCCAATATGATTATGGTTTTTATAATTATCCTTATAGTTACAGAATGAATGAACAAGAAACGAAAGAAAAGGAAGGACATAAAGATAACATGGATCTTATCCATGAATCCGAAAATGAAGAGAGTCCTCAGTTAGACCTCGTTCCTAGTGATGTACAAACAGAAAGCTTACCAAGGACTAGTGAAATAATCAATGATAGTGGAAAGTCTGTAGATGAGGATATGGAAGTTGACAGTCGTGATTTCACTCAATTGGCCATTAATGAATTACAAGAAATACGAAAACTATTAGAGGAAATAACTAATAAGGGAAACATTTCAAAAGCATGATACATCAAGCACAGTGCCCCTCTCATTTGGGGCACTTAAAGTATGTATTAGTCTATCAGTAAACCAAAAACTCAGCTTAAGATTTTCATACTATTTTTAAAGCAAGCGCCCGATCAAGTTACCTATTTCAACATATGATACCGTATCTAATGGGAAGGGAGGCATTCAAATGAGTTATACAGGTGGACACGGTTATGGAGGAGGTTTCGCATTAATCGTTGTTCTCTTTATTTTACTGATTATTGTCGGTGCCGCTTTCGTTGGATACTAGAATGATAAAAGCATTATTTATTAGGTAAGCAGGGGTCTATGATCCTTGCTTCTAAAGTTTTATGGCTTTTTATTCATACAGTTCTACCTCTAACACCTCCACATTTGATTTAATGTGACCGATCAATTGAATATTATCTGTTTTACAGGACGGACAAATCCAAGTTTCATTAAAGATAAAGCGCTCATTTATTAAAAAATTAAAACCAGAGCTTTCATTTTCACACGAGATTACTTTCAATACTTTTACCTTCAATAAAATCACTTCCTAGTAATTGGGTCTTTTTACTCATTTTAACAGAAAACTTTGGATTTTAATATAATAACTTAATTTCTAGTTAGAACTACCACCACATCCGTACTAATGCGCTTACATTTCATGTTGACGAATCAATCATTAGTAACCGCTTTGATATTGCAAATGATTTCACTTTTTCTCTTCGGTTAGTTAAGCACAGCATTTTTTAAGGGAGGCGTTGAAACTGTTTAATCAATAATTAGTAGTCAAAATTAGAAGTTAGAAAGTGTTAATATTGTTATTTAAAATTTTATTAATAACCCCTTTAATAATAGCCATGCCTCTTTCCATGTTTCACGCCACCATTATGTCGTTTTCTGGATAACTTACGATCTTCTTATCCATAACTTCAGCTGGTTATTTAGTAGCTTATTACCGTGTTTTCACAAACCTGCCCCTGAAGATTTAATTGATATGAGCAAACTGAGTATAAGATATATCTCTTTAGTGGTTGCTCCTATTATTGAAGCGATTTCTGATGGATATTTACATAAGATTTTATTAAGGGGGCCACTTACATTTATAGTAGGGGAGGTACTTAATTGCAGACATTAACCGCGTGACCCTTTCAGGACGATTGGTAGCTGAGCCAGTATTACATTATACTGAGTCACAAGTTACCATCTGTCGCTTCAGACCGTGATTATCAAACAAAGAGAGGGGATAATGCTGACTTTATCCCAGTGCTCGTCTGGCGAGCGTATGGGGAACGGTGCGCCAAAAATTTAGAAAAGGGACAAGAAGTGCTCATTGATGGGAAACTTCGGTTACGAAATGGAAAAGATCATCAGGGTAACAACCAAACATTTATTGAATTACATGCAGAACAAATTAAGTTTGGACACAGGCTCAATCATAAAATTGACCCATAATGTGCAGTAGTCAAATTCCCATAACAAGCGTAGTTCTTATCATTTATGATTCATAGGCTAAATGAGCTGACTTATTGATAAAAGATCAAGAAGATAAGTAAACAAAATTATTAGAGTGTCGTTAAAATTGTATATATAACATTCAGAAGGGGCAGCATTCCCTTCTGAATGTCTACCAAATATAGTACCTTAGCCCTTTCTGAAAAAATGATGTTGCTACGTTTATATACCATTAGTGTTTTTTATAACTGTTAAAATTATAAAAGTGATTTGTTACTTAAAAAAAGAACAACGAAGTTAACAGCACTAAAGAAACAATAGCGAAAAATGGGAAGAATATCCCGTCAGATCCTGTACTAAGATAGACCCCGTGTGGCGTGACATATTTCAGAGTACCCCGATAGCATTTGCCATAACAATCCCTAATTTCCACAGGTCTACCTACATATTTACAAGCTGTGTGGTAGAGAGATTGGCCCATAATTTTCCGCCCTCCTTTCTAATGTGACTATATTAATATATGAAATAGAAAAGAAAGTGTAAGGGACAAAGCTGTAAAGCTAATGTGGATTTTTTAATTTAAGTAACTTGTATTGCCATAGTACGATTCTGATCTGAAATATAGCGAGTTGATTTATATATGGATAACCAAAAACTAGAATTATATCGATCTATCATGAAAAAGCTACGACACCCTTTCCCGCTAGGAACAGTCAAATCACGCAACAACAACCCTAACAGCTAATACATCCCTGCACAAGCCTACGAGGAACGCCTCGAGAATGTTGCAGGGATGTATTGGTCTTGGTCGTTGAAAGGCGATCTAATGATTTATGAACGTGAGAATGAAGTGCAAGTCACTGGTACGTTAAAGACAATGGAGACGGAACGCGATGGAATTGGCTTTGCGACGTTTACGGTTTCCAGAGGGGAAGATTAAGAACCTAAAATATGCGATTCGTGCTGCGGCTCAAGATGCCTTACGTGATGCGTGTGATCACTTTCAGATGGGTTGGGTAGATCTTGGCAAGACATCATCTTCTGTTAATTCTACACACCGTCAATCGAATAAAGAGCACAGCAAATCACAGAATAAGTCCGATGTTTGTATGGTATGTAAGACTGAATTAAGTCAAACAGAAGTTGATCTATTGAAGGGAAATGGCATTAAGCTCAAGTATTGTAATGAGCATTTGCCTAAACATTTCTTTAAATAAGTAACTTTGATCAAGGCGTACATTTGATTTTATTATAAATATCCTTTTAAACTATCACCACTAAAGGAGTATTTTTTACTCCTTTAGTGGTGATAGTTTAAATAACACTCCTCTTGTAGTGATAGGAATACTCCTTCAATAGTGATAGTTTACTCCCTTAGTGGTGATAATAATACTCCTCTAGTAGTGATAGTTTACTCCCTTAGTGGTGATAGAAAATCGCTGGAACACTTGCTACATCAGCTTAAAATCGAACCTAAAACATTAAATTAATTATGTTAAACGTTAAATATATATGTAAAACAAATGATTAAACTCCTCTAATAGTGATATCTTTTAATTAAAAATAAATGAAACTTAAAAACTCCCCTTTTAGTGATAGTTAGCATTATTACGCTATCTATTAAAATTTTAAGCATCCATAGATAATTTTTTTGAAAGATTTCTAACCGCTTACTAAGAATTTATCATTTTAAAAGTATCACCAAAGAGGGAGTGGAAATCACTTATAACATGGTTTATATTAAATTTATACATATATTTGTCGGAATAAAGGGGAATAAACCGTGGGCTATCAACAGCTTTCATTACTAGAAAATACTTCAACAGTTTCACCCGAATATTGGGTAAATCAACACAATACTTTATTACAAACTCCTAATAACCTAACAATACAAGAAAGAAGAATTATTTATACACTAGCATCTTTAATACAACCTGAAGATGAAGACTTTCAAATTCATCGAATTCGTGTTAAAGACCTTGCTGATATGTTAGGTATTAAGGAGAAAAATTTTTATTCAAAGGTAAGTAAAGTTATTAAAGGTTTGAGGAATAAAGAAATTACGATTAAAACAGAGCACTCTACATTAGAAATGAAATGGCTAGCATCATCCGAATACTTTGATAAAAAGGGTATGGTTGAGCTAGAATTTTCTAGAAAAATGGCTCCTTTTCTCCTACAATTAAAAGAAAATTATACCCCATTTAAATTAAGAAATGTCTTGCAGTTAAGAAGTGAGTATTCCTTTAAGATATATGAACTTCTTAAGCAATATGAAAATTTAAAAAAGCGTACCTTTACAATTGAAGAATTAAAATACTATTTATTAATAGCTCCCGATAAATATAAACTTTATGGTCATTTAAAAAATAAAGTTATTAAAAAAGCTCAAGATGAATTAAAAGAAAAAACCGATATTGCATTCGATTTTGAAGAGAAGCGAACAGGGAATAAAGTCACTAGTATTACTTTCTATATTAAAAAGAACTCGCAAATCATAGAAGAAGTTCTTAACGATGAAAAATTAAATAAAGATGCTTATGCTTTACTTATTCGTTTTGGTTTAAAACCTAGTACTGCAAAGAAAATGGTGGAACAATACTCCGAAAAGAGAATTAAGCGAAACATAAATTATGTCCTAACTACTAAAAGTAAAAATGACATTGATAATATAAGCGGCTATGTTTACTCTGCTATCATTGATGATTACGTCGGTGTAGATGATCGTAAATCGGATCTTGAACAGAGAAAAGTTATTGAAAGTGATACAGATAAAAATATAATTAATGAAAACATAAATGAAAATAAACCTGTAGAAGTTGTCATAAGCGAAATAAATGAATTTATTAAAGGGTTAAACAACTTCTATAGTATGTTAGTTCAAGCGAATAGGCTGACATATGAAGGGAAAAATATACAAATAAGAAAGCAATTAAAACCTTATTTATATAAAACATTACAATCAGAAATAAATATGGATTGTTTAAATACTATCAACTTTGAAGATATACATGATGCTACTGGTAGAGAAATTTTCCGAGAGGTATACAATGAAGTGTTTGATGAGGTATAAGAATCCCCAAAATAACAAAGACGTAATTATTTTAGGGATTCTCACACTCTCACCATTTTGCGATAACTTCTACATCTGAAATAAATAGAAATTATCTTTAGCATTGTATTGTTTTTCAAGATGTTTTTTATACACCTACAGATAGTCCTCTTCATCCCACAACAACCCAACGTTATTTCGATCATCATAATCCTTTTGTATGTAACGTTCCGTTGTTGATCTTGACTTATGACCAACGGTTTTCTGTACATCTGATAGGCTTTTCGCTTTCTTCTCACTTGTCGTCACAAAGTAATGTCGGAACCAGTGAGGACTCACTTGCTTTTCTTTATGCTTTACCCATTCCAACCGCGGATCACCTGATTCACCGGCTGCTTTTATGATTTTAACAACATAGTTGCTCAAGTATTTGAAATGATAGAAGTTACCTTGGCGATTGGGTAGTAAAGGAGAGTCGTCACTAGGATTCATTTCTACATTAAACCCTCGACATTCTCTAAATTCTTTGATTCTCTTTAGTGTTGCCCCCATGATATACGCCCGTCTTGGCACATTCCCTTTTCCAATCACCTGTAGATAGAATCTTTCAACTGAGCTGTTGTAATAGAGATCGTTAAATTTAGCATTGGCAATTTCGCGTATTCGTAAACCGGTAGTTGCTAATAAAACAATCAAACAACTATTAATAGGATGGTCATCATAGTAATCGATGAGACTCCGCACTTCTTGATAGCTTAAATCACGTTTTGGAAAGTCATCACTCTTATTTTTCTCCCTTTTGAAAGCCCCATGTAACGGCAATTCAATATAATCATTCTCATATAACCATCGTAAAAAACTTTTAATGACCGCAACCTTACGACGTCTCGTGCTTTTGCTGTATCCTTCTTTTCCTCTAACATTCACACCTTCTTTTAACCAATTGTGATAACTAGTGATATGTCGTGGGTGTAGGTTTTTGAGTAGTGATCCCTCTTCAAATCCAACGACATCCTCCTGGATAAACGTTTTATTTACTTGCAGCTGCATATAAAACTGAAGTAAATCTCTCAAATATTCCTTGTTACTATCGAGTGATCGATTATCTTCTTCATCAATATGTGTATCTTGATGGACAAAGCAATAAATGACTTCTAAATCGGTTAAGGAGTCTAACTTCGATCTACCGTATCGTTCGTTATCAACCATAATCATTTCAAATTGACTCATGTGTTGTTTAGTAACAAGAACTGGTTTCAATTTATTTAATACATCTATTACCTGACTGTCACTTGTTATATCATTTAAATTCGGTTGAATAAATGATATGAACTTATTCTCTTCAATTGACAATTTAACCACTCCTAACAGAATGAGTTTTCTTTATAATAATTAAAATTTTACCATATAAGAAGACATAATTTTAAAGGTACTTAGTGATGATCTAATTTATATCAAGAAAGAAAAACCGCTAATTTTTCTACTATGAAATAATATTATAAATAACTTATATAAATCGTATTTTTATCACAACTAATTTTGTACCTTTTTAATTAAATTAATTAATTTATACCTTTTTAGTAAAATTATATTTAAATGTACTTTAACACATGTTAAACTAAAAGCACAAACGAATGATATACATTCATTTTGTTGTTGATATTAATGCTAATATAATGGAGGTGACTAAGTCGTATTGGTTCACAGCCCAAAACTACAACCTACATAGCAACAATAGAAGCAAATGAGATATAAAATATGAATCAATTATGGGAAATCATGCACGGAAAAGGGCTAAATGTTATAGGTTGTTCAATCGCTATAATTGCGATGGCAGTATTTTGAGTTAACCATCTATTTGTTAAATACAGAGATCCCGGTGGTTACTGAATTGTTACACATTGAAAACGTTAAAAAGGTTCCATATGATGTGATTTAATAACCAAGGAAGGAACGCTTGAAGGAGGGTATTCACCAATGCTTATGAACCAGACGGTAAATGATTTGATCTATCGTTTTAATCTGATTAAAAATCTTTGGAATAAGACCCCGGCCTTCATACATACACAGCTGGTTGAACAACGAGGGGATTTACCTGCCAAACATAATTGTCACAAAAACAGAATTTGCATAGGAGTTCGTAGGGGATCTGATCAAACAGATACATTGTACATTGTTAGGTACAAGCACGAGATAGAAAATTAGAACTGACTTGCCGATTTGAAATGATTCCTCTTGATGAATTGATACAGTTGCTAGCACCAAGCACCTTTCATATGTCGTGTGATGAATGTGGAGAATTTACAACCACACTTAATGCCACTGGTAGATGTATCGATTGCGAGGAGTATAATGATTCAAGGAACAAATTCAAGCAGGGACATGCTCTTTAATGACAAAAAGTGGATGTTTCTCAGGAGTCCTGAGAGAAAATTAGTTTAGAGTATATAAATGGTTGGGTTTAACACATCAATCTAGAAACCAACCATTATTCGCATTGATTTGGGAGGAAAAAATGAGAGGGAGTAGTCACTTAATCATTGGTACTGCTTGTGGAGTTGCTATTTCACAAGTAGGAGATTTCACTTCAAATGAAACGATAGCCATCGTAGCAACAAGTGCTATAGCGGGATTAGTACCTGATTTAGATACGAATGGAAAACTTCGAAACAAACTTACTTTTTACCGAACATTGATCTATAGCTTGTTCACGTTGGTTGGATTGGCAATCATGGGATATGCGTTTTGGAAAGGCGTTGGATATCAGCAATGGATAGGTGGTACACTTGGTTTTTCATTGCTGATCCTACCTCGTATAGTTCTTACACCAAAAGTGCTGTTATTTGTTACTGGGGTAGCTTTTATAATTGCGGGCTTTACTATAGAGGAATGGTGGTTACTTGGTTTTGGACTATATACCGCTATTGCATCTCAATTATCCCATAGAGGTTTGACGCACTCAGTTTTAGGGTTAGTTGCTTTTGGTTGGATTGTATTTGAGTTAGAAAAATCATTAGGTCTACAAGGTGTTATGCTATCAGGGGTTATCGGGTATTTGTCCCATTTAATAGCTGATATGCGGTTGTTCAACAAAAAAGGTGTTCGTTTATTTCAACCGTTTAATAAAAAGGAGTTGTAGTCGTATTTTACCTAATATAGAAGAATCATTAATTAAACGTTTGTTTAAATACGTTAAGAATTGAGTGATTTTATGTTTATTCAAATCAAAAAATCTGATATTAAGCCGATTATTGAGATTTTTAAATCGGAATCATACATCAAAAGAGTCGAAGAATCGGTTAATAGCGTGCGGATATACGGTGAAGATAGTTATCTTTTACTAAAGTCTGGACCGAACCAGCAATTAGTTGTATTTCTTTTTCATCTACGATTAGATTCTGTTCGATTAAATCTATTGAAAGAGATTGAATCGATTGCCACATCTTTAGGTTTTAATGGTATCGAAATTGAGTCTGTCAAAGGAAGTAAATTTATATCTCTACTACAAAGATTAGAGTACAAACCGAAAAGTGGAAAGTTGCTTACGGATCACCCTAGTCATTTTATAAAAGATTTAGAGAAGGCGAGTGAGCAAGCATGAAAAGTAATGACTTTTTCACAATCAAAGACGTAGCATCCATGCTAAATATCAGTGAACCAGCTGTTTATAATCATATTAAAAATGGGAAATTTCACCCATATAACAAAAAACACAAGCATATTCATGGTGGTTATCGCTTTTCATTTGAAGAAGTGGAACGAATTAGCCAAGAGTTTGAGAAGCCTGGACTGACAACGAAGGATATGGCGGACAATCTAGGTGTGTCCATCAACACCATTTTAAACTATATCCATAATAGTCGATTACCATCATTCCAAAAAGAGTATCGTGGACGAGTGCGTAACTTTGTTTGTGAGGAGGACTTTGAATTATTTAAATCTACATTTCTCCAGAAAAAAAGGGAGAAAAGTGCTTTTTACTCAAGGAAAACGGGATTCTTTCTGTTTCAACCTTTTAGGAACACCAAGACAAATGACTTTGCTAGAATTATGGAGTTCTCAGATGGGGAAGGGATTGCTGTGACGACATCACACGAAGAGATCCATACGGATGATTTAAAAGAGAAAGGGTATGAGCCTCTCATCGAGTTGCCTCATGTTAAAATGAACCAAAAGAGAGGGTATGTCACATTTACATTTCCGAATCCTTCACACGTAAACTCACCAGTGTATTCTTTACTTGATTTCTTCATTAAAACCGTCGGCCCCAAAAATATGAAGATAATCCATGAGGAACATGCAATTAAAGTCAAAGTTAAGCCGACGTTACTACCGCTTGATCCAAACGTTGACCATGAGGAAGTAGCTTTGATACAGCAACACTTAACTGAAGGGAAGCTCACGCTATTACCAGATGAACTATTTATCGATAGTGACTTAGAAATCATTAAGACGTATATTCCATCTGAAAAAAAAGAACGGTTGAAAAAAGAAGCAAAGGATCTCGGTATGTCTTTAGAGGAGTTTGTTGCACATAAGTTGCTGGGAAATCCACAACAACATTTGAAACAAGGAGGATCTAATGGATGGAACAATTAAGTTTGTTTGGGGAACCTGCTCCCAATACGAAAGACGATGAAAACTTATCACAAAAAGATGATGTAGCAAGCAAATTACCTAAGATGGTTCGTAGTTTTGGGCCTGTTTATTATGACCGAATCATTGATGGCATAAATAAGGGGTTAAACGCAAAAGAAATTTGTGAAAATCTCATTAATAAACATGGTGCTCCGAGTGATACATTCTCGCAAGGAACACCACGTATTTATCCTTTGTTGATGATTTATTTAGAATTTCTGGCTGAAGAGATTGAAATGACCCATGTCGATCAGGTGGGAAATGGAACCTTTACGCCACTCACTAACGCAAGTGAAAGACCTCAAATAATCTTAAATGCAAAATTCCAAATAAAAAAGTAATTATAAATTAATAATGAAAGGTGTAGTACATATGTCGAATTCAAACATAACTGACCTTAATGGGTATAAGGTAGAAAAGTCAATCATACCCCACATCCAAAAGCTAGAAGAACAACAGGAACTGTTCATTGAGTATCATGATTACTATGATGATGTCGGAACGGTGCAGATCACCGACAACCAAGAAGATAAGAAAATTGCTTTTATCGTAATTATTGATTGTGATAGTAATACGATTCATTTCATAACCGTTACGAAACATGTTGCCCGACAGCTTCAAAAAGATAATGATATTATGCGTATTATTGAAGAAGAAGAACGGCACGCGATTGTCATAGACGAAGCCTATCCGATTAATGAGAGTATGATCCGCGGTGCCGCTTTTTCCCTATATATGAAATTATAATTTCTTTTTGATAACAGGAGTAGTCATGTGTGGTTGCTGCTGTTTGTCTTTTGAGCAGAACAATCTATTTAAAGACACTCATTTAAATCATGTTTGATATATATTTAATATCGTAGTATTTCATTAATGGAAGTGATAAGTAAGATGAGGAACTTTCTTAAACAAAGTGTCCAAGATTAAGAATTGAGAACCAATTAGAATAAATGATATAGGGAGGTGCTAATAATGTTTAAACACGGATTAAGCAGAACAAAAATATATAAAATTTGGAAATCGATGCGAGTTAAGTGCTATAGCAGTAATAAGGGTAATCATCATAAAAAGGGAGAAATATGGATCTGCGATGAGTGGAAAGATGACCCTGTAGCTTTTGTTAATTGGGCCAAGCAAAATGGTTATAAAGAAGGTTTACAATTAGTAAGAAAAGACAAGGAAGATGGCTATTATCCCGAGAACTGCGCCTTTCTAAAAATAGAAGAAGCAAATAAAACCCACGGAATGAGGTGGACTAGATTATATAACATTTGGACTCAAATGCTCCAAAGATGCACGAATAAAACCCTGGGACATTATGATAGATATGGTGGAAGAGGAATAACAGTTTGTGATGAATGGAAAGATTTTGAGGTTTTTGCAGAATGGGCCAAGGAGAATGGCTATAAAGAAGGTTTAACGATTGATCGTATAAATGTAGACGGGAATTACGAACCGAAAAACTGTAAATGGAGTACTGATATTGAACAAGCCAGAAACAAAAGGACAAGTCGATATATAACAATTAAAGGAGAAACTAAAACTCTAGCTGAATGGGCAGAAATAAGCGGCTTACCTTATAAAACGATCCAAAGAAGACTTTATACCGAGTGCTCAGAAGAAAATTTGTTAGCTCCAGTAGGAACAATCTATAAACACAAATTCCTTATCGAAATTAACGGAGAAAAGAAAACAATGAATCAATGGGCTAAAGAAGCAGGACTACCTTTCTCTACTGTTAAAAGAAGATATCAAAGAGGTGTTAGAGGAGATGATTTGCTTAAAAAAGGAAGACTAAATAAAAATGCTGATAATCAATAATTGTCTTTCAACCTTTAAAATAAGTGGACCGAGTATGACATCGAGATGCAAGAATGCTAGCTGTAATATTTATTAGAAGTGATTAAAATAGAGGGTCTTTCAGTTCACTGAGTTAATTGATTGAATAATTTATAAATGATATACTATAATTTGTTATTTAATATAATTAAAGGTATTCATCGAATCGTCTTCTAAAAAAATAAATCAATTCATTAGTAATGGGACGCCCCACGCTAATAAATACACAGCTCAAGTGTGTGTTTATTTTAGCGTGGGGTTTTTTGCGTCGTTATAAAGGAGTTTTGATATATGAAAAAAGAAAAAATTGCAGTCATCGACGATCATTTATCTTTCAGAGAAGGTTTGAAAAAAATCTTATCAATTACAGGAACGTTTGATATTTTATCGGCTGGTAGTTGGAACATGGAAAAAGTTATACAGTTTGAACCGTCCATTATTTTATTAGATCGAGACTGTGAATACCTGAATGTTTTTACGGTCATTGAATTAATCAAGAAGGAATTACCACTTTCAAAAATGATTATTGTATCAAGTGTTGCCGAGGATGAAGAGGTAATGCAGTTTGTCAAAAATGGAGTATTAGGATTTTTACTGAAAGATGTGTATGTCGAAACATTTATACATGCGATAAATGTTGTTCGGAATGGTCAGTCATACATGCACCACAAGGCTACAAATATTCTACTACATGATTACCTTCGTATATCGAATGGGGGGCAGAGTAGAAACTTTCAACCCCCTAAACAATTTTCGAAACGAGAATACCAAGTCTTAGAGCTATTAGTGCACGGATTAAGTAATAGAGAAATAGGGGAAAGACTTCTCATTTCGAGTTCCACAGTAAAAAATCACGTAAACAATCTGATGAAAAAAATCAATGTAAATGACCGTACAACCGCTGCAGTTACAGCCATAAAAAAAGGGTGGGTCCAAATTGAAATGGAGGGAGAGGTTTAACATGAATACTCACATTAGTGTCTTTTGCTGTCTGTTCACAGCATCAATAAGCAACATTATGTTGGTCTTGGCAGGCATTTACTTATTATTTATCTCTTATACCTTTGGTGGGTTAGTGGTGTTGGGGCTGTCAGCCATACTTACTTATTTTAGTCTTTGTGTATCAAGGAAATATGTAACTTTAATCTATAAGGAGTGTTAACAATGAGAAAAGCAATGATTCCATTATTACTATCAACCGGTCTTATTACTGGTTGTGCCAATGAGTTTGACCCTATTGAACATGCAACAGGTGAAAGTGAGAGTGAAGAACAAACTGAACAGGTGAAGGATCAAGATGCCGAATCTTCAAGCTATTCATTTTGGCCCGTTGAACCTCAACTTCCGATGAAAGAAGTTGAGGTAAGTCTAATCAATGATGGGGATACCTTAACACTCAGTGAAGAAACTGCTTTTAATTCAGATGGAAGAGTTCGTTTCACAGGTATAGACACACCTGAAATGAATTATGACACGAAGGAAGAACCTGAACCGTTTGCAATCGAAGCAACGGACTATACCGAGAATATGATTCATAGCAGAAGTTTGTATGTAGAATATAACCCCGAGCATCTAGAAGATATGTATGAACGCACCTTGGGCTATGTATGGATTGATATCGAAGAAGATGGTGTCTTAGTGATGCTGAATGCACTTTTAGTAGAACAAGGTTTAGCTACGGTGATGGCAATCGAACCGAATACCACGTATGCTCACGTATTTGAATCCTTAGAAATTGAAGCAAGACAAAATCAAGTAGGTTTGTGGAAATAAATTAGACGTATTGACAGCTCTCCCTTTCCAGACTATAATTTCAATTAGTTAACTATTTATTAAAGTTTATTTAATAGGGAAAGGGAGGCTTTTTGCTATGAACAAAACAATTGCGATTATTGGTGGAACACAGTATCAAACGTTTCAAAAAATCGGTAAGAAGAACGGCTGCGATGTATTATTCCACGACGGTAAAGCAGTTTCTCCAATCAAAAAGGAATTACGAAACATGATTCGTAAAGCTGATTGTGTTGTGATTCTGTTGGGTGCATGTTCTCATTCTTCAATGGGTGTAGCAAAGGAGATGGCGAATAAATTTGGCAAACAGATTTGTTATCAAGAAGGTCGGGGTGCAACGGGTGCTATTCAAACGGCTCTTCAACATCTTTCGGCTGCTTAACCAAAAGATGAAAATGTTTTAGAGGGTTAATGATGAACGACAAAGATCAATTGATTCAACAACTCATTGAATTGGAAGTTTATAAGAATAGCGAAGGTAGACAGCTATACGAGCTTGATAACGATGAATTAACAACGTTATTAGTAGATGCAATGAAAAGAGCAGGATAATTATTGGAGGTTGTTGTAAATGTCAGTCCTAAAACTAATTCCAAATTATGCTGAAATTAAGACGGTTACAAATGAGAAATTCACAAAGCCTGGGAAAGTTATCACGTATAAGTTAACGGATAAAGAGTTAGAAGAATATCGTTCGATGCCAGTCGAAGAGTTTGATCCAAAAGATAAGCCGAATCTAAGTTTGTGGTACTTCAATTATACAATTTGAGATATACGAGTAGATGGTCCTGCTTTTAATCTATGGCTGTAGAGAGCAGAAACCACCATTTCGTATATTTCCCCACTAAAAACACCACTTGTTTACATAACATAGTATAACCGTCTAACCGTTATTGGTAAAGCAGTCATCAAAAGGGGGGCATCTATATGGAAGTTCGAGTGGACAATGAAGTCATTGAGTTAAGTGGTCGTAAGCTAAATGAGATAAAAAAATTATATCAGCAATGGCATACTTCTAATCGTCAGCAACCTGCTATCATTGAATGTTTATGTCGAGGTCGATATAAGAAAAATAACCCAAAGCTTCACGTGATGAAATCAAAAACTGGAAAGTATGTTTTACGAAATAACCCTAACAATCAAGAGAATGGGTTAGAGCACGATTTCACTTGTACATTAGCAATTGATGGTTTTCATAATCTTGCGCATCATCATGGGATTAAGATCGATGATGAGCAAAATATTGAGTGCCGCATGAATTTTAAGAAAAAGAAAGCATCTAATAAATCTAGACTTTCTTCTGATCCAAATAAATCGAGACAAAAATCTGGATCATCCATCACCTTTGGGAATTCTAGCTTACATACGCTTTTTTATACTCTTCTTCAACAGCAAAGATTCCATCAATATCGACCTCGTAATCGGCGAGAGGTTGTCAAATATTTGTATGCATCGGCATGCCGAACAACGGTGAACAAAGAACAACTCAAATCGATGATATTTATTGCGAATCAAGGGTTTAACGTAGGGTATCGACAAAAACTTTTGATCGGCTGGGGGAGTAAAGAGGCAACATTTGATCGAGATGAAAGTCACAATTTCTTGGTTAAGATTCCGCTGTTTAACCTCGATAACCATGAAGAATTTATTGACTATGTACGAGTTCCCGATTGGAAGTACAAAGAAGCATTAGATTCTTGCCGTATTCATGTCAAACAAGGGTATTGGGTTATCTGGAGAGATTACGAGCATAAAGATGATCGTTTCTTAAAAGTAGAAAAGGTCATTTTTGTTCCAGCTGAATCAGATTCGAAAATACCAGTTGAGTCTTCCTACGAGGAAGCGATGATTCAGTATTTAGTGAAGAAAAGGCGACATTTTTTAAAGCCGTTGATTGGTAATGTGACAAATATGTTTTTAGACGAACGTCCAGATATGGTTTTGTATGATACAAATCCTCAAACAATTATCGAAGTAGCAGGAATGAAAAACAAGGATGGTTATCAAAAGAAATTGAAACAAAAGGCTGACGTATATCAAAAGAGGGGTTATAGATATTTAGAGTGGGATGGTGCAGAGTCTATAGAAACACTTTTTAATAAATAGAATACGAAAGGGAGTAGATAATGTGATAAAGTCAATTTTTCAAAAAATCATGCCTGAGAGAAGATCAGATGATATAGAAGATCGTGTTGATTCATCCCTTTATAATATGATGTTTAGTTATATAAAAGAGGAATGGGAAAAGATTGGGGCTAAAGTTTCTATTGTTAACTGTATGTCTTTCGATGAATTAAAATCCTTACCTAAGCAAGTAAGCAAAGATGAAATTCAAATTGCAATCTTATTCTGGAAATCAAAAGGTGTAGATATAGTTAATGTTACTAGACATACTTGCAGTTTAGAATATCCTTTGAATGGTAGGTTTACAGAATTAGATATTGACCAATTAAAGATAATGAAAGTTTTACCGGTTAAATCTAACTGTATTAGATGCTCGGAGTTCTCGACAAACATTAATATTGATGATTTATGTGAAGGTTGTGTTGAGCTGTCTGAGTTGGAGATCAACAATCATAAGGATTTTATATCAGGAGGACAATAGTAATAAAGGAGGAAACCTATGTTTTATTTCTTTTTGGGATACTGGTTAGGCTCGTCAGATGATAATAATAATGGTGGTGGTTGCCTCTTTCCATTCTTTATGGTCGGTTTAATAGGAGTCGTTTTCCAAGTCATCTTTGCGGTAAATCGATGGTTTGACCAACTTGCTGAAGATAAGGGCATTTTTTCATTTCTATTCTCTCCTTATATAATTCAGCAACTATTAGATAGTGAGGGCATCAGTATACTTTTTATATCAGTGGCAGTAAATACTATTTCTCTCATCATCATAAACCTATTAATAAAATTGAGCTTTGGTATGGAGAAAAACCTTGTAAATATAATTGGAGTTGTTTTAGTTGAGCTATACTTATGCGGATTAATATTCAGACAAATTGTTGTAGGTGGCTCTTTCTTATACGGAATTGATTTTACATACGTGATTATGTGGTATATTGCTGGATTTCTAAGTATTAGTATTACTATCGGTATTATGACGGGCATACATTCTGACAACTTTAAGCGAGCTAAAGCCCATAACCATTGAAGTGGATTCAATAATATTATTATTTTTAAGAAGGGAGAAATAGCAGAAAACCTAAACAATTATAGTCCCGGCCCCTTAAAAGGTAAAACAGGAGTTAAAGCGGAATTAATTTGTCCTTAAATATATTAGAGAAATTAAGCAATCGCGAGGATCTATTAACCTTGAAACCGTAGATACAAAGAGAGGCGTTGACAACCGTACATCTGAAAAAAGAGCCGATTGATCAAAGTATACGGTTATGAAGACGTGTTATGAACATCGGAGAACTGTCATTAACCACTAAAAATATGAGTGAAAAAATTAGAAATCTGTTTAGGGGAGGGGCAAGATGGATTTACCAGTACGCTCTTATAATGAAGCTATGGAGCGGCTTGAATATCTCATAAGAAGGCATCAAACGCTATCTTCTCAATTCGAAACGATAGAAGATGTGCAAGTTCTTGATGAAGTTAAAGCCGTTGAGAAAGAAATGCAGTTAATTACCGGAGGAGAACCTTTGGACCATATTCAACAAATGGTGAAAGAACATTTCCATAGTTAACATATTGGTCAATGTAACCTTTTCTCATGGTATAGAAAAGGGAGATGTCGAAATTACATAACAAGGAGAATTAGAGTCTATGATTCGAAATAAACCTCTAAAAGTAGTCGTATCATTTTTATTAATCATTGCAGTTATATTTGGCGCTTTAGCATGGGTCACAAATGCTAAAAATGAGCAAAAGGCAAGTGGAAATCCTTATAATAAGGGCCTCCATCCAGCTACTATTCAACAATTAGAAAATCCTTTATATGAAAATATCATATTGCCCGATGAGCTTAATGAACGGTTAGAGAATGAAGAGAATGTAACTGTTTATTTCCAAAATCCAACGTGCCCAGCCTGTAAGGAAGCCACTCCAATTCTTATTCCATTGGCTGATTCATTAGGAATTGATTTAGTGAATTTTAATTTACTAGAATTTGAACATGGATGGGGTGATTTCAAAATTAATGGAACCCCAACAATTGTCCACTATGAAAATGGCATAGAAGTCAATCGTATCGAAGGTTTACAAGAGGAAGATGGCTATAAACAATGGTATGAACAAATCAGTAGATAGGAGTTTTTCCAATGAATAGTGTTGTCGTATTAGCCGAAAAACCGCAACAGGCCGAAGCGATTGCTTCGGCCTTTACATATAGAAAAACCAAAACTCATATCGACATTGCCCCCTGTGATTTGCTTCCTCACGGGGCGAAAGTCGTTTGGTGTATTGGTTTTTTAGTAACGCTGAAGGAACCGGAAGATTATGATCCTGTGTATGCAGAATGGAACCTTGATCAACTTCCTATTTTGATAGATAAAGTCCAAACAAAGGTCATTAAAGACAAGCAATCTCAGTTTACCATCGTAAGTAAAGCACTGAGAGAAGCGGATGAAATCATTATTGCTACTGACCCTGCGCTTGTCGGTGCTGAAATCGGCTATTCAACCATCTTTAAAGCAGGGACAGCCAGCAAACCGATTCGTTATTTGTGGGCGAAATCGCTCACTAAGAATGGTATACGAAAAGCGTTTGGTTCATTAAGAAGTAAGGAAGAAACGATTAAACTTTATCACGCTAGCCTAGCAAGGAGTATTAGTGATTGGACCATCGGTCTCAACTTAAGCCGCTGTTATACACTGTTATTACAAGAGAAGATGAAGGCAGGTAGTGATCTTCATACAGGTGTGTTTAGTGTAGGAAGGATTCAAACGGTATTGCTCAAGGCGCTGTATGATCGAGAAATAGCAATTGAAAACTTCAAAAGCAAACCATTCTGGGAGGTTTTTGTCGATCTGAAATATGGTGATAAAACGATTCGAGGGAAATGGTTTACAACAGATCAGGATCGTTTAGAGGACAAGCAAATGGCAGAAAAACTAGCGTCTCATTGCAAGGCGAAACCGAGTAAGGTGCTGTCGGTAAAGAAGGATAGGAAAGAATTCAAACCGCCTCACCTCTTCAATTTATCAACGTTGCAAGCAACTGCTAATAATAAGTGGGGGATGGAGGCGAAAAAAGTATTGAGCACTGTCCAGTCTTTATACGAACGAAAATATTGCTCATACCCTCGAACATCCTCACAACATATCACGCAAGAAGAAGCGTATGAGCTACCGAAGATCATGAGTGGTTTAAGCCAATTAGAAGAATATCATCATTTATTCCCAACACACCTTGAACCTGGGCAATTATCGAATAGATATATTGATGAAAACAAAGTCGAAGATCATTATGCGCTAATACCAACAGAAAAAGTTCCTAATCTTAAAGAATTAAAAGACGACGAACGAAAAATATATGACTTAATCGTAAAGTCTGTTATTGCAGCTCACTATGAAAATGCTGTTTATGATTATACATCCATTGTGTCATTAGTAGATAATCGCTTTACTTTTGAAAGTAAAGGGAAACAGGTAATTAAAGACGGGTGGCATACCGTCTTTGAAAATGATAATAAGGAAACTGATGATCCAGATGATGTCATTCTTCCTTTATTAAGAGAAGGTGAAAGTGGAACAGTGGCTACAACAGAAATGCAGGAAGGTAAGACTAAACCTCCGAGTCGGTTGAAAGAAGGTTCATTAATAACGTATATGAAATCAAATAACTTAGCTACCGAAGCTACACGTAGCGGTATGATCGAGACTCTATATGCTCGGAACTATATGGAAAAAATCAAAGGTTCACAACTCGGGATTACTGCAAAAGGACGAATGATTATAGAAGCTATTAATAAAAACTCTCCTTTACTTGATATTAAAACAACATCGGTCTGGGAGGAATACCTCGAAAAAGTGAGTCGAGGCGATAAATCAGCACGCCCTTTCATTGAAAGGGCGAAAGAGTTAACCAAAGTATTAATTGATGAAGCGATTGCTGAATCGAAAGAATGGGACTTCACTGAGCACGAGAATAAAATGAAGGAAGACGAAGTGATCGGATATTGTCCGCAATGCAATGAAGCTGTGATTGAAAAACAAACAAAGGACGGTCACTCCTTTTATGGGTGTAAAGGCTATGCTACTGTTAATTGCAATTATCGCATACCAAGTAAAATGCTGAACAAAAAGATCTCGGTTGCCAATGCAAAGCGACTAATGGAAAAAGGAAAAACAAATCTGATCAAAGGATTTAAAAGTAAGAGGAAAGGATCTACATTCGACGCGTTCCTCGTTTACGATATAAACAAGAATCAACTCAGCTTTGATTTTCCTCCTAAACCCACAAAAAAGAGCTAATATAGTGCTACTATGGTAAACTATTCTAGGCTGCTGTGATATTCCAACCGTCTATACAGCCGGACAGCACAATAAATGTATTTATTGTGCTGTCTCAATATGGTAAAATATACTTTAATTGACGATTAAGCACAACGGGACGCCCCGACTGCTTTCATAGAATAAATAGGGTATCTAGTACCTTTTATTTGTCTATGGAGTGGTTGGGGCTTTTTTGTGTGGAAAAAAGGGGGGAGATGGGTGAGTTTTCTAAAAAAGGTGAAATCGGGTGCTTCTGATCTTGGAAAGCGAGCGCAAACAACCGTGGAAATTAACCGTTTTAAAGCACAAATTGCAATGAAACAGAAGGAGATTGACAGCAAGTACACAGAAATTGGGAAGATGGTTTATACAGCGAATGAAAACAACATATATCATAATGCCAAAGCCGACGTGCAATCATTATGTGCAGAGATCCATCAGTTAAATGAGGAGATCGATAACATTCAAAAGAAAATTCGTCATGCTAAAACTGAGACGACTGAAGACTAATTAAACGAATTGTAAGACGCAAATGAAGGAGGAATATAATGAAACAATTTACCGATGTTCGTCACGCTTTAAGAAGCTGGATGACACAGTATGGATGGGTTAGTAAGCTATTGCCCTTTCACTTGTATCTACTATTTGGTGGAATAGCGGTTATCCTTACAGACGAGATTATATGGCAACTATTCGGAGGTTCATTTTTTGTTTTGGAACTTGTACGAGCCTTTGCCTATTGGGCTTTTATATTAGGTATTTTTCTAACATTAATCAGCTCGTCCATTAAATATCTACCGTATGGTTTATGGTTATATTCAATTCAGATGTTATTTCCATTTCCATTTTCATTCTTTTCACTTCCAGTGTTAGTTAGCGCTCTCGTGTATGGATATTTGGGCTTGCTGGCTTTCAGATATTCTGCCATTGAAATCGAGCAATTTGATCAGCAGAAACAAATCAACTAGTAAACCTTTCCCATCTTGATGTATGACTAGCAGATGCTTGAGAAAGGCTTACAATTATAGTATTATGGTGAAAAGGAAAATTTTATGAGCGGAAAAAAGGGACGCCCCTAATAAGCTGCACAGCACAACTGTGTCTTATTAGGGGCGTTTTTTTGTATGAAAGGAGTTTATCCCATGAAAAAAACCCTCTTACTTCTAGTATTATCGGTCTGTATATTTTCATACAGTCCTTTCCAACTTCACGCACCTGTAGAACTTAAGATGAGCACGTTTAATATATTATAAGTCAAAAAAGGATGTGACAGGTATCTCATGAGAATGTTTAGTGATTTACCAAAAAAAATTCAAACTTCGTTTAAAACTACCACGACAAACGCCTTGATTAATTGGCTTGATGACCATTACTATGAATTAAGTGATATTTCAATTGAGCGTCTTACAAACGAACTAGTAGAAGGGTATATTCCTCGATATAGTTATCGATATAAGTGGGGAGATGTCGGAGAATTTGAGGTTGAACCGAAATTAATGGAAGAGTTGGTACTTGGTAGTATTAACAGGCATCGAAAGAAGAAGATTAGTACCAAACAAATGGAGTTTTACAGACGTTTGTGCCGTTCCCTCGGTGTAGATGAGGTATCTTTTAGTGACTATATCGATTTTAGCCAACAATTATGTGCTTTAAAAAACCGATATGATAAAGAGATCAGACCGTATGAGCCGGCGACTGATAATCAGCTTCGAACGGTTAAACGCCTATGGAAAGATAAATACGGTGAAGAATTAGAGGATAAAGAGTATAACCGTAAGGAAATTTCTCAACTATTCAAACGGATTAATGAAGGTTAATATCAACCTTTTACACGATTTCCGTTATGATTAATAAATCATTTATGCTACTATTTTTAAATAAGAAATTAATTTAGTAAACCTTGGAGGTCTTAACGATGAACAAAACAGATCTAGTACAATCAGTTTCAGAGCAAGCGGAATTATCGAAAGCAGATGCAGGAAGAGCAGTAGATGCAGTTTTCGAATCGATCACAAATGCTTTAAAAAAAGGAGATAATACACAGCTTATTGGTTTCGGTACGTTTGAGGTTCGTGAGCGTTCAGCACGTAAAGGCCGTAACCCACAAACAGGCGAAGAAATTGATATTCCAGCTAGTAATGTACCAGCCTTTAAAGCAGGAAAACAATTGAAAGACGCGGTTAAGTAAAGACTTGATCCTTACATAGACGCGGAATTTTGCTGATTCAAACTACAGTATAATCAATATCTTAATGCAAAGTATTTATCAAAGGGAAAAGAGGAATAATACTTTTCCCTTAAATCGATATCTGTGCGTTAAATATTAATTTTATGAACAAATAAAGGGATAAGTTATGGTATAATAAAAGCAGCTAAACTTATTTAAGTTTAGCTGCTTATTAGCATCTTGTTTATGTAGCAACGGATAGATTTTCATCGTACCTCGGTACGGGTAATCATCTTATCCTACATAAAGCTTGTCGTACCTCGGTACGGGTTGCTTTATGTATGCTTATATTACTAAATAATATTGTTTCTGTCAATGGGGTGAACATGTTGGAAGGGCAAGTGTTAAACACAGAGATTATGAATATATTTTTTGATGAGAGTGGTCGTCAAAAGGACAAACCAACTACTATGGGTGGCTTAATCATACCACAGGTTGTTTACTCTGCGAATGAGTTTTCTGATCTGACAGAAAAACTCAAGAATGGAGACATTAAACTTCATTGGACTGATTACTCTGGTCATGGCAAAACTCGTCAAAATATTATAGAAGCTATAACCACTTTCTCTAAGTATGCAAAATATACAAAGATGAACGTAATTAATTATAATCAACATTCTTTAAGGGTCCGTAAAAACCTTTCAGAAGGTCATGACTTTTCTGAGTTAATGCTTTATACAAAAATACCTGAACGTATATTTTATGGTTTACTTCGAAATTATGGTCAAGATGTATACATAAAAGCCAATGTCTATATTGAGGAAGCGACAGTATATAAACGCCTTGATCTCCCTACTCGTATTATGGAGCAACTAAATTCACAATCTTTATATCGCGGTGAACAATTTAGTATTGTAAGGTGTGAAATGCATACCAAAAATCAAATGATTGGTATTGAGATTGTCGATTTGATATTAGGTATTATTCGCTCTATTATTCAAAATGTTACTGTCCCAGCTGGATTAAGTGATGAAGAAATTAAAGAAATGAAACTGAAAAAAAAGAAAGCAAAAAATGACCTTGTCGTTCAACTCTTAAAGATTAACGACTTTAATGAGTTTCTCTCATCAATTAAGTATTTTGAGTGGAATAGCAACAAAGAGCTTTCCGAAGTTAATTTTGAGGATTATTTACGAATTTTTATGGCAGCTCATTTTAGAGAGTTCTAGTAATTCTAGTAATTATAGATTTGTAAATTGGCCATAAATAGATATCAGGAACATATGTTTGCGTTAAAATTGTATTTCATGCACAAATTTTGTCGATTCATAGGAGGTAATATCTTGGCTTCTAGGGAAAAAGAATTGCACCAAAAACGATTAGAACAACGACTAGCAAAGATGCCTGACTACATCGTGGAATATGTCGATCACAAAGAATCGCACGACAGCTCCCCCTCTACCCTTCTTGGTTACGTTCATGATTTTGAAAAATTCTTTAATTGGCTTAAAGCTGAAGGGATTATTACTTGCGATATGAAAGACATCCCCCTCTCTTTTCTTGAACATATGAAACTTCTTGATGTTGAGAATTACATCAAGCATATGCGAAAAGTAGAGAATATGAAAACCGTATCTGTAGCAAGAAAAATCTCTTCCTTAAAGTCTCTCTTCCTTTACTTAACAACACGTACTGAGGATGAAAATGGGGAGTGTTATTTTTACCGAAATGTGATGGCCAAAGTAGAAATTCCGAGAACGAAAAAGAATTCAACAAAACGTTCAGCAAATATTAGCCGTCAAATTCTACAGAATGATGATGAAAAAAGAATCATTGATTTCATTGAAAATGAGTATTTCAAGACGGTTGAAAAAACGAGGAAAAAGAACTTTTACCTTCGGGATCGTGAACGAGATCTCGCTATTTTTGCCTTATTTTTGGCCTCTGGATTACGAGTGAGTGAGCTAGCGAGTTTAGATATAGAATCGTTAGACATGCGTGATCGTTACATTAATGTTGTTCGTAAAGGTGACGTTGATGATGAAGATATCGTTGTTTTTAGGGAAACATCCCTCCCCTACTTAAAACACTATTTAGATATACGTCAAGAGCGTTATAAAGCGACTGAGCAGGAACGAGCGTTATTTTTAACCCGTTATCGTGGTCAAGCGCAACGAATATCAGTACGTGGCATACAAGGCATCGTAAATCGATATACAGCAGCTTTCGATAAAAAAATGTCGCCACACAAATTAAGGCATACACTAGCTACTCGATTAGCAAAAGAAGGCATTCCACTTAACGAGATTATGTTGCAACTGGGCCATACATCGACAAGTACGGTTACGCTTTATACAAATCAAACACTTGAAGATCGAAGAAAGTCCATCGATCAACTTGATGAAATGTAAGGAAGTTAATCAATTGAAAGTCTAAACCCACGACATTACGATTCCTGTGAGTCGTGGGTGTGCTAAAAAAATTAGATGTGAGGAAGAGATTGGTATGGTATGGCTTGGATGGCTTGTTTCCTTCCCAAATATGAATCACTTTGTTAGCAGGATTCTTTCTTTCGAATGTTTCTGATGCTCCCGATTCAGTTTTCCCTAGAGCGTGTGCTTGAATGAAGTCACCGTTTTTGGAGTTATATACCACCAAGGCATACTCCTTGAATCCCATCACCTTAATTATTCTGCATAGGCTCCTATTCCCCCAAAAGTTATAGCTCCTGCAAGGAAACCAGCCACTACTTTTTTCATATTTATTCCTCTCATTTAACTATTTACCTGCTAGATTTAACCATATGCACTATTTATTAGTAACTAAATTTATGAATATTCCATATCGATTGTAGTTTTATTAACATTTTTTGTATATATTGACTATTTCACCACTTTAACATAAAATAATTACATGTAGTTCAATTTGTATTAATGTATATTTAAAATTGGTGGTGTCTAGTCATGAATACTCTATTAGAGCTTTATAATATGAAATTACAGTATGATCGTGGTAAAGCAAATGGACTAGCGGGGCTTGTTGCTATTATTCTATTTGTTCTATTTTTATATTACTTTGATCATATCTATCCTTTATTAGATATCTTGGGCATTATAAACATTTTTCATTCGCTTGGTTTGGTATATGAAGGCTCTGTCGCTATGACATTATTTCGTATTGTTGGTGGATGGATTGCATTATCCATTATTGTTGGTTTACTTGGTATTGTTCTTATCCCTCTATTCCTTCTCTTTAGCGTTACTATTGAGTTTTGGGGTAAACTATTCTTAACAACACTAATGGTTCCTGTATATGCGTTGTACATAATCCCTTGGACAATAGAAGCATTCCAATTTATAGCCAATCCTAAAAAATTTAAAGAACATAAGCGATCACAAAAAAGAATTAAGGAATTACGGTATATACAAGGAGTAGGAAAAGAGGTACCAAAAGATGAAGCAGTAGAAAGATTAAACCGTCTACCTATGAACGGAGATCATTTTTTTATGGTAGGGGTAATGTATGATCGCAATTTTGTGATATTATTACCTTGTCCGAATCGTAAAGGTGAATTACTAAAGGTTCAAAATTTAACTATAAAAGCAAACAGTATAGGAAAAATTATCAAACTCGAAATCCCCTTTCCAAATCGAGTTCAAAATGTCTGGAAGCGTGATATCGAATTTGTATATGATGTAAATGACTCAGATACGTTCATGCAAATGTTTCGAAATTATTCAATAAACGATTGCTACCGTGAATTTGTAGCTAGTCAGCATGAGTTTTATTTTAGACTTAAACGTAATTACACCAAAACAATCACAAAGTCTGAAGATGAAAGTGAGAGAAATATTGCCCGTTATGGATTAGAAGATCTCTTAGTCGGTAATGAAGAAATCATAGAGATGATGAGAAACCAAAAAACTAATTGACAGACAGCTAGGTGAATTTATGTTTAATCAAGATAAAGATTCAATTAAGCAAGAAAGAAAGAAGGATATTATTGAAGTCATAAAACCCTATAAGGAACATATATCAACGGTAGACCACTGGAAAGAATTCTCTAAATCCTGTGGTCTACCGTCGTATGGTACAATTATAAATTATTTTGGTTCTTGGAATCAGTTTAAGAAGGAATTAGACCTTACCATAAACAAACCACTTTCAGATGAAGAATTGCTATCAATTGCAGATAAATTTCGTGATCATTTTACAACTGCAGCTAGTTGGTATGCATTTGCAAAAAAACATAACCTACCTAGTGCACAAGCTTATATAGACCGATTTGGATCATGGAACGAAGTTAAGCATAGGATAGGACTATCGGAATCAAAAAAATCATCCATATATAATAAAGAACAGATTATAAAAGTACTAATGGATCACAAGTCCCATTTAACAACCAAAGAAAATTGGAACACTTATGTGCGAAATCATACTGAACAATTACCGACTTATGAAACGATTATTAAATATATCTCTTGGAATAACCTTAAAGATACATTAGATATTAAAGATTCTTATTATACAAACGATGACCTTATAAAGATTGCAAAAGAGAATAAAGAACATTTCACAACGATAAAAAAATGGGATGAGTTTGCTAAACAAAAAAAACTCCCATTAGCAATAACGTTTTATAGACGTTTTGGAAAATGGAAGGATTTTAAATCGGACTATTTAGAAAACAATTAAGACTCTAAATTTCGTTCTTCTAAGTATACTTCAATCTGCTTTTTTGTCCATAATGGGCCACAACTAATAATTGTAAAGGGTAAAGGTAACGGTTCACGTACCTTTGCCCCTTTTCGTTGACGATCTAAGTTATTTCGCAAAGTTTGTTTCCTCATATCGAGCATTTCTGCAACCTCATTTAAGCTCAAGAGTACAGGAACTAATTCCCCGTAAACCTCGATAGGCTTTCTTTTGTGAATGGGAGTAACCTCCCTACTTCGATTATTGTTCATTTGTATCACCATAGCTTCCTTGTGGAATATTAGTTTACTCTGATGTTTGTTTCTCTATAGTGTCTATGATATCCCATGCTGACGTCGTAATATAAAACACTTCATCATCATCATGGTGACTAGTTCCAAACAATCTCATTTCTAGCGGGAGTCTAACCTTTTTATCATCCTCATATAATAACTGAACTTCTACTTTGGCCTCATAGTGATGGTTGGTTAATCGTTCGCTTAAGTAATTTACCTCACTTAATTTATCATTACGAGTGATCCTTGTTATTATATCTTTGGCAACTTTTTCTTTGTCTATTGTATCCACTAAAAATAGATCTTGAGAAATCACCCCAGGTTCAAATGCTTCCACAAATAGTTCGATATCATCTAAAGTAATTGCCGCAAATAGATATTCGACCATATGTTTAGGCTTTTGATATTTTTCAATCCATTCACGCTCTATTTCTTCAAGATATGCGTAATCAATATCTTCGGTATAAATCCATTGATAAGCCTTTTCTTCCCTACTACCGATACGTTCAATATCATTCTGAAGTTCATTTGATACTTCCTTTAGTTCAATAGGTTCGGGGTCTACTCTATTATATAGATAAAAACCCCCGATCATCAAACTAATTATAAATAATGCTAAGCTTAACAATCTAATGACATTCATCCTATTCACCACTCAATAAGTCTATTGATTACAGTTCCTAGCACCAGCCCGACATTCTAACGGAACGTAAAATAAGGGATTGACACTGTTAGATTTTTTAATATTCCAATGACCATCTTTGTGTAACTCAAAATGGAGGTGGGGGCCTGTGGATCTTCCAGTGTTACCCATATTTCCAAGGAACTGACCTTGTGAAACTTTTTGACCTTCGGAAACAGCTCTACCAGTCATATGTGCATAAAGGCTTTCAAAAATAACTCCCTCAATATTATGTTCAATCATCACTGTATGACCATATGTGTCTGAGTAATAGGAACGTCGCACTGTACCATCAGCAACAGCTACAATTGGAACATCGTGAGTTCGTCCAGCCAGTGGAATATCAACACCATGATGCATACTCCCACTTCTCATCCCATAACCACTGTTAATAGATCCGCTTGTTGGAGTAATGAAATTACCACTTCCACTTTCTACGATTGGTGTATCACAGCTTACGCTTTTAAAATCTTCATAATACTGTGGTACGGTTGCTACGTAATCTTGTGTCTCAGCGAATGGAGGGACACCACCATATTTATTAACATTACCAGGGCCTGCATTATACGCAGCAAGTGCTAACACCATATCGCCATTATATTGATTTAACATATCGGCGATATACCTTGTTCCTCCCATAACGCTCTGATAGGGATCAAAGGGGTTATCAACTCCTAATCCTTCTGCAGTCGCTGGCATTAGCTGCATGAGCCCCATTGCCCCTACATGCGAAATGGCATTTGGATTAAAAGTTGACTCCTTTTGAATAATTCCTGCTATGAGTTCTGGCTCTACTCCATGTTCATCCGATGCTTGATCGATGATAGGCTTAAATTCACAATATCCACCCGTTGATGTGTCCCAATACCCACCGTCAAACCAACCAGTTTGTTGGTCTAACCAGTCAATATAACCAAGTCTTTTTGATCCACCGTTCATATTGACAGTATCTTCATAGAAGCCTTCTAATAATGATTTATCGTTATATTCGTACCCTCTAGCATTTAGAATGTTATCAAACTTTGTAAAGTCCTCTTTTCTATCATACTTGGAGATAGAATATGTTTTTTTTCGTGTTCTTTTATTACCGTTTCTTTTCCAATCACTTACTCTTCCTGTATATTCAATATCACTGGTGCCGTTCCATGAATTTACATGGACTAATTTATCAACATAGTTATCTGTTCTTGTAGTTGAAGACCAACTACAACTTCTACGTGTGCTTCCATCATCATTTGTTCTCGTTCTACACCTGCGCGTTTGAGATTCAGTATACTCATTATATTTTCTATATGTAAATTCAGGTGCTAACTCTTTGGATAATTCTTGAATTAACCCCCTTGGGTCATTCCCTAAGTCAGTAAGAGCATCTACCTGGATAGTTGAAGCAACAAGTTCCTCAGGTATACGGTATCTTACTTGTTCTGTTTTATTTAAATCCACTGTTGAATTTAATTGATCTACCATATATTCATATAACTCTTGGTCTTCTCCCTCAAGGTCGGTACCAGTTCCAAATAACATAGATGAAATAAGCATTAGTAGAATCAATAATATAACAATACCTATTACAATTATTAGTGTTGGCAATCCAACTAGTGCCAGTGTGGACACTAATAATTTTGTAAGAGCGGCTACCAGTGTTGCGGTAGCCTTTGCGATAGCTTTTACTCCTACTTTAATCCCTTTCTTTAATAAGGATCTTCCCTTTTTTTGAGCAAGCTGTTTGGCATGGTGTTCAGCAGCTTTTCTAGCCTCTGACTTTTGGTCTTGATTTTCATGAATAGCCATTTAATCATTCATCCCCTCCAGCGCCCTGTTTATGTCGGTATTGTTCATTTCTTTGTCTCTTCTGTATTCTAGGGTTAGGTTTTCGTGGAACCAACTCATTAGGATCGATAGTTTTATGGTTAACCTCTACACGTTGACCTGTCTTTTCATTTACTTCATATGTTCTGTCCTCTCTAATACGACGATTCTCTATATGACAGTCCGTATAAACGGTTTGTCCCACTTTTAGATTAGGATCTCCCTTCCCATAAGGTGAAATGCGATATTCGCGCCCTGTATCGTCTTTTGACACTAGGTAGCTATGCTCTCTTTGAGTGACCACACGTACTTGATTATCATTAACTTGTTCCTTAATTTCATTAATATAAAACTGTCCACTATCAACTTTTTGTGAATATGGTTGATATCGTTCAGTAGATTGTTGTTGTCCTAGATTTGTTACAAGTGAATTAGGATCTACATTAATAGGTCGATTAATTAAAACCTTCCCGCCACTAGAATCTTTTTTATAGAAACTAGAGTCATACCCTTGTGGTGGCTGTTTTGGTGTGAGGGTACCATTATTAATGTTTAAGTCTTGGTAAATGGCCTCCCCTTTCGGAAGCGAACTATCCCCTGAACCTTTACGCGAAACCACTTGTGTTTGACCGGTTTTATCTTTAACTTGTATATAAGAAGCATCGCTTGTAACGACTTGCTGTACCGCTCCATCAGCAATGACTTCTTTTCCACCTTCTGTTATACGAGTTTGTGCCATTTGTTGAATTTGAGAAACTTCTTTCGTTTGTTGTTGAACAGCATCCGTATATGGGTTAAATTTTGCACCAAGTCTTGTCCCTTTTTGGTACCCAGCCACACCAAATACAGTTCCTCCAACATATCCCAATCCTTTTTGGAACGATTCTTGTTTTCCCACAACATTTCCAGTGTTTAGGTGGTTAGAAATACCTTCTTTCCCTTCTTGATAAGCAGCGGAAAGACCCGAAATTGTACCTTTTGTTGTTTCTACTAACTTTCCACCTACGCTCGCTGGCATCTCTTGATCTTTTTCTGCTTCAATTCCCGAAGTGATATGTTGACTGACATTTTGAAAGGCCTTTTGGGTAGAACCTGCAACTGAAGAGACTCCTGTTGCGCTTGCCATACCTACACCTATACCTTTTGCAATTCCCGCTTTACCCATTACACGATTTTTCGGTGCATACGAATCAATATTAGATGCAATTTGCTTTGTGTTATCTTCAAAAGCTTTGGAAGCCATTGAAGAATCCCACTTTTGTACAGCTTGATCCTCTGTCATACGACCACTATTTACTTCTGTATTAATAAACGCTTGTTTTTGTTGAGCTGTCGTTTGACTCGCTAATTGATTGACCAAATAATCTTTTTCTACTCCACCTTTGGAAAATAATTTTGCACCTTGTATATTTGAAGCTGTTTGATGACTGGTATCAACAAACATTTGTTTTTTGTCTGCATTCTTGCTATCAAATATCGCTTCGATTTCTTCATTACTCTTCGTAGTTCCACTTTTTACTGTCTGTTCTTTAAAGGCTTCTCTTTCACTGTTATACATACTTTCGCCAGCAAGATTAGCAAAGTCTGATTTATTAATGTAAGCTTGTTCAAGCGATTTTCCTTCTGCTAAATCGCTAGCAACTCGATCAGTAGCTGCTCTAAATTGTTTACGCTTATTGCCGACCTCTCCATTAAATGCCCGTTCCATGTCAGATACACTTGCATTAGGATTTTCTTTCATATATTTATTAGAAAATTGATCTTTATTCTCCATCGCCCATTGTTCAGCCATATTATCCGCAGTCTGCTCAGATAAATCGCTAGCTTTAGCAGTTAAGCTGTCGTTTCCTTTAATAGAAGCCAAGTTTGCACCTGCTTGTTTTTTAAATGCACTGTATTGTTTCTTACGTTCATTTCCGTACATTGCATTAATTTCTTGTGGAGTAGCATCTGGGAACCTTTCTTTAAAATTGTTAATCATCTCGTCTTTATTGGCTGTTTCCCATTTGGAGAGGTTATCGTCGGCTATATTTTCAGCTAAGTCTTCTGTAGCACCATTTTCTGTAGATGATGCAAAAGCCTTTAAACCAGCATCCCACCCTTTTTTTCCACGTTTTGCGATCCCCTCACCGATTGCCATTCCTGTACGACCAACTAACCCACCGGTTGCTCCACCGACTGCATGACCCGCTGTTGATAATGCAATGGCTCCTCCTGGCCCCATCGTTGCCCCTGCAATAGCTCCAGCACTTCCAAGTACCGCTTTACCAGCTCGTGAAGTGATATCACCTGCTTTTAACATGCGCTCAGAAGCAGTTGTTGTACCTGTATTACTATCGGTGTTGCCCGCTAATGTTTCTTTTCTCGTTATGTCGTCATTATCTGTCCCACTACCTTTTCCGTCTCTTTGTGCTTTTTGACCGCTGTATGCTTCACGAATTGATCCCATAACAGATTTATCGGAGTAAGCGCCCTTCACGGCTCCATACATTCCGGCAATTGAAGCCATTCCCATCATCGCACCAGCCTTTGATAGAGTATTATTCATTTGGCCACCTAAACCGATTAAACTTCGTAGTGCTTCAGATACTGGAATAAATATTAAATAGAGAATCACTGATTCGATGACATTCCCCGATGTTACCGCTATGCCAGCTACCATCCAGAACGTAAATGCATGGATCGCTTGTACAAAAATTGACCCTGTCAACTCTTTAAAATACCCAATTGTAATTCCTTTAAATTGTGGAAACATCCAAAGTGAGATCATTACTGGTCCCAGGATCATCAAAATCAATAGAGTTAATTTACGCATCATATAATAGAAATTTGCCCAGATTGCTAGACCTAATAGGCATAAATTTATTAATGCCCACCCTAGTATCCCTCCACCTAGATCATAATCACCCGTATCTCCAGATGCTTTGAGACTATCATTTAAGTCTTCATTGAAATTCATGAAATCTGCTTCATATGCACTAGAAAAGAGATTAACAATCATCCAATTAAAACTCAGAATAAAATCATAGACATATGGGATATTAAAAACTAAAACTGCAACAATAAATAAATCTTTTAAAAACTCGATTAAGCTTGTTCGAGCAGCAGGATTTATGCTGTAAGAGGAAATTCTCATCCCTTGATACATGATGCCAACAAGAATGAAAAATCCTGTCAAAATCATAGTTGTATCGACGGCTTGTGAAACAAAGACTTGAATTTCCTCTTGCGTAAATGTACCGTATACAAGTTCATTATCATTGTCACGACCAAAAACAAGGTCTTGGAATGACTTCAAACCTGTAAATGGTTGGATCAGCGCTTCATACATCCATGTAAAGATGGCGTCTAAAATATCCATTATCTTATCGCTAATTCCAAACAAAGGCTAACCACCTCCTTTCTATTTATATTCCATTAGTTTTGATAACTCCTTACTTCTTGTTTACGCTTTAACATCTCTTCTAGGACAGCTGTATTACTTTCAATAAAGGTTAACTCTTCTTGAGAAGGATCGGTCTGTAACCATACAGACGTTTTACCTACACGTAATATACCTTCTCCCTTACTAGGATTACCGAAGAGGATAGAAATCTCTCCATCTGTTAAATCAAAGTTTTCTTTAATATATTTAAGGTCAATTTCATTTTGTTGCATAAATAGTAGACTGTATGTTGACGATACAATCCCTCTAGCTTTCTCGTTATTTAACAACCTCACAAAATCCTGAGAAGCATAACACAAGCCTCCGTTACGTTTTCTAATTCTGCGAGCGACCTTCTCAAAGAATGAAACTGTTTTGTCATTATCAACAAATTGCCACAGCTCATCTGCATAAAGAAACTTTTTCTTTGTCGCATTATCACTGTTTTTAATGAAGTGCTCCCATAGGTATGACATAATGACATGATAAGCAATAGGCCTTAAAAATCCTTCTTCAACTTGACTTATATTAAAGTTTATCAATCTAGCACTATCAAGCGTTTGAGTCACACCACGTCCTAGGTAGGTCTGGCCGTCAAAAATAGGTTTAGAACCATCTGATAGAAACGGTTTTAGCGCTGCTAAGATTCGTTCAGCCTTTTGTTCATTTCCATACCTTTCTTGAACATAAGAATATATTTGATTCAATTCCGGCTCAGGCTTACGCACTTTTGATTGAATGATTCTTCCATCTACCTCACGTGGTTCATAGATAAATAGTGATGATGGGTGTGATGTTATATCTAATTCGTTAAAGACGTGATAGATTGCTTCCTCTAAATAGTTACGCTCAAACACATCGAGTCCTGGGTCCTCTTTTCCTCTCATGACAATGTCTAGGAAATCTAGGATTTCATTGACTTTTTGTCTCACAGGGACAAATCGAACGTATTTCTTACCATCCTTTTCGATAATTTCACGATCATCATGCTCTTCCAACAGTTCCAACTCTTCATCTTCTTCACCATCATCAAGGGGGATATCTGAAAAATTTATTGCACACGGGTTAATTCGTATTTCAGACTCTTCACTGATATTTAGGTTAATTCCAGACAAACGTTTGCATAATCTAACAAACTCACCTTCAACATCAATGATAGCCGCGTATACATTAGCACCACTCATTTCTCTTGCAATTTTTAGCTTCATTGCGAGAGATTTTCCGCTCCCCGGAATTCCGAATATTCCGAAATTATAATTTTCTGGCTTAAATTCTTCAGTTCCAAAAGAGTTAATAAACTCTTTTTGTCCAGTGATTTTATTAAACCCAATCGGTACACCACCTAAAAATTTCCCACTCCCACTAATAAATGGAGAAAAGGTAGTTAACGCACGACGGTCAATGTTTCGTAGTGAATCCTGAATGTGGTTTCGTCCTAGTGGTAATACGGTTAAAAAACCTTTTTTCACACGAGACCATGTTGTTGCTACTTTGAAAAACATACTCGACATTTGATCTTCCATATGTTCACTACGGGTGTTCAACTCTTTTTCAGAATTAGCGTATAGGATACCAGCCGTAGTGACATTGTAAAGATCATTATTATCGAATTGAATTTCCTCCATAAGAATTTCAGTATCGGCAATCTTAGTTTTATAGTCATTGATTTGATCAATGTTACCTCTCTTTAATTGCCATGAAAGATTTGAATTAAGCATCGTTACCGTTCGTTGCAAAGAACGTATGCTGTCAATTTTCTTTACTTTGTGAACATCAACAATGACATCAACCTCTCCGCTAGAGATCAAAGAGTCCATCCAATTGGTTTGCATTTTTCGTGGGTAGCCGTCCGTCGGTATGTAGAAAGGTCGAAAATACGTTTTTGTACCCATCGACTGTTTTATAACTCCTTGATCTTCGGACTTTATAGACATACCATCTGGTGCAACTAAATCCCAAAATGTTGGCTTCATCTCTAAAAGGTGATCTTTTTCCTCTTGTTGATCAGTCTCTTCATTGTCGGCAGAGCTGGTTTCATTATTAGAAGAATCATTTTTAGATTGCTTCTTGATTTTGAGTTTCTCCAGAAAACTCACGATCAATCATCTCCTTCACTAGCTCAATTCGTTCCTCATCTTGATCTGCTGTTAAATATAGAGCAAGCATTTCTTGATTCTTTACTTCTTTAAATTTGTTTTTAATTGCTTTTCTACGATTAAAGGCGTGATAAAGGACATCTATGATCCCCTCATTTGTTAGCAAATCTACCTTGATTCTTGCGTTATTCAAACTATTTTTAGCTGTGTTATAACGACGATAAAGTTCAGAAAAAGCCTTATCAATCACCTTCTCTTCAAACTCTTCATCATCTTCAGCTGTTATATCGTTCGTGTTCACTTGAAAAGGGAAAGCGATAAATCGCTTGGTTTCATATCGCGGTATTTGCACTTGCCATGACTCCAAATCTTCGATCAGCGATTGCCCATACTCTCGTGCGTTATATGGAAGGTCATCTTCCTTTTCCATGTACCTCTTCATATCCGCGATAGGTTCTGAAAGGTCAACATATCGATTTTGAAGGTAAAACTGGACACTATAATTGATTGTTGCTAACCAGTTCTCGAATTTGGCATCAATGGCTTCTTGTTCACCATCACTTAAAAGAAAATAGTTAACGGGCTCAACCTCGGCGATCATTACGAATTTATTACTTTTAAACCGGATCATATGATGAGAAATAGATTGAACATCGTCAAAAAGATTTTTGAATAGGTCTGGATCTTGATCCATTTCAATGTTTTGTTTTCCTGACTTCTTTTTTTTGAACTTCGAAGGTTTATTTGATACCTCTTTCTTCTCCTTCCAAGGCAGTATCGGCTCTTTGAGCATGATTTTAGTAAATACATAGAGAAAGAGACCAAATAAAATCATAAGTATTAGGTTCATGTATAATCCTCCATCCGGATATTAGATGATTGGTCTTTTCCTTTTCTCCATACGCCTATTTGATGCTTGTAACCTATTCTCACGATAAGATACTTGTCATAGAACATATGGTAATCATGCATATAACGGAAACCTAGTAAACCAACAATTGCAGCTGTCGGAATTACACTGAACAAACAAGCAATAATTCCTGTAACGAAGCTATCCATCATATTAAAGACAACAGGGATATAGCCATATAGTGCACCACCGCCAATAATTAAATAAATGAGTTGTCGTACCGATATCACACCGAGAATTGTTTTCTGTTCGGATGACATATCTTCGGGTACCGTTGCTGTTCTCATTTAGCACCATCCTTTCTTATAAATAAACCCCTCTCATTTGGTGAAATGATTAAGAGGGGTTTATTCATTACTATTGGTGTACTATAAAGCAGATATGTAGCCTGCAATACTGTGTGCTTGGATGATTACGAAGCCACCGATAAACGCCATAGCTATGCCTATAAATCCAGCGGTTCTCGCCTGTGGATTGCTCCCTTGTGCTGCCGATAGCTTCATACCAGCAAACATAATACACAGGACTACCCAGAAGCCACCTAAAACTTGTACCACTGTAACCAAATTACCGATATCGTCATAACTACCACTAAATTCACCCTGATCTTCCACACCAACTGCCTCCCACGGGTTATCTGCAAGAGTTACTTCAGGTGTAAATGTTATTAGACTTACGATTGCAAACATCATTGCTGAAATAATAGCGAGTTTCTTTTTCATACTACTCCCACCTCCTTGCCTAAGGACGAAAAAAAGCCCCGATAGAAAGCACAAAGAACTAAACAACACTAATGTTGTTTTCTCTATGCTACTATCGGGGCGTCCCGTTTATAGTAAGATCAAATATAAAATTTGAAGAAAGATTGCTAGTACCTTTCCTTATGTCCAAATTATACTAAACCTTTCATTTGTTTGCAAATAGAAAGTTCACAAGAAAATGTTCAAGAAAAGTTAATAGACGAAATGTATAAATATTTAGTTTGACTTTTATGACTTCTTTTTCTTTTTAGATGGTAGATTATATTTCTTTCCTAACCGGATGGCTTGCCTCGCTAACGCTTTAGCCTCTTCTTTTTTCAATTTCACTTCCATAAAAACTACCTCCAAATCATTTATAGAATCATTTTGGACACGAAATTTTAAAAATATACATATCCCCCACCATTCTAAATATAAATCTATTAAGAGTGAGACAGAGGGAATGTGTCCTAAAGCTATTTTAAATTGTAGGAGTTGAAAAGTGACATGGAAGTACAGGTGAAAAAGCGAAAAGTGCGTTCAGATAAAAAGAAAGATGTTAAGCCGACGATTCCAGAAGAGTTGTATGAATGTATTGCGAGGTTATCCTACATCACCCAAACACCTATTAAAGATGTTGCCGAAACCATTTGTATTCAAGGGGTACAGTCTAAAAAGGTCGTTGAATATTTATCCAATGGATTCAAACGTGATTTTTGGATGGGACAAACCTTATTTAAAGGAGACAGAGACATCGAACCGTCACGTATTATAAGAGTAAAGGGGAACAAAAGAAGGATCACGATTCGATTTAAGAGAGATGTTCATGATCAATTGTGTGATCTTGCATATGCAATGGATTTAACAGTTTCATCGGCGACTGGTAAGTTATTGGATGCGGCCGTTCGAAATACAGATATTGTCCATGAATATATCGAACAATATATAAACGAAACGTTCGATCACCAACGTCAGAAACAGTTAAAAGTGGTATTAGACTATATTAATAAGCATAATCCATATGATGAAGAAGTGTCGCTCATGCATTTGATTAACATGATTGCCGAAGATTTCTTTTCCTCTAAAACAAACAATATCAAAAAGTCCATCAATGAATTTTTAGATCGGTTTATAAAGTGAAAAATATAAAAGGGTTGTCAAAATCTAATTCTGACAACCCTTTACAAAATCATATAGGAACACTTAAAACAACTTATCGATCTGAGGTAGTGTGTAATGGTTAAATAAGTCATCGAGTCCCTTTCCGTCCTCTTCATTCCAGCGAACTAAATTTCCTCGATACCCTCTCTTTTTCAACTCAATTGCACACTCTTTTAGATAATGATATACATCTGGGTTGCTCGCTGCATCAGCATCAAAGGCTAAATTTACCGTATCTACTTCCATTTCTTCGAGAATAGGTAAAATTAAATGCCATTGATTTACACCAGGAATCCCTAAAAAGGTTGTTCCAATATCGTCTAACTCCATCGGATCATATAACTCTTCAGCTTTATCTGAAGCGATATCGATCTTAAGCGGACCTTCGGAAATCCAAACGGTTTTCGCTTTTAACGTTTCACCTGATTTCCACTTTTTTAATCGACGAGTAGGAACAGAAACATGTACCGGTAATGGCGTCCCCGCTCCTGTCCCCTCTTCTTCATTCGCTGAACTCAACCAAAAATATCTTGTGCCTTTTGAGACCTTAATTTCACAAAGGGTTTTCCCTTTTAGAATCACTTTTTGATAGCTTCCAATCGGAAATTCACCTTTAAAGATCTCTTTTGATTTATAAGTGACAGAAACAATATTCGGCTGTTTGGCAATATCGACTTTAATTCCATCTAAAGCATTTTTAACCTTTGCAACATTATTCACCTGATCCACTCGTAACTGAAAACCAACAATTTGGTTTTTATGGTTACGAAAAGGGATCATAATCGAAGGCAAACCTTTCATCGTTATAAAACTTTGATACTTGTTTTTATAACGATAGATACTAGGTGTGCCAATTAAATCTTCTACATTCATATTTAATGAATCTGCCCACTCTTTAACAAAGTTCCAAGGCTTTTCATATGGAAATGATTTATAGCCTCGGATGGTGATTTGATCGTCTTTGAGCTGCCGATCACCACCTGTTAAGTGCTTATAATGATTATCGTTCAAATCCAAACAATCCATCATCCCTCGAAAGATTTCATCTAATTGTTGATCAGTCTTTTTGTCTACTGTTTGAACATCTTCTACTTTAGAAAAATCAAAGTTTCTTTTAATCTTCTTTTTGTTCAAGAAATGTAGCCCATGATTATTTTTTCCCCATGTGTAATCAGAAGGTACACGCGTACAAACCACTCGATTTTTATCCTCGTGAATCATACAAAACCCTTGTTTACCACAAACAGGACAATCCTCTCGATACAGTTCATACCAGGGGCCGCCTTTTTCAGCTCCAATTGCTAAACGTAATGTTTTCATGCAAATACACCCTTTCTAAAACTTTTAAACACATACACTCTCTTTTTCTTGCTTATACACAGCGTAAAAATCGTCGTCTGTCCATTGGTGGCATAATTGTAATGACAGAAAATTGTTTATATCCTTCTTCACTTAGAACAATCGCAAAAGGATTTCCATCACCATCGACACCTTCAATGGTATATGACGGACATATTGCACCAATTTTTCGGTTAAAACCTTGTCCTTGTTCAATAATCCGACTATCTTTACTTTTGATACAGCTTGTAATATCCGAAGCATAGTACCCTCTTTCGTATAAACGCTGTTTCACATGCCATCCCATACGAACGTAGTCCCTCATATCTTCTCGTTTCAATGCTTCTTTAATCTCATTCATTTTAGCTTCCATAAACAGCACCACTCGCTTTCATATGTTTTTTGAAAATAAAAAAAAGACCTTTTGAAAGCGGATAAATAGACACACTTGTAGCGCATAGCTTGTAGTGTTCTAAAAAACCGATCCAAAAGATCTCTTACATTCGAAATACATGCTGCGGACTCGTACATGAGTCGCAATAAAAAAGTAAATAAGTAAAGCAATAGTTAAATAAATTTTACCATAGAAAATTTCTAAATTCTACTCAACCATTGGTCCTATTAGGTTAGAATCTTTGATTTCTCCCACGGCTAAAGGCGATGGGGTTTCTCGTTCGGAAAAAGCTATAATCGCCTTTTCTTAAACGGCTTGTAGTGGCTATAAACCTTCTCTAATTGATATTTTATTTTTAACGGAAACGTCAAACCTTCCTTGAAACGTCCGTCTCCTATTAAGTATTCACCTAGCTCAATAAGTGAAGGCTCCCACTTTTCAAGTACACCCTTCTCCTCGATCAGAGGGATTTGGCTATAATCATTTCTTATAATTTCATGCACTAATAGATTAAGCGTTCCGATCAGTGGTAGCTGAAGTTTTTGTGCTATGCTTTCACTTTTACTATCTTCAGTTTTGTAATTAAAAACAGCTTTAAATGGTATTTGGTACTCTTCTTGTAGACGCTCCATGTAATCGACATAAGACGAATATTCTACAAATTGATTTGTGATGAACACCCAAACTTCATCAAGGTGTTTCAACGTATTTAACGTATGTTCTTGCATTTCACCTGTTTCCAGATCAACTAAAAGAATATCATGGTGTTTTACTCCATTAATATATTGATAGTACAAATCCTCATTCCAATCGTAAAAGGCCTCACTTTCATTTAAAGGGTACCAATGGACGCCCTTGTAAAGCCATTCAACATTAGCAGGAGGGATTGTCAAATCAAATAATGCGTCAGCATATGATTGCCACTCTGACGGTGTATCAGTAAACTGGTTTAGCCTTATCCCATGAAATGGTCGACTTGTTATCGCTTCAATGACTGCAGTTGATACCTTATAGCGTGCTAAAAACATGGCAAAAACAAATGAGAAATGAGTTTGTCCACTTTGGTGAATCGGTGACCATAAGCCAATGGTTTTATTCGTATCAGATAGTGTCTCTTGGGAGGCCCTCCTAATTTCAGTTACCCTTTGTCGTAATTTGTCCACTCTTATATCCGTAGTATCTTTCACTGAATTATTTGCTTCTAGTACACTTGCACCTTTATCCTCACTCGTAGTCGAGGTTAATTTACTTGTTTCATCTCCGTTAGTAGCCTTTGTTTGTTCTGCTGTTTTATTTAAGTCTCCATCTTCTTGACCTTTTATTAAAGAAGGCGGCTGGTATTGATAATATTCGTTTAAATCATCTTGTAACTTATTTATGACTTGATATGTTCCTTCTACTGATGTGCTGATCATTAGACCTTGAAATCTTTCAATACTTTCTCTTCCTGCCATCAGACAGAGTCCGTCTTCGTTTTTTAACTCTTGCGTAGGTGCGGTAGTTTTAGGGAACATTATTTGATATTCTTGTTCATTGTTGTATTGAAAAAGAATACGAGATGGCAAATCCGCTTTTAAGATAAACGTTCGAACGCTTTCCATCTCTCTTGTTGAAATCAATAAAATAATACCTACCGATTTACCTTCATGAGAGAGCTTTATAAGTAAATCCTCAATGTAGGGATCTTTGCTCACCCCATCATCAAACAATTCATGAACACAAAGTAAAATATAGTCCATTTTTTCGTCATGATTCTGGTTGTATTCATTGATGTTTAGGCAATGATCACTCTTATTAAATTGTTCATAACGACGATTCATTTCTACTAATAGATTAATTAATAGTCGCTTAAAGTCTTCTGTGTTCGTCACATGGTCAGAAACATGAGGAAAGGACTTCAAACGTGCGAGGTCATCATTTTTAGAGACAATTAAAACAATCCGAACCGTTTGTGGGGGCTGCTTTATCATTAAGGTACTTAATAATTGAGTGATCCAAATACCTTTACCACTAGCTTTGCTTCCTGAAACTAATATGTGATTTATCTGTGATAAGCAACCAATAATAGGTTCACCTTGTTCATCTACACCCACACTAAAGGGAAACTCCATATCTTCCAATGCAGCTTGAAATGAATCGGTCTGTAATACGTTTTTTAAAAGAATCGGATCATTCTTTTGCTTTTCGCCTTTTTCTGGTTTGGAACCTTGTTGTTGATCTGTATTATCTCCATGTATGGCTGAATCATCATTTTCATACTCTTTGTTTTTTCTTAACTCGTTATTAGTTTCTTTTAGATCCAATCCATTTTTATTAATGTTTCTATTAGCTACGGTTTCATCATATATAGGTAAATCGACTGCCTCTTGATCATTATTTCCTGTTAAATCTTGATTCGCCAAACTGGAAAGAATATCTTCATCATCATCTTCATCATATCCATCTTCTACTGTGTCATATTGTTTTTCTATTTCTAATGTTAAATTATCGATATATTTTTTTATGTTTACTTCCGCCAGTTCATCCTTATATAGAACATTAATTCGTTGATGGCTTTTTATTTCGTTTGGTACATTTGAATTTTCGGTGAAGTATATACATGATTGTAAATGTGGGTTTTCATTTAATATTTTTGCGATCATTGTTTCATCTTCGACTAACACCAAAAAAATATCTTCTTTATATTTAATAAGGCTTGTGATTACTTTTTCAACAATGATGGAAAAGTCACTTTCAATAGGTCGTATAACTGGAAATAAACTAGTATTAGTTACTATGATTTTTCTCATTCCCACTTCACTTCTCATCCTCCTTTCCCATCAACTGTTTAGACATATTGAGATCGGATAAATATTCATTTACAGCTTGTTTAAGTTTTTTTGTGAATGGTCTTTTCCTTTTCTCTACAGCATTCAAATGATTCTTATGAATCCCAATCTTTGCTGCAAATTCATATTGATTTAATTCCAGGCGTATGCGAATCAGAATTAAACGTTCAACTTCATCTTCTAGTTGAATATCATTAATATGTTTCATTAGAATGCCCTCCTGTAATTATTCAAAAAAAATTCCGCTCATAAGAAACTTGACCCCTGTTTCGACAGGAGTACAAATAACTATGAGCGGAACTCGCTTCGGTCAGATATTAATTTAAATTTATTATAGCATAGCAAATCTTTGTTTTGAAGACAGGACTTGTCAATTTCAAATAGACTATTTATACTTAAAGTATATTAAATTATCTTATTTGACTTTATTTTTGCGATCACTTAGTGGTCCGCAGCATTTTATTTTCCGAGTAACAGAGCCTTTTGGGCTTAGATTTTTTTGATTGATAGAAACTTAACACACAACACGTGTGTCTTCTATTAGTCTATGAATCTAACCCTAAAAGGCTCTTTTTTTATCCTTTTAAGGGGGTGAGCGTTTAAGTAATTGGTTATTGTAGCGGGAGTTGTTGTTTGTATTTTGTGTGAGTGTATTTAAGATGAATTTGAAGGGGTGTTTTTTATGATGACAAATGAAGAAAGAGAGATTATGCAACGGTTACAAGAACCATTTCCTGCTGAAGATGTGGAGTGGAGAGTCCAACGAACAGTGAAAACAAAACATGGTTATAAAGCGATTGTTTGTGCTTATCTCACGAACCGTGCGATACAAAATCGCTTGGACGAAGTCGTTGGACCGTTTAATTGGAAGAATGAATATCGAGAGTGGAGAGAAAAAGGCGTCTTATGTGGAATTTCCATTAATGTTGGTGACGAATGGATCACAAAGTGGGATGGAAGTGATGAGACTTCGATTGAAAGTACAAAGGGCGGACTTTCAAATTCTATGAAAAGAGCTGCTGTTCAGTTTTCAATCGGAAGGTATCTATATCAATTAGATGAACAATGGGTCCCTATTAAAGATAAAGGAGACCATTACATCAACACGAAAGTAAAGGTTAGAGGACAAGAAGAATGGGTCACTGGTTATTGGGATACTCCTCAATTGCCAGGGTGGGCATTACCTCAAAGGGATAATGTCGATCCAAATCATGCCCAATCCTCTAATTCCCCTTCGGAACCTGTACATTCAAATCGTGGTAAAGACGTAGAACTTCCAACGCGAGAGATGATTGAGTACACTGAAGAACTTGAACGGACATTAGATTTAAATGATGCCGAGCGATTAGATATTTTTTCTCGCACAAATCAACATGTCAACGTTCATTCAGTATCGCAAATTTACCAATCGTCAAAAGATGACCTATCTCGTTATGTTGAATCCATTCGGTACGCAGCTCTTATTAAAAAAGAGGTTGATGTTGCAGAAGTACCACAGCAAGTCATCTTGAATTGGTTGAGTGAGAATTACGGTACAACAATTGAGTCATTTAAAAACTTATGTACTGTTGCAAATAAGAATGCTTTTGAGGCGGTGAAACAACGCATCGCTAAAGAACAAGAGGTTGCTTAATTTATTAGACTATTAAACATGAGAGTGTGGAGCACAGATTAGAAGGAGATTATGTATACAATCTTCTCTTTTTTTGTGCTTTTTTTGATGAATAAAACAAAAGGAGAGGTTGTTAATGAAATTTTCAATTGATCAAAAAGTGATGAAGGCAGCATTAAAAAAGGCGTTTGAGATAGTTAATAATAAATCGGATAAAGTCATTTTGAAAGGTGTACAAGTAATCGCGACTGAAGACGAGATTGTCTTAACAGGTAGCGACGCTAAGAATTCGATAAAGGTTATTATTCCATCTGAATACATCGTGTCCATTGAAGATACTGGAAGTACCGTGTTTCCTGACCGCGCGAAAGAGATTATCGACAAGTTATCTGGCGATCTAAGTATCGAAACAGATGGTAATAACCAAACGACGATACAAACAAAGAAATCATCGTTTGAGGTTAATTGTTGGGATGCTAGTGAATTTATCAAACTTCCAGAAATTAAGTCTGATCCTATCGTAAAGCTTAGTAGTGAAACATTTAATAACCTTGTACAGAAAACAGCATTTAGTGCATCGACAAGTGAAACAAGACCTATCTTACAGGCTGTGAAGGTGGATATTAGTAAAGATGGTTTATCCATGATTGCTACTGATTCCCACCGATTAGCAAACGTCATTCAACCGTTAGAATTTGACAAAGAGGAACTTTCTTTTCCAGTCGAAGCATTGTCACTTGAATCCATGACAAAGGTATTCGGATCACATGACGTAGAGATCTATCTAGAAGGTGAAACACAGTTTATCGTTAAAGCTGGCAACACGATCTTTTATAGTCAGCTGATGAACGGGAACTATCCGAAACTACCGCCCATGAATTTAAGTAACTTCCCTTCAGTTGTCACTCTTAACCGTGATGAAGCGATTGATTGTTTTGAACAAATCAAGATCATTACAAAAAAGAAAAACAACAGCGGTCATACAACCTTTGATTTTAGTGGAGAGACCGTTTCGTTAAAAGGGATTCAAGCTGATGCTGGTAAGGGAACAATAGACTTAGATTGTATTGAACATGAGGGTGATCCATTAAGGATTAACATGAATATCGAGCATGTGTTACAGGCTCTAAAAAATATTGATAGTGACAACGTACGGTTTAGTTTGCTCGGTGAATTAAAGCCTTATTACATTACACCAACGAAGTCTGCGTTTGCACAAGTCAACATGTTAAGTCCAATTCGATGATTAATAAGAGTTTATTTCAGTTATTTAAGAGTGTTAAGAAGAGGTAGATAAATGATAATCTCCTCTTCTTTTTCGTTAAATGAGGTGAGGAACTAGTGGGATATGCACTTAATTTCCAAGTGTTTAAGGAACAGATCAAAGAAAGGAACAGAGATAAATCGATTGGGGCAACAAAAGGTGGCGCTTATGTTATTTCATGTCTTTATAATCAGATGCCAACGAATAATATCGATTTTAACTCATTTTCTTATGAAGATATTGAGGAAGCTCTAGCGATTGTAGCAAGTTTGGCTACAACAGATGAATACGGTGAAGACGAGTGTAATGAGAGAAATGCTGGGAATCCAATGTTTGAAAAGGATTGGATTTATGGTGCTTTTATACGACTGTTGAGTAACAAAGGGAAAATTTACGATCAAGAAGATGATTTTATTTAGGGAGGCAATAAAATGTATATTGATAGTGAGGGCATAGCTATTGTTGAACGGTCACTAGACAACCTAACGATGTTAAAGACGTTACATGATCGAGGGATTGATGTTTCAAAATTCCCAAACGTTTGGAATGAGTTATATCAATACGTCGATTCTAGTGATGACATTTTACTCGATGGTTTTCAAGCCATGTTTTTGAAGGAGTTCGACGCTCTTGCTGACATTGAGGTTGGCTATTGTGATGAATCGATTCCAAATTCGGTAGGTTATGAATACATGATTAAGTTAAAAAGCGATTTACTAACAGAGTTGCTTAACAAAAAGGATATAAACGCTTATATCAACGAGTTAGAAAAAAGAATTGATTGGCCTGCTACGTTCCTTTATCAAGGGGATTGTTTGTATTTTGTCTATGAACCGTTTGGTTATATGCCTGAGTTGCTTGATCTCCTTATAAAGATGGTTGAGACCTTTAAAGAAGATGGTATAAAGGCGGGGATTATCAATGAATGAATTTGTCGTAAGAATAAAAGATAATCTTCAGCAGTCTAATCAATATGTAGAAATTGAAGAACAAAATCAACATGGCGTGTCTTTTGATCGTTACAAAATGACGCTTTCTGATTTTGTCAGAGCCATTCAAGGGTCGATTGAAGTCATTGAAGAGGAAAAAGGAGACACGATTCCAACACCTATCCTACCTAAAAACTGTATTAAGCATATTTGGACGAACTATAATTACGACACACAGAGTGGCGTTCAAGATGTGTTTATTGAAATTCCTAAGAAGCGTTGGGATATTTCATGTTTTGATACAAGGATGATGGATGTTGGGTTTCCTAAAATGGTGTTTCGTTATCGTGTAGACGAAACGATGACTGTTAGGTTCTTATGGGTAGTTGCTGTAAAAGATACCACCCTAACACCGCAAACCGAAGTTTTCCATTTTCCATTTTCGAATGTTGGTTCAGCGGGCAAGGTGTGTATGGGCGGAAATATCTTTCCTCCCATTCAAGATATACAGCAACTACAAACGTTGCACAATTATTTCTTTCAAGTGCCATTTTCTTCTGACCATTATTCAGCAGCACGCAATTTATCAGGAATTCAAGATATACGAGAGATGTTTAAATCTGTTCAAGATAAAGACTTTCCAGACACGTGGTTACAGCCATCAGGGAGCACTTTACAACGTTGGATGAATGGATAGTTAGAGATTTTTTAACGATTATTATTATTTAGGGAGAGTGTATACAATGAATTTATTTGAAGCGTTTAACATTGAAGAACCAGAGGTTGTGTCACCAACAGAAAAAGCGAAAAAGGAAAAGAAGGCAAATGCTAATAAAAATCATTCTGCATCAAAGAATAGTACACCTATTTCAAAGGTGGAAGAAATCAACGTCGATCACAATACCCTTATTCGCTATGGTGGTGATAACCTCCCAATCGGTATCTACTTCACAGATGAAGAAATTGAGGAAGGAATAACTGTTGAAAAGGATGATAAAGTGACAAAACGAAACATTAATAGTGAGGATATTCGTTCTCGTATGGAGCATGGTACCATTCAAGTCGATAAAGATGAATTGGTTGATCAAGGTTTAGCTCATGTAGGTGCTTATCCTGAGCTTGTTTCGGCTTTAACTGTTATGCACGTTGAAAAGGAAAAGAATATGGTTATTCCAGTGATACAGGCACGTAAAAAAGGTTGTGGGGAATCTTCAACAGATTCCTCTCTTCCTAAAATACCTTTTTCAATTCTTATAGAATTTTGTAAGGTTGCTAGGTATTACGCGACAACCAAAAAGGTTGAAGTACATGGTGATGTATATTGGAATCCTGTATTAAAAAACTACGAAATCCATTTTCCTGAGCAGCGCGTTCATAAAGTATGGGCGGAAGTAAAGGAGAATGACCCTTTATATGTTGCAGATCGTAGATTGATTATGCAGGTCCATTCTCATCACTTTATGGCACCTCTACCTTCATCCACTGATGATAGAAGTGAAGTGGCACCAAATGTCCTTTATGCAATCGTTGGCGACATGAAGAATGAACGCATGAATCAAAATGGAGTCGTAGAATTAGGCTCACTCTTCCCTTCTCTATATTTACGGATGTATCATAATGGACAGCATATCACGCTTAACCCTTGGCAATTTATCGAACATCCTTTTGATATGGATATTGATATGCCACAAGTTGAGGTGATTTCATATGAATAAGCCTGTCATCATTGATATTTTTAGAGAGTTATCGAGTGATTTAGATTATAATTATTGGATCGACCGCGCGAAGATATTCCCATATATTGTAATTATTGGGGGTGGGGGAAATGGGAGTTATATTACCCAAAATATAGCTCAAATGATGAACATCTTTGATATGAATGGCTTTATGTTGCTTGCTGATTCCGACATTGTGGAATCTAAGAATCTTAATAACCAATTATTCATTGATAAAGATTTAGGAGAGAAGAAAGCTAAAGTTCTCGCTAAGCGATATGGTAGTCATTATAAGGTCAGTATTGCTAGTTATGATGTTGATTATGTTGAGTCTGTCGAAACGCTAGAAAGTCTTTTTAGCAACACCGAGTATTTGGATTGTCACAGTCATGATACAATATTCTTCCCTATTTTAGTGGGCGCTGTAGACAATAACTTCACTCGTCAGATCATGCATAAGTATTTTCAACAAACAGATCGCCTTCTTTACATTGATGTCGGTGTTGAAGGTGCAAAAGTTCCATCAGATACACGTTCGATGGACCAGTGGACGGAAGATGAACGAAAAACCTATCGAAATTCTGGATACACTGGACAAGTCGTTGCTGGACTAAAAATCGATGGTGAAACAATTCTTGCCCCTGTTGCAGATGTTTTCCCTGAAATTTTAGGTGACAAGGATTCAATTGCTCCGAGTCAATTAGCTTGTAGCAACATCATGTCTGAAGAACCACAGCGGCTCATAACTAATAAGTTTGCAGCTATGGCGGTTTACCCTTATATAAATGAAATTTTTGAATCTGGCCAAATCAGCAATCATATGACGCTTTTTCATGCCAAGCGCGGATACATGAGAACTACGCCTATAACAATGGATGAATAAATAAAAAAGCTACACTACTTAGAAATTGCTAAGTAATGTAGCTTTTTATTGTTAGGAATAACAGGTCAACTTATACCTCTCTACTCACTTGCAACACCCAGGTACGATCAATTTCAAGTTCATGAAATTCATGTAACTTATCAAGTTCATCAGTCGATTCATTCCATTCAACAAAATCATATGTAAAAGGTTTCAAATCAAGGAGTATGTGTTCCCTCAGTTCTTCTAATACACCTTTGATATCTAGATCAGAAGGAATGTAAGGGAAAGGGATGCTGTATATTTATAGTGACGTCCTTCTTTATTGTACCCTTCCTTGATACATTCCATAGGTGGGGAATTTTCGATTGTTTTTTTTTCTCCAATAATTTAGTCTTCTAGTAATGTATTTTCCTTTTCTAACGAGTTCATCACGTACACTCCTTAAATTTAGACTAAATTAAATTGTCAATTCTACTCTTCCATCGAATATTCATACCAATTTTTAACGGTTGCTATAGAAACTTCTACTTGTGATTGTAAATACTCATTACGTTCTAGAAAGCTTTGCACTATTTTATCTGCAATACTAGACATTTCTTGCTCCCTCATACCTTCACGTAACTGAATATGAATGACAACTTTATCTTCTGCTTTTTTATGATCGCCGCCATGATAAACTGCTAATACGTCTGTTATTTCTTGTACTTCGTCTTTACTATATATATACAAATGCACAGATCCAATTTTTTCATTCATACCTAATGTTCGCCAATGGAACATTTCCCAAGTTTCACTATTTTGATTAGCCATTGTACACGCAATAAATTTTTGAGGATCGACAAATAGTAGGTCATCCACACGATAGATGAAACCTTTGATTGTTGACTTTTTTTCCGGTACTATAAATAATCCCTTCTCTTCACGATAATCAATATATGCTTGTACAGCACCATATATAGCGAAGTCTATTTTTACTTGATCTAGCAAGTTACCAATATTTTCGTACTCATTTTTAAAATTGCCTTCGATCTCTTGTAATTCCTCGCTTGTGATTAAATTTACTATATTATTATTAGTATTTACTTTCACATCATCATAAACAACATTTTTGAGTTGACCGGTGGGGATTGTTAAAGCTTCTTCTGGCACTGATTCTGCTTTATCTAAAATTTCCTTACCTATATAATACCCGTTAAATGTAATGTCTTGAATATACATGGAGAAGCTTTCTTCAAATGCTTTTCGATTTGGCCTACCCTGTATTTTTGTATAAAACTGTTCTAAGTAAAAATTCATTGTTTTTATAAAATCAGAAATAAATTTACGATCATCGTTAAAATGAGCCATCATTTTTTTAGTACACTCGTGTAATCTTGAATTTACAGTAGTTTCATTTTCTATTGCTCCATTATTCGTAGACAAAAAATCCTCTCCATTACTATATAATCTATTAATATGAAAAATTCTCTAATTCTTGTTCAATAGTAAACGGCTCTCCTGGTCTATCATCCTCAAGCATCCAATGACCATTTTCTTTTACGAATAAAGATCTGTAGTATTCCCGTTGTCCATCCTCTAATATTGTTACACGATGCATGATCGCTTCATTTTCGTTTTCGTCGTCTAGAATGATTTCAGAGAGGGTGTACTCCTGACCAAATAAGTCTCGCTCCCTTAATATGGATTGAACATTATTTAAAGTAACCAGCGTTTCATCTGGATCATCTACCATTTTCTCTTTTAATCTAGTAGATCCATATTGATCAATGAAAGATAAATATTCTTCGGGAGTCATTGATAGATTATAAAAATCAAACAACGCTTTGCCGACAATTAAACCTAATTGTTCAACCTCGCTGTATTCACCATTATCTGGTTCTGATAATATTCCCTTTTCTTCAACAAAGCTTTCCTCTACTTCACTTATATTCAGCACTTGAGATTCTTCAAATGATTCATTTTCCAACTGAACTTCCTCTGCCCTTTCGTTCATTTTATTATTACAAGCCGTTAATAAAAGAACAAAGAAACTAATCATTATCAGTTTTTTTGAACGTATTATAATCTCCCCCCTAACTAGGATGTATATGGTCTATTTTTTATTGTTGTTACTTCGTGCTGAGATAAGTAGTTTATATATTGTGTTGTATGAATCAGGTTTGTATGATTAATAACCTTTTCATAAGCTAAATATAGGTGAAATAGTTTCACTTTATTTTTTTTGGGAATAGCAGGAATTTGTAGTAATCTTTCAAGGTAAAAACAGAGATTCCGAATATATTGATCATTAATATTAGTTGTAATCGATGTTCCTTCAACTTGTGTTTTACCAAATAAATTAATCCACATGATAATAGACACCAATGATAAATTCATATGCTTTGCATCCATGTGAAAAATTTTCATGTCGTTGATATACCATAAGTCTTTATAATGTTTTAAAAAGTCAAATTCAACGGTTTTGAAATCGTTAGATGTTAATTCAATATAATTATTAAGTTGATAAGTATCTAGATATTCTTTTATATAAGCGTACTTCTCTTCTGCAAAAGAGACATAAATATATGACCGTTGATTAGAGTTTGTAAGAATATCCCCTTGTCCTAAAAGAGCTGCGATACATAAGTCTTTAAACGCTTCTGACGGTATATCCATTTTAAAATTTAATTTTGTAGTCGTTGTTTGTTCTGTATGATCCATACTTGATATGAAATTGTTTATGTTGTTATTTAAGATTGGTTCTAATGTACTTGCTAGTTGCAATATAAACAGTCCACCTCCTATATATGAAAAAAGAGACGCCCCAATGCATAAGAAAATAGAGGTATGATATATACCAACTTTTTTCTAAAGGCATTGGGGCGTCCCATTTATCGCACTTATAGAATAATTATCATCTTTATTTCTTAGTATTTTATATGAAGTCATAAGTATTTGCAAGATTCTTCACGATATAAAGATTATGATTATTTATTTTGGGTAATACTTAATATTATATAAAACCATTATAAAAATAAATAAAAAAGAATCATTAAAGAAGAACATTGCTAGATTAAATGAACAGTTCATATGGTTTATAAAAGGGTGTCTTGGTGCTATCTCCTAAATTATCTTAATATTCAAATACTAGTTAGGAGTATATTTAAATGTATATTTTTAATATATAAATAGAAAAGTAATACTTAAATCTATTTAATATTTTTATACTGCATTTGTTTTTCAAAATAATGGAAGTTGATGGCAAAAAAATATAGATATAAGCGTGAAATCAACTCACTTTTTTACGAGATTTTCTCGAAACTTATCAAATAAAAGTGTATTCTGTCGGTGGTATAAAAAAAGGTACACTGAACTAAACCTTTTATCTCCTATTTTTTAAAAGGTTTAGTTCAGTGTAAGAGGATTTTATTGTAGAGTACGTACTCTTATGCTTATGTAAAAGTGTTAGCACTAGTCATTTAACCAATTGTAATTAGGGAAGCTGCTTGAACGTTCTTCCCGAGTATTCGAGGCATATATGTTTTCTCCAGAACGCTTCTTGTCTTTATAAGCACGATTTAAAACTAGGGCCTTATGATCGTCTGAAAGACTATCCTCAAATGACACCGCATCTTTAAAAAGGATGTGTAGATTACTCCAGTAAACATTAACTTTTGCTAAATCAGCAAATACAGACACCCCATCATCACCAAGAGTATCTTTTAAATAGCGGTAGTATTGGTAATGTTGGATAGTATACTGTTCATCCTTTAACTGTTTATGAAGATAATTTGCATACTCTTCCCCCTCTATAGCGATCTCAACTAATTGTTCCTTGCTAGGTGTGCCCCATTGAACAGAGTTAGTATAAGTCGGCTCATAACGATAATAGCCCATTGCACGATCAATGAAATCTGCTAGTGATTCTTGTAACAAAGGGATAATATAATAGCGTTTAACTTGATTACCGATCTTTCCTTGTTTGACATGAAAATAAAATGACTGACCTTCATTCTGAAAATATTTGTGTAGAGCCTGACGGTATACTTTGACTCCATGATCTCCAAATAGCTTGAATAACTCTTTTTTTACACCGAATAGTGATTCTAATTCATCACTTGTAAATAGTGTCGTGTCTTGATCGTATTGATCAGCGATCAATAACATATCAAGTGTATGTCCAATATCAACAACCGTATCTTCAGCGATTTCTTTAGACAACTTGAACCGAACAGGGTGAGTGGTATTATTTCCTACACGTGTTTTTCGACCGTCTTTATCAACTCCTAAGAAACGACTAAATTTCTCATAGAGTTGTTCTGTATGATTAGTTAAACAATTTAGTACTTTTGGTTGCTTACCATTTTGCAATAATTCAACCTCAAGAATACCTTTCTCAATGATAGTTATTAGAGAGTTCACAAGGTCTCGATGGCTCTCGTAAAGGCATACACCCCGTCTTGTTTTTCTTAGTTTGTTTTTATAGAAGTTTTCAATATTAATAATAGGTGTACGATTCCCCTCATAAGTTAATGCTTGTACATAGTTAACTAGCTTCATTTGCCGTTCAGTTAATGATTGATATGTTCCATCTAGGTGCATCCCAAGTGTACGTACGTAGCTACGATTGTGAATATCGCTATCTTTTCCAAGGTATGTCATATGGCAATTAGCGTAAAGTTCCCCTTCTTTCCAAAAAAATAGGTTATTACGAATCAAACGGTTGAAACCATCGATCACACTATTTTTATTTGCGAACGATTGTAATCTAGCAAACTCATATATATCGATATGTAACTTACCATCATAATCAACATATTGAAGCAAAGGTTGGATGATTCCTAATGCTGTTTTTGTTAGTTTTTTTGAATCTCTTGGTTGTTTTTTATATGTCGATATAAGTGCATTTCTAGAAAACTTCATAATTATCACGTCCTTACATATTCGTTATTAGGTAAATAGGTTGATATCTCATCAAAAAGCGAATATAATAAGGACACATAAGCATTATTATATCCGCTTTTCCAACATTGTTCGGAAAAGTAATATACCTAAATGTCCAACTATATTCGATTTTGATATCAACATATCCAACTATATTCGATTATTTGATATCAACATTTCCAACTTATATTCGATTATTTGGTATTAACATTAATATTCGATTCTGTTGGGTATTTGGGTATTGTCAGAAGTTTTTTCCTAGACTGGGGAGTCTAGGCGAATCAGTTGATTGTTGCAGCAATTAACTGATTTTTTCTTTTTCTATAGAAAAAGGTTTGTGCTTGAGATTGAAAACAGGATACACCTCACCCTTGAGTGAGACGGACAAAGTCTTACGTTAAAAACGAATAGACTGCTCCCTCTAGGATAAACAACGACTAAGAAAATAGTAGCACAAATAGAATTATGTGACAAATAATAAATTATGTTTTCTTGAATGTGGTTGACAGTAATTGTTTTTTGAGTTAATATAAATTCAAATAAAAAAATATCGTTTATTCATGGTTTGTGCTTGTTTTTGAAAACTATGGGTGAACAACGACTAAATAAAACACCTCGTTACTTTTGTAGCGAGGTGTTTTATTTATTAATAAACCCTATAAACGTATTTTCGATCTCTGTGTTATGCTCTTCATACGAAACTTCAAGTATGTTATTTCTGTTAGCATGAAACTCAATGTATATTTGATAAACCTTCGCGCATATGACTCTGAAATCATTTGTATTGTAACTTATTTTATTTCGGATCTGGTAGACATGATTGTTATAAGTTTTGTCTTTTATGAAGTGCTGTTCCAGGATCTCCTCTTTTGTAAATCCTAGTAACAAAGAACAGAATATATTAAATTCAGTTTCAGATAGTATCTTATGAACCGGTGAGTGACGAAGGAACGAGATAAAATCGTATTTTTGAAATGATGTCATAAATTATCCCTCTCCTTCAATTTAATTTCCAATTAACCTTAGTATGGGGAAAAGTCCTGTTAAAAATAAGGCACCAATAGCAATAATGATGATAACTTGATCAAGTTTCTTCTGCTGCTTGTTGTTTAAAAAACCTAACATAATAGAAGGCCTCCTTTATGTATCTTCTCCATTTTATTATCTTAGTGTATTGAGTTAACTAGCTAAACTCAATAAATGTGTACTTTGTACACACATTATAACTCGTTCAGCATCATATGGCAACAAAATAAAAATCTCGCGCCAGCGAGATTAGACATTACGTGTTATTTATTGGTTCCATCGGTAGTTGAAGCAATTTCTTTATAACTAATAAATGACTCTAGTATTTGGTCCTTTGATTCTAACTGTCTATTCAAAGCTGATATGGATTCTTCTAATGCGATAATATCCTTGTTTGATTTCTCGATGTCATCTTCTAACGTTTTTATATTACTTTCTAAACTTTTCTCTTTATCATCTTTTTCCAAGTTATTGATTAACATTTTCTCATTATCAATATCACCATCATTATCATTTTTAACTGGAAATATACCGAAAATCTTCTTTTGGGGCTGTTTTGATTTGGTTAGTAATTTGATCAAGTTTTGATCGATTAAATCTCTTCTCTTTTGCTGGCGATATTCTGATAGCTCGTTTTGTAATTTTTCCTTTTCTATCATTTTTTTTTGAATCTCTATAGTGTGTTTGATTATGCTATCTCTTTTTAAATTACTATTGTGTATGAGTTGTCTATATTCTATCGATTGATTCATTAGAAGTTGGTTTTGTCTAGACAACTCTTGCATTAAAGCAATCAGCTGCTTTTGATTTTTAATAGGATTTCCATTAATTCGGTTATTTTGGTCTCCCTCTACTCTCTGTATGTCTAACCCTAAATTAACTCGTAGATCATGAACGGTTTTACCAGCCGCGATTAATATGAAAACTAAGTGTAATCGAAAAATGTGTGTCACAGTAAGTCTGAAATTCCTGCCGTTACGTAAAGGTTGAATGTAATCTTTTAATTCGTTTATGTAATAGCGCACTGTCGAATCTGGCTTATTCAAGATTCCTCTTGCTTCCTTCGTTGAATATTCACGGTCAGGATACATATTTTTAATAGATTCGGGAAATAACTCATCGTCTATATCTGCTCTGGACTTAATTTCGATAAACAAAGGATCTTCCTTGAATTTGTCTTCTAAGAGACTTACATCTATATTCGCCATATAATTCCCTCCCTTTATAATCTTTACTTACTATTATGATTGCACTGAGGTGCTATTAAATCAATAGATTTTAAAGAAAAAAAGGAAGTTTTTGTTGATTTACACTTGAGTTAAGCTTGTCTATTCTTGCACAAGTGCTTAACTTTTTAAATTTGCTGACACAATAAGTTTGGAAGGTTGAGTATACATTGTTTATGTTTTGATTAGTTTTGATTAAAATACCAACTTTTTAAGTTTGTTTTTATAGCAGTTTTAAAAAGTTGTTTATTATATGTTCGTTATTAATTAACATAGGAACTTTTTAGACCTGCGTAAAATAGGTTTAATTACATGTTGTGAAGAACTTGTTGATCTGTCGTATGATTTTAGATAAATAAACTATAATAAACTATTGTAAAGTACTTACAATAGTTTATTATAGTTTATTTATAAATCGCCGGAATAGTAAGAGAAACTCTCGAGTATGTTGTTAATTGTTCCGTTGTCATGACCTTTTTTAATAGCATCTATAAAATCCATGTATAATATACTGATTGTTTCTTCGACAGTGATTTCTAAGTCAGGGAATAAGTCTTCTAAATCGTATAAGAGAATCTCGCCGCGGTAGATGAACCTTTCCTTTAGGTTCAACGTGATAGTGATTTCTTGTTCTTTAGGGTCTTTATTGATTGTCTGATTTGGTATATTGAAGTTTTGGAGAGCGAAAGTGTTGGGTTTAGTTTCTGTGTAGTTTTCCTGTATGGTTATAGGTCTGTACTTATTAATTTTATTTATTAATTCTTTGCCGACTGTAAATAGATCAACGCCCTTAGAAATTTGTCTTATAAATTGTATATAGAGAAGGATGATTAATGTTTCAACACCGTAGTATGCAGGGTCGTCATCCTCTAAAGAATCAGCAATATCACTTAATAGAACTTCACCTCTTAGTAGGTCTATACGAGGTATTTTTATATCGATTTGAGCATATTGAAGTTCTTTTTTAAAAATGAAATTCAATATTCGGCTCCCGGTATTTGTGCTGCTGTTGTTCCTTACTTTTTTATTTAGAAGGTCTAATTTGCTTAAATGCTTCATGATCTATCGTACCTCCTGATTCGATGTGTTCTATAGCTGAAATCATCATGTGGTACAGCGCTTGTCTTTCAGAAATCCCTTCCTTAATTGCTATTCCTTGAACCCCTCCAATATACGTATATTCGATTTGATTTGGTTTGCAATGGAAGTATCGTTTTGTATCTTTGTACTCTCGATCTAATGATACGATCTGAGGGTGTAGGATGCTGTGTCTTAAAAGGATAGTATTAAATATGGTCTGTGAGGTTATAATTGTAGGGTTTGACTGTCGGTGGATCTTAAAATATGATCGTAAAAGTTGATGGTGACGATGCGAGACTGGAAACTTCATATCATGCCTTGAATCAAAACGTTTTTTTGAGTTTTGGCGCTGTTGTTTGTTCGTTCGTGGGTTACTTATTTTTTTGTTAGTGATTTCGTTAAAAATCGGATTTAAATTCTTCATTGATTTTCCTCCCTTTAGATAAAAACTACTTATTTTTCTGTTCATGTCAGGGCCACTTTTCCATTATTCCTTCTTTTTAATACTATTGATGGGGGAGAGGAGGTATTCACGGATGTATAGATATTTTGGGATTGGTAATAATGGTTTAAAAAAGATGAAGGTGATGATTGGGATGGATAAAATTAACAAGAAAACAGCTAAAAAATTTAAGAAAGCATTGAAGGCTGCTAAAAAGGAATCTGGTGTGCGGTTAGTTGGTATTAAATCTGAAGGGTAAAGGGTTACAATGTACAATAAACAACTATAAATTATTTACAATAAACTACTTTAAATTATTAACAGTGATTTAAAGTAGTTTATTTTTGGATAATAGACCGGTATTATATTTACTAATAAAGTATTATATGTTAATATATCATTATAAAATGGTTTAGGAGGAAAGTGATGGAAAGTGTTTCGTTAAACGAAATAGCTAACGGTTTAAATGTTTTGAGTTGGGATGTCTTAGAGTACTTGAATAACCATCCTAGTCAATCGTATAGCGCGATAAGGGTGAAATTCGGATTTTCTCAAGAAAAGATAAGTAAGGAAATGGCACGATTAGAGGGAGCTGTGTTGGTCAAGGTGGAGAGAGATCCAAATGATAATCGATCTATGGTTTATAACATCACTCGTTATGGTCGTAGTATTCTGAAGATGAAGTAGCGTCTTACCTTTATGGTGAATTAGTGATTATAGTTTTTGGGAACTAAAATTTAGAAAGGGTGTTTTTATGTTGAGTAAATTATTTGAGTTAAAAAAGGTGTTAGGAGCTAGTGATAGCGGGAATACCTCGAATAAATTTAGTTACATAGATAAAGAAGGTAATATCCGATCATTTGTTATTCCTAGTGTTATTGCAGAAGCAGGACCTAATCCAGAAGTAGATATGGGGGGGAGTTCGAAAGTATCTCTTCCGAAAGAAAGTAAATTGCATGTAACTATTAAAAGTGATGCACTTCCCAATGGTGAGAAAGTTGGACATTACTACGTAGGTGAATATGCGAAGTTTGCAGATGAGTATAAGCAGCCTAATGGGGAGGCTGAGGATAAGCATAACAATAAATTACACACCATTACTACGTTGACTGGGTTTGCTTTAATGGCATGGGAATTAGGGATGGAAGAAATTAATATCCCTTATTATGGTGGTTTGCCTATTGAAGAGTACAGAAGAGTTGGTCCAAATGCAGTATTAGATAGGATAAAAGGTGTTCATGAAGTGACGGGTGTGGACGGAGAATTTAAAGGTAAAACTGCATTGATTAAGATTGAAGAAGGTGAAGTGCATCCGGAAGGTGTCACTAGTTCATTAGGTTTAGGTTTTGATATTAAAAATGGTGAAATGTTTGAAACTACTTTAGAAAATAAGATTGGTGAAAATTTTGCTATTACAGACTTAGGTGCTGGCACACTTGACACGGCGATTTACGATGTTGATGGTTTGAATTCAAAATTGAGTGGTAACAAAAAGATCGGAACTAATAGATATATAGATCGAATTTTGGAACGAATTGAGCTTGAGGTTGAAGCGTTTGTTGAGGTTAAGAAGGATTTAGAATCTACTGGTACTTATGAACCTCCATATCGAACAAGGGAAGAATTTATGAGAACTGTCATTATCCCTGAAGTTTCTAAGATGATTAAGATGAATAAAGAAGGTCAGGATTATGAACCACGTTTTTATGCCGATTGGTTATGGGAAACAGGGGAAGATATTTCAGAAATTGTTAAAGAAGAAATGGAGAATTACTACAACGAAGTTGTGAAAGAAATATATGCTTTTTGGTCAAGTGCTCGTACTAAAACGTTTGTAATTGTTGGTGGAGGTCTATTATTTGCTTATTACAAATTCAGAGAACCTAAGAATCAAAAACGGTTCTTGTATCCTCCTAATTTAGAGCAAGCGAACTTCTTTACAAGTAGAGCGTATTTAATTTCTAATTACATGGATCATGCCGAGTTAATTCAAGCGTGATAGATAGGAGGGTCAAGAGTCTATTGACTCTTGACTATCTTCATTTGCGGAGGGGGTGCGGTTTTGGGAAAGAAAGTAATTGGTTATAATCGGAGGCAGGTAGCGACGTTTACGCCATCAATTGATGCCGATTGGGTAGAGGGATTTAATGAATTGTTAAAGGAGTACAATCGTAAAGGTTACCGGATAAGTAGAAATCGATTGACTGAGGAATTGATAGCGGATGGCCTAAAATATCAATCAATTAATAATACTGGTGCTAGCGTTTATTCTAATACAGAAATAAAAAGTGTTGATTCAACTGATAATAATTCTGATAAGTTAATAATTTCATTAAATGATTTTACTCGTGAACAAAAGGAATTGATCTGTAACGATACTGGTCAGATGATTATCAAGAATTTATTACGGTCCGTTTTGGGTGAAAATACTACTAATGATCTGGTTCATAAAATAACTGTAAATCATGAAGTGGCTGCGGGATCTGTTGATGAAGTGAAAATAGATAAAGGTGATCAAGCTGACTATCAGGATTCGATAGAAAGTGACGAGAAAAAAAGTGAGAGCAGTTTTTTAGGGAAAGATGTTAAAGAGGAAGAAAGCAAAAAGGAAACTGAAGCAGATTCAATTTCTAAAGGGAAACTGAGTGCTGTTGAGAAAGCTAGAATGAAAAGAAGTAAGATGAAAGTGGATATAGATATTGATTAGGTAGAAAAAATTACGATATCTCATGTTATAACTTATCATAAATGCTTGTAAATCATTTACAAGCATTTTTTGCGTTAATAAATATGTTCTGTAACTACATTTATTTAGTTTCTTGTACGGATTGATGAAAGAAGTACTACCTTTCCATCTAAAATAAACTATTGTAAATGCTTGTAAATGATTATGAATGACTGTAAGTGATTTAGTCCCTTACTGTTGTTTGTTGAAGCGGTGTCCTAAATCTTTTCCAACTCAACATAGCAGTGATAAACGTGTTAAAGGGTGGTACCGAAAAAAGGATTAATAGTAATAATTTCTGTTTTGTTCTTAATCGAGTTCTCTTTTTTATTTATAAAGTATGAATAAAAATTGATCCCTATGTGATGGTTCATACACCCAAGTTCATATACCCAAGTTCATATAGATAAGTCAGCAAAAGTATATGAACTTGGGTATATGAATGGGCTCATATATTCCAGGTACTGATACATCAATGAAAATTGGACTTTCAGCATAGAGACTCCTTGGAGAATTTGAGTTTCTATTTTTTAAAGAATCATCAATTTGGTTGTCAGAATACTGATCATTAATCTCCAATCACTTTTTGTTTCAGTCGTTTGTATTTTAATTATTTTTTGTGTATCTTTATACACTCTGTTGGTCTTTACATTTATTGTTGTATTGGTTATATTTATTATATATTTAATATAAGTCTACCGAAGGTCTCGGAGATTCTTATCCTATACTTGCAGTATAGGTAGTATCTTCGAGGCCTTTTTTATTGTTGAAAGGTTGGTGGGATAAGTTGAAAAGATTTAAGTTATCGATTGCGAACAATCGAAGAGGTGTATGGTTAAGTGCCTTAGAAATTGATCTAATTAAAATTTTATTGAATAACCGATTTTTAACTACGAAACAAATCATTTATTTTTTAGTTCAGTGTGGTAACAATTTTAATGAGAATTCAATTCGTAACCGTTTATTTAAGTTAGAATCTATTGGATTTATAGATTCTTACGAATACGTATTAGGTAATGATGGGTTTATCTTTAAGTATTATCAAGTTACTAAAAAGTGTGTTGATTGTTTAGTTGAAGAAGGATTGATATTGGATTCCTTTAGTTCTTATAAAGCTATAAGTATGGGGGCGAACTCAATTACCAAATATATTGAGCATACGTTCTCTATAAATGAAATAGTCATTCGGACATTAGTTACTAATCGTTTAGAAAATGATGATGGAACTTTAGGTTATAAGGTTGAATCATTATCGCCACATAAATATGTTTATTGGGATAATAAAAATCCTTCATCTAGGCTGATTGTACCTGACTGGATTTTCAAAAAAGAAAACAGATTTGTTAATGTTGAAGTAGATAGTGGAAGTGAAGATATAAAAGAACTCGAATTAAAGGTGCTAGCTTATATTAAATTGTTGGACCAAAGACCAAATGAAAACCATACCGTATTAATTGCATTGATGGATGATTCTATTCCTACTCGTAGCTATAGGATGAATCGTAATAAGAGGATCTCTAACATTAGAGACTCTTTAAATAAATTAGATAAGTTACGCCGTTCTCATCTTGAAGTCTACGTCGTCCAGTTAGAACGTGCTCATCGATTAGTCGATCAACTATTATATGATTCTGATTCTATTAAATACGATAAAAGTTATCTGAAAAATGAAATTAAGAAAATTGTTGAAGCTGTATCACAAAATGATCACTTTCATTTTGATTTTCGCCTTTGGGGAGGAAGTGATGAATATATTGATAAATTAAATCATCACCTTTCTCCAGATGGGATTGTAGAAGTGGTGGAACCTAGAACAGGCCAAAGTGAAAAATGGGTTTTACTTATGATGAGAGAAGGTCATAACATGAGCTTAGAGAAATTAAGTTTCTTACATAAACAAATGGTGACGGGCTCTTATCCATTCCTTGTAGATCGCTTGCTTTGTATATATGAGACACCAGGGGAGTTGAGTTCTGATAATATAGGTAAGACTTTCAAAGGCGTCCTTTTCTCAGACTACAAAAATTTAGATACATTTTTTGAAGAGCCGAAGTTTTACAAATCTACTTCTCCGTTTAGGAAAGGAGTGGTAGATATTGATTTTAATGAATAAAATGTCTCAATTTACGAAAACTCGTTTTCCTTTCTTGCTCATCACCGTTCTGTTTGGCTTATCAGTATGGATGTTGGTGAGAGGGACTTCCAAGTTAGTCTATCTATTTATTTATCCGGCGGAACATAGTTTCAGCCATATTCCCTTTATAGGGGTGCCGACAGAGCGATCAATGCTTGAATTAATTGTAGCTATCATGCTTTTACCTCTTACATGGGCATTAGCAACCCGCGTTAAAGAGTATCAATCGTTATTTTGGAGATGGATATTCTTTGGAGTTATGCTACTTGGAGTCTCGGTCCAGTTTTTATGGAATGCTACGCAGCCGATACACAGTCGATTTGTTCCATACTATTTAGAAAAGGCCAACAGTGTAGATCTCAATAATCTAACCATGCAACAGGTGTTAATTCGAGAATCCGAAAATCTAATGTTGTTATTCATGGCATTACCAACCATTTTTGTTTATCTAATCTTGCAATGGTTAGGGTATTTGTATACAAAGCACTATCAAAGAACAAATGAAATCTTTGCGGAGTGGGTCTATACCCCAAGATTTTTTACGCGTTTTGCACAAAAGTTTTTTGGTGCACAAGAATCAGAGTATAGCCCTGATGTAGAGATTGGTCCAAATGTAGAAACAAATGAGATGGTCATTCAGCCTGGTAAAGACCGGAACTTAAATTCTGCTATTATAGGTCCGATTGGCTCAGGGAAAACAGCTGCATTAGTTTTGCCGATTCTTAATCAAGATTTACATCATATGGCTAAGTTTATTAATAACTTTAGAGAAGAATATGCTAAACAGGATTATCATACGGAAGAAGTTAAAGGGAAATATGTGAATGGTATAAGTGTCATCGAGCCATCGAAGGATCTGTGCGATAAAACGTACCAATTATGTTTGGCTCATGGTATTCCCGAGGAAGCTATTTATTATATCGATCCGACGAATCCAAATACGAAATCGATCAATCCTTTACGTGGACCAGTTGATAAAGTAGCTGAAATTTTTACAATGGTGATGCAAGGACTGTCAGAAGCCTCTGACAATCCTTTCTTCGAGCAATCGCAACGAAATCATTTTAAACACTATATCTACCTATTAAAATTGAATAATCCAGATGTAACACCAACGATGGATGATTTGATCGATATGTACAATAACCCTCAACGTGTTCGAGTTATGCATGAGAATTTAAAGAAACGGATTCCAGACGGAATTGATGACATTCAAGATCGGGATGAACGGAATCATTGGAAGATTGTTCAAGGGATTGATGATTGGTTTGATATGAACCTCCTGCCGAAAATGGACCGAACCGTCCACGGTGAACAAGCTGTACTTATAAAAGATGCCGAAAGTCCATATTACGGCCAGCAACAATACTATGATGCAAAAGAAGAGTATGTCATGGGTTTGCGTAACCAGCTTAATGATATTGCATCCAATATATTAATGAGGCGAGTATTGTTTGGTCATAGTGACTTCGATTTCGATCAACACTTAGAGTTTGGCGGTGTCTTATTAGTAAACTCAGCAAAGGGTGAAATGGCTGAGTTATCTAATATTTTAGGGAAGATTGCGTTGTTATCCTTACAAAATGCCGTATTTAGACGAAAGCCAAATGATTCAGCGTATCATCATATTTTAGTAGATGAATTTCCAGACTATAGTTATCGAGAATTCAAGGAGTTCCCTGCACAATCTCGTAAATATAAGGTGATTATTAGTATTGTTTGTCAGACCATTGCTCAACTCGAAGATCAATATGGTAAGACGTATTTACAAACGTTACTTGCTACGTTACGTCATCAGTTTGTTTACGGTGGTATAGCCGAAGCGGATGCGGAACTATTTTCTAAGACTTTTGGTGAACGGACGGTCTTTCGTGAAAGTGAATCGACACAAACCATATCACCGTTACAAGATAATCCGATGCGTCGGGTTGGTGTAAACTTTGTTGAGGAAGACGAAGCTATCATGACACCGAACGATTTAATCTACCAAGATGCTTTTGTTTGTTCTGTTCGTCTAGTGGACCATAATCGTACACTTCCAGTCCGTCAAATCAAAGCAAATTTTGTTCCGAAAAGCGAATTTGCAGAAGCAAAGGTGACTGTGGATCAATCAGAGGGTCAGTATTGGTTAATAGAAAGAGAGGAATATTTCAATGAAACAAATGAGGAGGAAGAGCGTTTAGAGGAATTTGTTGTTGAAGAGGAAGAACAACCAACGATGAGTGCTGATAAGGATAAAGATGATAAAGAGAATAAAGAGGTAATTCAACGTTTCTCTGATCCTCGTCCTGCTAAAAGAATTCGAAAACGGATGAATGATGAGGTGGCAGCAACAACTGAATCTAAACCAACTAAAGAAAAATCGATGTCTCATTCAAAAGATGAAGAGGATAATCATGCGATGAAGTCGGATGGTCGTGGTGATGATACTGTAGACGGCTCAAATGTGAAAAACGATACCACTAGTCACACGGGAGAACCAATGTCTGAGGGGGCAGCACACAACAAGCCATCGAACGACACAGATGATACAAATACGCAAGCACCATCTTCACATGAGGATTACACGGCATTTCTACCAAGAGGGAAAAATCAAATCACATCTCAACAAACAGAAGGTGAAAACGATGAATGTGAAGATAAGAAGGAATGTATACGTTCGGTCAATTTGAAGTCTTTATATGAAGCACGTAAAAGTAGTGATGGTGATGATGAGGTGGTGGAAATTAAACCAAGTGAACTACAAGATGATCACACAGGGGATCAAATGAATGATGATCAAGGAGATGAGGAAGAAGATGCTCTATCATTTGAAGAACTCGGTATCGGTAATGGGAAGAATCCTTCAGACCAGCTTTATAAAGATCTGAAAAATGATATCGAAAAGGAAACAGAAAAGGGTGATTCTACCACCAACTAGCATTTACTTCATTTTTCCTTTTTTTCTTGATTTTTTACATTGAATCTAGTAATTTGTAGATATAAACATAAACAATAAAAAATAGTTCACAATACAGGACGCCCTGATTGTTTGTTTAATAAGGCAAAGTTTGCCTTCTATTACACATGCAATCAGGGCGTTTTTTTTATTGCATAAGGAGAGTGGTTGGATTGCTGTCTATTTCTCACTAATGTTTCTTTTTTATTCTAAATTATGAATATACGTGCTAGAGATTTATTTATGGATTTTGAGAGTTTTTCTGAGTGGTATTGTTGTCAATTAGAACAATGGAGGTTTTAATTTTGAGTGCAAAAGAATTAGAGGTTCTTAGTAATGAACAAATTAATGAATTAACAAAGTTAGATCGAAACAATGAAATGGGTGTCGGTGTCGTTAAAAACTTGGGTATACGTACACTTCCAGTGTTAGATGATGAGACAGGGGAGATAGTTGAAAAAGAAGTGCAAGTTGTGATTTTACTTACTCGTGGTAACACGAAAGTCTATTGCTTAGTCGAAGAATTTGCTGAATACCAATACAAGTCTTTAGTGAAATTTGTCGGTCAACAAAGAGAGTTTGTTGTTGATCATATTGACTTGCAGAACCGTATTGCGTTCGTTAGCGTCAAAAAAGCTGAACAACAGAAGAGTGAGCAGTTCTGGGATATGCTGGAGTTTCTCGACAAAGAAGGGAAACTACAAGATGAAGTGTTTGAGGGTGTCGTACAAAGTCATAACCCAGCGACAGGGAACCTATTTATAAAGGTACAAGGAACAGAAACATATATGGATAAAAAAGATTGGGACTATGATTATATTGCTGATGTAGAAACCATTTTCAATCGTGGTCAAGTTATTAATGTCAAAGTGCTTCACTTCAATCGGGAGAGTGGTGTGATTCGTGTTAGCCGCAAAGACACGTTTGTAGACCCGTTTATTGAGTTAGAAAACTATGTGGATGATTTTATGGCAGGTAAAGTTGATGATGTGGATGATGTACATGGGATTTTTGTCCAACTCGATTTAGGTGTTCGAGTGAAAGCGGAGAAACCTCGACATTTAGAGGAGCCTTTTGTCGGCGAGGTCGTTACATGCAGACTTAAAAGTGTAGATACTGAACGCAGACGTGCGCGAGTCGTAATCGTAAATTACCCCAATGGAAAAAAAGAGCTTGCAGACCCAGGCTCATTTCTATTTAACTAATGACGGAACAAAAAACAACTGAACCTTTAACGCCTGATAATAAGGTGGAGTATCAGTATTGGTACACTAAAGATGGTCATGTACCATTTTGGGATGACCCTACTGTGAATGGTGGTAAGGTTCACCCCAAACGTTATGACCCGATTACGACGACCGAAGAAGTTATTCGAATGATGAAGCGGAGACTGCTGAGTGAAGAGGACTTTCAAATTCTTAAAGTCTTGGGCGATGCCATTTGTGCAAACGAAAATCAGATGAAGCGGTATATGACGAGTCAATTGTCTTATTCAAAAGTGACTAATCGCTTAAACCGTATGCGCGAAAAGGGATTGGTAGAGCGTTGGCTCGTTAAAAGTGATTTGCACGAAGAGAAGCATCCCGCTCCGTTTACTTTAGGTATCGCTGGTTTTAAAATCTTAAAGCACTATTATAGCCATATGTTCTTTATGCTACCTGATAAGTGGGAACGATTAGGCTTACGAACAGTTCAGCGTTATGTAGCAGCGAATGAAATACGTTGTCAGCTTGCAGAAAAGATGATCCTCAAAAATTGGAAATGGAATGCCGTCATGAATCATAATCCAATGCTAACAAAACTATTTGGAGTAGGAGAAGTCGATACACCGCAAGGCGTATTGAACTTTGCTTTTGAACGGGTCCAAACAGGAAGGGATTTTAAACGATTTTTAACGAATAAGTTTCAGATGTGGAAAGCTGTTCATGAACAATACGGGAACCTACCTATTAATGGACTAGAAAAAAATCCTACGGTTGTCGTTGTGTTTGCTTCTACTTTAACGTTGGCCGAACACGTTCAGAAAACATTGTTACTTGACTTATTACCATTTCACACCTTGGTTTGTGTAGAAGAAGATATTTGGTCTAGGGGGATTGCTAATAGTTTTTATGCTCCCAAAAAAGGAGGCTTAACTCCTGTCCGAATGAGCTTTATGGAATAAAAGGTGGTGTCTGTTCGTCTTGTCTATTAAAACGAAGGAATTGCACAGTGTTAACCGTTGGTCGGATCTCATGGTTATGCTTAATAACCATGATCCATATACGTATGAACATTCATGTAGAGTCGCTCAGTTATTGAAAGATTTCGCTTTGTATTTACATTACCCTGTTCAAGGTGCAGAGGTGTTATATCAAATTGGGTATTTACATGACCTCGGTAAGTTATTGGTTCCTATCGATGTGCTTCGAAAAAAGGGACGATTAAATAACAAGGAATGGGAATGTGTTAAAGGGCATCCGATAGAAGGGAGAAGAATAGCAGAATCTCATGGGGTCACTGATCTCTTTATATTAACCGCTATTGAACAACACCACGAAAACCTTGATGGGACAGGCTACCCGTATAGCGTTTCAGACAGGGAGATTTACACGTTCAGCCGAATGCTTCGAATTGTTGATTCGTATGATGCGATGGTTTCTAAACGGCAATATAGCAATTCGATGTTGATTGCACATGCTATAGAGGAACTTGAACAGTGGAAGCGATCTTGGTATGATCCGTTTTTAACAGACCGTTTTATTGAACTTATCCGTTTAAAAGAAATAGATATTGACTGAGTTTTTATAGTTTGGTAACATATGTATATACACATACACTAATCGTTTTCATTTGTGATCAGATGAAAACATCCTTTCTAAAAAGTTTAAGACCTCCTCTTGTCGTAGGGGAGGATATACTCTCAAAAACAATAACAGAAATACGAACTGGAGTTCCCAGACGTATCGAAATTAACGAAGATATCTTCGTTTCTTTCAATATGTCACAGGAACTCCTTTTTTGTTGTCCATAGAGGGGAGAGAGTAGATGAAACGAATATTACTCGCGCTAGGTGAGCCGAAATTCAACGAGATTTTACGGAGGCATCTCACGAATAAGGATGGGTTTTATGTTATTAAACAAGAACCTGTTCACGTAAAGTATCTCGATGAAATCATTGAAGATGAGCGCCCTAATATGATTATCTTTCATGATCGGTATATCTCTTCTAATTATGAAGATATGAGTGATCGAGAAGTAGAATGGCTACAAATCGTAGAAAAACTTCGTACATCTTACGATGATACGATACGAGTCGTTTTCTTCTGTGAGCGTGACAAAGGTGATCCATTTTTAAGTGAATTGGTGAATCGTAACGTACTAGACATCTTCAGAGGTAATGATGATTCGGAAGAAGTGATCAAACAGCTGGAAGATCAACCTCGATACTCACGGGTAGCTAAACTACGCACCAAAGAGAAGATTGAAGTGAGTAATGAACAAAGTGAGGTTGTTGACGAGTCAAATGACCTAGAAGGTGAACAGTCATCAGTTGTTAATGAAACAACTTCGAGGGATCAACAAGAGCAAACGATAAATTCAACAAATAATTCTGAAGAAAAGATGGAACAGGAGAAGGCGCAATCGCGCCCTATCTTTAAGCGTGAAGTCGTTAAAAAGGTCGTTGAAAAAAATGTCATTAAGCGCGAACTTAAACTTAACGTTACGAATCAAATTGAAAAGGTCATCGGTGTTTCAATAAGACCGAAAATAATATTAGTTTCTAGTCCTTTTTCCGGAGTAGGAACCACCTTTTATGCTCATATATTATCGAGGGCATTGAAGGGTTACGATTTAGGTGTTAACTACGTCGAGAACCCTTACGCGGACCCTTACACTTACGATCGTTTTGTAGGTCATTTACGTGTTGAAAATTATCAAAGTATCTTTCACAGGTATCTGTCAGAGGATGATACTCTTACATCTCTTAACCAATCCAATCGGAATAATTTTTGGGTCCATGAAGGTGTGCAGTTGATTGTCAAAAATCCAAATGAGCCGAATTATAGTGAAGATGAGCTTGAGTTTGAAACATTTGTGAAAGTGTTACTGTCGATACATAATAATCCATTTTCGATTGTGGATGTCGGAGGATACTTGGACCATCCCGTTGTTAAAGATTTGATCGATATTGCTGACCAAATTCATTTAGTTTTTCCGAATGATCTTTCGAGGCTTCAACACATGGAAGAGTCGGATGAAGAACGATTTCACATTGCTCGTTCCCTCATGAGAAACGATAAGACCAAACTGATAGGTAATCATTTTACTCCGAAGATTCAAAATCATGAGTTAGTTCGCGAACTTTTCCAAGATCAGCCGATTTATGTGATTCCACCGTTTGATCAAGACTTGGTTTTTATGGCGCTGGTTAATGGAAAACATATTTTTGATGAGATGAAACCCGATACAAAGTCTGATGAGTTCATTGAAGTTATTTTGGAACAAATTCTGCCAAAAGAGTTTATAAAAAAGAAACGAAAAGAAGATCGGAGCCTTTTGAAAAAACTCTTTAATAAACGAGTGTCATTATCATCCGACACTTAAGAAATATATAACAACAGAAAGGAATGCTAGAACATGAGGCCTTCTATTAAAATTGCTATTGCTATCATCCTGTCATTATCAACAATAGCTTTCATTGTGGTATGGGATGTTTATCTTAAGGATGAAATAGATGCTGTAGATGTACTTGTAGTGGCTCCAGGTGTAGAGATACAGCAAAATCAAACAATAACTGGAAATGAGTTTATTGTTGAAAAACGAAGGAAATCTGATTTAATCGGCGGGGTTCTGTTAGAAGAAGATAAAAACCGAATTGTTGGTTATGATGCAGCCCATCCTATGTTTTCTAACTCAATGGTGTCAGAACATTACATTGATTTTGATGGGATCATCCCTAACCCAGATAAGGGGGAAGCGATTCGACCTATCCCTGATAACTGGGTTTATTCGCAACCAGGATCATTACGAAGAAAAGACCGTATAAATATTTACATGCTAGATCCTGATTTTGGAGAAGTAGACCAAACGGTGCGTTCAACTATGAACAATTCTCAAGTTGTTTCAACGGCGTTGCAAGAGAAGTTAGAAGATGGAGATTTAACCGATGCAGAAAAAGATGAATTAGTACAAAATAGCTCGATACCACTGTTAACACGTGTACCAGTTGTATATGCAAAAGATGGATCAAACAATGAAGTAGTCGATCGTAGTGAAAATGAACGTATGGATGCCTCCGGACAGATCTCAAACTTGGAATTAAATCTAAATGATGAAGATTTCCAACAAGTTATTTCCTATATCAGTCATGGATATACGATGTACATAACATACTACTAAAAGGGAGGTAAAATCGGTGAAAACTTTATATGTGGTTAGCGATAATGACCGTTTGAAATTCATATTTGAAGAGTTTGAAGAAGTCGAGTTAGCTATTCACTTGAAAAAGCATGAGCCTGAGATTGAATGTGATGCGGTTATCTTAGATGGAGGATTGGTCCATCATCAACAGCTAGCAGAAATTCGTGAATGGTACCCGAATCACCCTATTTTTTATAAACTTGGACACGTTCCTAGTAAAGCGATTATGAGTAACATTCGTACTGTTTGTGAGGCTTATCATATTCATCTTCTATCGGAATACCTTGATGATTCACAGATTGCCAATGACGTGATTGACTCAATATTTGAAAGAGAACGAGAAGCTTACCCGCAAATTATTAGTTTCTTTGGTACCCATTCAGGGGCAGGTGTTTCTACAACGGTATTTAGTGTAGCGAAGATGCTTTCTCAACGAGTGCAAGAGAAGGTTGTGGTTCTTTCTCTTAATCCTTGGGACCCTAGCGATTACTTTCTAAATTACAATGGACGCTATTTAAACGAGATAAAGCTTGATTTAAAAATGAATGCATTAAATGAAAAAAAATTAATTGAATCTGTTTGTTATTACGAAGAGGAAGGGTTTTATCATCTTGCAGGAAATTGGGATGTAAAGTTACAGCGCTATTTTAAGGGGGAAGAAATCTATCAATTAATTGAACTTGCTCGCCGCTGTTTTGATGTTGTTCTTATAGACGCTGGAACTCATTATGACAATGCTTGTTCAACACAGTCTTATAAATCCTCTGAATTGAAATTTCTTGTAACAACACAAGAGGATAAAGGATACCGTTGTTATTGGCGTCATGCTTTCCAGCAAATGATCGAACCGCTAGAAGGTGACTCTAGTAACTACATGTTAATCATTAATCGTTATATGCCAGGTGTCTCTTTAATTAATGAAAAGGATATGCAAAAAGAATTAGACATGAGTTTGTTAACAACAATACCTGATCAAGATATCAGGGCGCACCTCGCTATAAATCAGAAGAAGTTATTAGCTGACGAAGGAGATAACCAATATCGCAAATCGATTGCAGTTATCATAAATTCAATTATTGCTAGGGCGAATTTAACGAAGGTTGAGATCGAAGATGATCAGAAAAAAGGCTTTTTAAGTAAGTTATTTAGCAGAAATAAAGCAGCTATGTAAAGGGGAGGGGAAATCATGACAAACTCTTTGAAAGAAAAGGAAATTGAATTACTTGAACAAGAACATCCCTTTGACCCTACAAGTTGGTTGAGTGAAGAGTTTGAGAGAAAAGGAATTAATGAAAAAAAGATTACGAACACTTTTGAACGAAAAAAGAAGTTTGATGAGATTTGCTCAATTATAAAAGGAGATTTAACGGATTTAATCGAGAGAGAAAGTGACAATGAAAAGAAGAATGAATGGTTAGAACGACAGCATGATGCGATTATTGGTGACCCGAATGCGATGTCCTATTTTATTAATAAGATTAAAGAAACATTACAAAAAAGGAACATTACGTCGGTGGATTACCCAGAATTCTACAACTCTCTTGAAGAAGCTATTTTTCATGAAGTGTGGGGTAAGAGTGTACTAGCTAAATGGGAGAACCGTTATCAAGATAGTGAAGCTTGTGTAATTCGTGGAACGGAACTATGGATTGATATAAATGGCCACTTTGAACGTAAAGGTGAGTTTGAAAATGAAGATAAAGTAAAAAAAATTATTGAGGCCTTTAAAATGCGTGATGAGAATGCAGTTTTAAATCATCAACAACCGGAATTAGAGACGGAGAAAGAGGATGGATCGAGGATTACAATGATTATTCATCCTCGTTCAAAAGAGACCTATGTAATCTTTCGTAGGTTTATTGTTAAAAACTTTTCTTTAGAAGAACAAGCGAAACGCAATACGATCCCTCATGAGGATGTCGATCTTTATAGGTTATTAGCTCGGCTTATGTGCAACATGATTGTTGCTGGTCGTGTACGTAGTGCGAAATCAACCTTTATGAAAACGTTAATTTCAGAGCGTGACCCTAGATTTGTTGTGGCCTGCTTAGAAAAACATTTTGAATTAGCCCTTGGGAAGCATATGCCCGATAGATTGATCTATGAACTCCAAGCGTCTGAAGGTGATTTACACCAAGCTATTCCTCGCCTTTTACGTATGGAACATGATTACTTAATTGTTGGAGAGATACGATCCAAAGAGCTTGAAGCAGCCATGATTGCCTGTGAACGTGGGGAACGTGGGATGATGTCCACTTATCACTTAACGGATGTACAGCAAATTGTTCCTCAGCTAACACGTCACTTACTCGATGAATTTCCTACTCGTAGACAGGACACCGAGGAAATGCGTGTTGCTCAAAATATTGATTTTATTCTCACGATGGGAACAGACCGTGATCGAACGACTAAACGTGTGACAGGGTTAACTGAGGTTATATGGGACCCGCGAACCCGATCTTATGATACAAATACGATTATTAAGTATAACAAGCGTGATGGTAAATACTATTATTCTTCTCAAATATCAAGAGGGTTACAGCAACTAATGGCAGATGAAAATGAGGAAGATGCGATACGTTTTCTTTCACTTCTTCAAGAGCGTGAAAGGAAAGCACCTATTCGCGAAATTGAAGAGCAAGGTGTTTTAGTATGACGGAGCTTAAAATTTTTGTTTTGCAACATGGAGTCTACTATTTACTTTATCTTGTTTTAGTTCTTGTAAATCTCTATCTTATTAAAAAGCTTATCGAAGTTCCTTTGCGGGTGAAAATGTCCCATTGGAAAAATGGTGAGAGATTAAGAAGATCTAGATCGAAATTTCAAGATAAAAAATCATTCGAATCGTTATCTCCGTTTCTCAAGCACATTCATTTGTTAGTGGATACAGTGTCAAACGATAAAGGTGAAAAAGCATACGGGGTTTTATCATTCTTCTTCATTAGTGGATTCCTATTTGTACTGACATTTGTATTCTTATTCATGAACATGAATGATATCATTTTGACGATTTTAATAAGTTTATTTGCAGCTAGTATTCCTTACCTTGTTTTACAAGTAAAACTAAAAGGCATTCGAAATAGTGTTGGGAATGAACTTCTTACGGTTATTCAACAGCTAACCCAAAATTACAACGCTTGTAACTATGATATGTACCGAGCTCTCATTGCAACGAGTAACCAAATTGATGAAAAGGCATTGCGTCACGTCTTTTATCGAATAATTTCTGATATTCAAGTCTCAAGGGGAGAAGAAGACATACGTCGGTGTATTCAACGTTTTATCTTTACAGCCGGAAATTCTTGGGCGAAACGATTAGGAAACATTATACTAAAAGGTTATTTGTACGATGAGCGTGTGATGAATGCATTGATTAACTTAAGTTCTCAAATGGAAAATACAGAAAAGATGCTGGAAGAAGAAAAAAGTGAGGCGCTTGACTCCGTTGTTAATGGATTTTTTGTTCCAATCATTTTTGTTTCTAGTATTGGGTTAGGGTATTATGTCAGCGGCCCGCAGGATTGGGTGCAGTTACAATTTGGTGAATCAGTATCCACTCTTACCTTTTCTCTTTCTCTGACGTTTACGGTTCTATCTGTATTTATCGCTCTATTGTTACGTAACCCTAAGAATGACATTTAAGGAGATAGATGGTATGGAAGCTTCAACGTTATACAAAGTTTTACCAATACTGATTTATAGTGTGAGTATAGTAGTTGCTATTTTCTCTGGTTTTCTTGTCTATTCTGGGTTAACGAATAAAGCAGAGCGGGTCCAAACCAGGATTCGATTAAAACGTAGCTTTACTGAAAAGCAAAAGTCTATAAAGGAAACGCTTGATAAATCTTCGTTAGAAGAACGTTTTAAAAGAGCTGGATACCCATTTAAGTTAAATGCTTCTCGCTATATGATCACCTATATCGCAGTTATGGTTGTTTTGCTGATCTATTATTATTTGATCCCAATGCTAATTGGGGAAACGTATTCAACCATGTCATTACTCGTATTGTTACTCATTTTTGTTATAGGTGCACCCAATATTCCCTTTTCGTTATTAAACATTAGTTTAAATCGATTACAGGAATACCGAAAGGCAAAGATGAATTCGGAAATCTTTACCTTTCACGACCTTCTTATTGGTGAGATTGAAATGATGACCAATGTTCGAGTAAATACGTACAACGTTATACGTCATTTGCAACCTTACTTCAAAGAGATTAGGCCAGCAATGACAAAGTTGTTGGCTAAATGGGGGGATGTAGGTCCAGAAGAAGCATTAGATACTTTTGCAAAAGAAGTTGATACACCGGAAGTGAAATCTCTTGTATCGGTATTAAAGACATTAGATTCTAATGAACGAGAAACAGCTATCAAAGCATTGCGAGGTATGAATGATTTATTTGCTCGTTCACAGATTGAAAACTATCGTAGGAAGCGGAAATTTATGACTGATTTTGGCTCTATGCCAATTAAAATTGCGACGTTTTTAATCATTATTAATTTTATTATGGTCGTTGTAAATATGGTAGTGACCATTCTAAACGGTGCAAATATCTAAATCTTATATTTAATTCTTTGGAGGTGGTGATGCATGAATAAAAGTTTAGCTACATGGATGTCTATAGCTTTAACCGCTGTTGTAATTGTTTCATTATTGTATGGACAGTTAATGCCTCTGATGGGTGACATGGCTGATACTGTAGAAGATTACGTCGAACGGAATTAAATCTATTAACTTAATAAATATTAAAAAAGGGGAGATTTGTTATGAATTCAGCTTTATCAAAATTTATGGGGGTCGCAATTACTGCTGTTGTGATCGTAGCATTGGTATTTGGAGTACTTTATGATGTTGTCGATAATAAAACAACGTCTGATGAAGGTTATTATGGAACAATTGACAGTACTAATGTTCCGTCAACTGATCATGAGTGGCAAGATTCACATAACTAATAACTTCGTGAATTAATTTAGATAAGGTGGTACATAGTTTATGAATACAACATTAGCAAAGTTTATGTCTGTTGCTATGACCGCTGTCGTCATTGTCAGTTTGTTGTTTGGAGCAGCATATAATGCGGTTAAAGATAAAACTAATGAACACGAAGATAGTCTGAGAGAGATGCAAATTTTAGAAGACTAGATGATATTAAATAGAGAAGGAGTAGAGTTCTTCCTTCTCTATTTATTTTTCAAGTAGAAAAGGGGTTGTTTTAAAAATGAGCACAACTCTTGCAAAGTGGTTAAGTGCCATTATTGCGATCACTGTGATGTTTACACCGATCCTTGCTTATTTAGATTCATTACACCGTGCAGCTGTTGAAGAAGTTTTGCATGAATATAGTAAACGAGCTGCAGTTGAAGGGTATTTTACGGATGAAATGATAGACGATATGAAGGATACATTAAGTACACGCTATAACTTTGACGAGAATGAGATTGAGATTGTAGCAACAAATACAAGGGTTTACCGTCCTAGCCCGCATGACTCGTTAGAGAATCATATGATTGAAGCAGAAATCAAAGTTCCGAGCACACCGATTTTTATTTTTGATTTGTTTAACTCAGACCTAGAGATTTCTAAGGATATACGAGTAATTAGTGAGTACATTGGTACATAAGGAGCGTTTATAATGTCTTCAGCGTTACAGAGTTTTTTTCTTGTTGCATTATTTGCCGGGATTATGACATTACAATGGAATATAGAAACAGATATGACAAGTACACGATATTTGAAAAACTATGGAGAGATTGCCGTACATGACGCGGCTTTATTAATTGATCAAAAAGAGATGTCGAATGGATACCTTGTCTTCTATAAGGAAAATGGTAACCACTTAGGTGAAGAGTATTTGCACGAAAGTTTAAAGTATCATTTAAGGTTAGATGATAATCTTGTGCCAGAAGAAAATTCATTCTTTCAACATGAAGTAAAAATTGCACATTTACAATTTATCGATGATAAAACAAGTGACTCTGTTTGTAATCAAACAAATGCTGATGGTTATGTTCGATTTCCTTGTACTTATGATGCTCCTGAGTTCGATTTTAAGCAAACCCTAAGAGGGCCTAGCGTTGTACTGATTTTAGAAACTGAAGGTCCAAGATATTTTAGGGGAGAAAGTATAATGATTCGTCAGGCAGCTGTTTATGAATATCTACGGAATTAAAGAAAGTTTCTCCAATTTTGAGTAGTTATTTTGACTGGAGGTTGCTATAATTAAGTTAATCAATTCTGTTCTATTATTTTTTTCTTTTGCGACTTGTATAAGTCAGCAGCATTTTATGAAGTTTACAGCCTTTTGGGTTGAAGTTTGATACACTACCTGCAATAAGTGTGTCCTCAACGCATAAGGTTTTTTTTATTGAAAAAATAAATTTACAAAATATACCATATGGGGTATAATTGAATTATTGAGGGAGGTTAAAAAATGAATATGAAATTTAATATGGTTTTAATAGCTATGATATTAATAGTGATATTAATTGGAGGTTCTATTGCAACAGCAAATACGTCTTTTACGGATGTTTCCAATAATCACTGGGCAAAGAGTTCTATTGAGCGAATGGTTGAAGAAGGTTACATAAATGGGTATCCTAATGGGACATTTGGACCGAATGATGAGATTACAAGAGCGGAGTTTGTGTCAATTTTAACTCGTATGTTAAATCTGGATGATAAACCCAATCCTTTTAGTGATTCGGAACATTGGGCAGATCAAGCGATAGGTAGTGCTGTTGATGCGGGTATTATTTTTGAAAGTGAGTATGGAACATCGTTTAACCCCAATGAAGCAATTACTAGGGAGGAAATGACAAAGATGTCTGCAAGGGCATTGGCAAATGAAAATGAAACGTTTGAGGAAGACTTATCACAATTAGGTGACACATATTTACCATTAAGAGATTTTACAAGTATGGATGATGATATTGTACCTTATGTAGCACTAGTTCATGGGACTGGGTTAATAGGAGGGTTTGAAGATCATTCTTTTCGATTGGAAGATAAGTCTAATCGAGCGCAGGCTGCAACGATATTAAATCGATTTTCTAGATTGAAAGATACCTCGTCAGATGATCATGGTGCATTACGAGAGTTTGTAGAAATTTCGACGACAGGGACAAATATTGAATCAGTAACTGGTATTCCTACAAAAAATATCAAGGAAGACATACTAGAATTTAGATTTACTGATGGTATGGAAGTTACGATTAAACATATTATTGCTTTTGATGAAACAGAGGAGTATAGCACTTTTCTCCCTATGTTTGAAAACTTTGATTCATTAACTAAAGGCGAGGGAGAAAGTTATCGTTTTTCAGTCGAAATGGAAGTTTTACCTACTCGTGATATGTATGGATTTCAAATGAATAATCGTTTCTTCTTCGGAAGAGGTGGGTACTTTCCAAGTAAAGAGGATGGAGAAAACTTTGGTTATAATATAATGAGAAATGAAATGTTGGAAGAAGGTAAGTCTACAGTAGCCTTTATGGAAGGTGGCCTTAAAAAAGATAGAAATATGATCACTTTTCAAGCGTATAACGGTAGTCCTTCTTATATAGGAATTGAGGAATAAAACTTACAAAAGAGGATACAGCTAATGCTATCCTCTTTTTATTTTAAACTATTAAATATTTGTAATTGTTTGTTTGAACAATAATTAAATCTAATATATAGCATATTGTTTAGTTTTATGTTATTTTACTTATAAGTAGATATTGGAAAAAGGGACGCCCCTAATAAGTTTCACAGGAAATACCTGTGTCTTATTAGGGGCGTTTTTTTGTTCGTGCATAAAGGTGGGATAGTAATTGGGAAAAGTGCAACTTATAGTTAAAACACGTTGGAAAATACTTTTGCTTATTTTTATTTTATTGGTGTCTTTATTTATCCCCTTGTTAAACGAGAGACAAGTTTATGCTTCATCGCAGACTATTGCCTATGCCGTGACAGAGGATACAAATAATAACCCAGGCTTTTACCTTTGTCGTGCTCCATCGGGTGAAGTATGGTCAACGTATGATGATTATTATGGAACGACTACCATCGACGATGATGGTAGTGGGTATCCTGTCAATGAACGAGT